>CAMUZA010000018.1 GCA_947165085.1 uncultured Clostridia bacterium | reverse complement strand
TGGTAGCCGATGTAGCCCTGGCTCATGGCGCCGCATTCGGGGAAGGGCATGTCGGATTTGATCGCCTTAGCCTCGGCGGCGGTCGCCATGCCGAGGTTGATCATGCCGACCTGCGGACCGTTGCCGTGCGCAATGACGACCTCGTTGCCTTGCGCGATCAGATCGACGATGGGCTTTGCCGTCTCGGTGACGAGCTGGAGCTGTTCATAGGGGGTGTTGCCCAGAGCGTTGCCGCCCAGAGCGATAACGATTCTTTTAGACATATTCTCTTACCTCATATCATTTTTTGAGCGGGAGCATCGCCCCCGCTCAAATCAGTTTAGAACATCTTGCGCTTGTTGTCCGCAGCGTCCAGAGCCATCAGCGTACCGACGGGATCCTTCACCTGAGACATGAAGATCATCGCAGCGATGATGTACGGCTTGTAGGAAGCCTGCTTGTAGAGGGGAACCAGATAGCGGTCGAACACGGAGTTGTCGACCTCGCCCTCCGGGCAGCTCAGACCGGTGATGTCGGCGGGCAGGCAATGCAGGTAGAGCGCCTTGCCGTCCTTCGTCAGCTTCATCATCTCTTCGCTGCAGGTCCAGTCCTTGTGCTCGGCGTTCTGCGCAAGCAGACGCTTCTCGAGCTCGTCGATGCCCTTCTGATCGCCCTTGGAGTAAAGAGCGGTACGCTCTTCCATCGCCTTGAACGGAGCCCAGGACTTCGGATAAACGATATCGGCGTCCTTGAACGCTTCCGCCATGCTGTTGGTCTTGTGGAACTTGGAGCCGTATTTCTCGCAGTTCTTGCGGGCGACTTCTTCGACCTCGGGGAAGACCTCGTAGCCTTCCGGATGAGCGAGGGTGACGTCCATGCCGAAGCGGGTGAACAGGCCGATGACGCCCTGCGGGACGGACAGCGGCTTGCCGTAAGACGGGGAGTATGCCCACGTCATGGCGACCTTCTTGCCCTTCAGATTTTCAACGCCGCCGAAGTAGTGGATGACATGGAGCATGTCCGCCATGCACTGGGTCGGATGATCGACGTCGCACTGGAGGTTGACAAGGGTCGGACGCTGCTCGAGGATGCCGGTACGGTAGCCGTCTTCCAGCGCGTCCATGAAGGTCTTCTGATACTCGTGACCCTGATGGATGTACATATCGTCGCGGATGCCGATGACGTCAGCCATGAAGGAGACCATGTTCGCGGTCTCGCGGACGGTCTCGCCGTGCGCGATCTGGGACTTCTTCTCGTCGAGGACCTGCTCTTCCAGACCGAGGAGGTTGCAGGCGGAGGCGAAGGAGAAGCGGGTACGGGTGGAATTGTCGCGGAAGAGGGAGATGCCGAGACCGGAGTTGAAGATCTTCGTGGACTTGTTGCGCTCACGCAGGTCGCGCAGGGCGTCGGCCACGGTGAAGATCGCGTCGATCTCATCGTCGGTCTTGTCCCAGGTCCAGTAGAAGTCGGACTTGTACATGTTGTTGATGTGCAGGGTCTCAAGATGTCTTGCAAGTTCTACGGTTTTGCTCATTTGTATATCCTCCGTTATTGAATATTACTTAATATCGTTGCCGGTGAGTTCCTGACGGAACGAGGTCGCGGAGCCGTCCTTGTTCTCCGGCTTATACAGACCGGGAACCGCTGCGTACAGCGCGGCGCAGACGACGAGGTCCTGTTTCCAGGTGATTTCGTTGGGGGCATGCGCCTGAGATTCCGCGCCGGGACCAAAGCCGACACACGGGATGCCGTAGCGACCCTGGATGGAAACGCCGTTGGTGGAGAAGGTCCACTTGTCGGTCAGCGGGCGCTGACGCTTTTCTTTTGCCTGCTCGTCGGCGTAGAGTCTCTTGTCGCCCCACAGAGCGTGGTGGGCGTCGATGAGCGCCTGCACGTGCGGCGCAGACTCCTTGTTGATCCAGGTCGGGAAGAAGCACTCAGTCTTGTAAACGTGGCCGTTCCACGCGGGACGGTCATACATGTACATGGAGACCTTGACATCCTTCGCGTACTTCTTGCATGCGGGCAGGTCTTCGATTTCCTTCAGGCAGGACTGGTAGGTCTCGCCGGCGGTCATGCGGCGGTCGATAGAGATCGCGCAGGAGTCCGCGACAGCGCAGCGGGAAGGAGAGGTGTAGAAAATCTGGGAGGTGGTGCAGGTGCCGCGACCGAGGAAGCGCGCGTCTTCATAATGATCGGGGTTGTACTTCGGATCGAGCATCTTGACAAGACCTTTGATTTCCTTGTCGTCAGCCGCGTCGTTCTCGTTGAGATCACGGACGTTTTCGATGATCTCCGCCATCTTGTGGATCGCGTTGTCGCCGCGCTCGGGAGCAGAGCCGTGGCAGGAAATGCCGCGAACGTCGACGCGAATCTCCATACGGCCGCGATGACCGCGATAGATGCCGCCGTCAGTCGGTTCGGTGGAGATGACGAATTCGATCTTGCTGCGGGCGTCCTCCGGTCCGTTGAAGTACTCGTTGACGATGGACTGCCAGCACATGCCGTCGCAGTCTTCTTCCTGAACGGAGCCGACGACCATGATCTTGTAGCCTTCAGGAATCAGGTTGAGGTCTTTCATGATCTTTGCGCCGTAAGTGGCGGAAGCCATGCCGCCTTCCTGGTCGGAGCCGCCGCGGCCGTAGATGATTTCTTCAGTCTCGTAGCCCTTATAGGGGTCGTGGGTCCAGTTGTTGATATTGCCGATGCCGACGGTGTCGATGTGGGAGTCGATCGCGATGATCTTGTCGCCGCTGCCCATCCAGCCGATTACGTTGCCGAGCTTGTCGATTTCAACCTTGTCGTAGCCGAGCTTCTCCATCTCAGCCTTGATGCGCATGACGACGCCCTCTTCCTCGCAGCTTTCGCTGGGGATCGCGATCATGTCGCGAAGGAAACGGCTCATGTCTGCACGGTAGCCTTGCGCAGCCTTCTTGATTGCTTCAAAATCCATGAAAAAACCCTCCGTCATTTGTTTCGTTTCAATCCCGTATTCATACGGGTACATCTATATAATAGCATATCAATTGCAGATGTCAAATACATTTTTGCATTATTCTGACAACTTCTTCGGAAATGAGTAATTCTTAAATCATTGATTTTTTTATCAAAAAAGATTGATTTTTTACATGATTATGCTATGATAGAATCAGATGAATCTGGAGAGGAGCGAATTCGTGCCGATGCACGGCGGTACGCTCCGGAAATCCACTTCGATCTACATACCGCGATATCCATGTGTACCCTATGTCCATATTTTTATTTCGACGTAAAAACAGGAGGAAAAAACAATGATTGATCTTCGCATCAACAAGGAAGGCCTTGCGCACAACCTGCAGAAGGCCAAGGAAAACAACATCATTATCCCGACCTTTGCGCAGATGCAGAATCCCGAGCTCATCCCCGAAAAGATCAAGGCAAAGCTCGTCAACGTCGGTCTGTGGGACGTCAACCCCCTGAACCTCTTCCGTATCACATGGAAGAACGAGCCGAAGGAATTCGGCGGTCTGTATCAGAAGGTTCCGAACTACATCGAGTTCCCGTCCAAGCTCACCGGCGTGCCCTGCCGCATTGTCGCAATGGCAGGCAAGTGGTTCCCGACCGGCTGCCATAAGGTCGGCGCTTCCTTCGGCTGCCTCGTTCCGCGTCTTGTGACCGGTCAGTTTGATGCGACTTATCATCATGCCGTATGGCCCTCCACCGGCAACTACTGCCGCGGCGGCGCGTTCAACTCCAAACTGCTGGCTTGCGACTCCGTCGCGATCCTGCCCGCAGAGATGTCCAAGGAGCGTTTTGACTGGCTGAAGAGCATCGCCGGCCAGGTCATCGCGACCCCGGGCTGTGAGTCCAACGTCAAGGAAATCTTCGACAAGACCTGGGAGCTGAAGCAGGATCCGTCCATGATGATCTTCAATCAGTTCGAGGAAATGGGCAACCCCGTGTGGCACTACAACGTCACCGGCGAAGCGCTGGCGACGGTTTACGAGTCCTTGAAGCGTGACGGCGACCGTCTGTTCGGCTGCGCCTTCACCTCCGGCTCCGCAGGCACCATGTCCGCAGGCGACTACCTGAAGGATCACTATCCTACCGCAAAGGTCGCTGTCGGTGAGGCGCTGCAGTGCCCGACCATCGTGAACAACGGCTTCGGCGGCCACCGCATCGAAGGCATCGGCGACAAGCACATTCCCTGGATCCACAATGTGAAGAATACCGACATGGCGATCGCCATTGACGATGAAGACTCTCAGCGTCTGCTCCGTCTGTTCAATAAGGAAGACGGCAAGAAGTACCTGCGCGAAGTCCTCGGACTTGACGCAGAGCTTGTCGAAAAGCTGAGCTGGCTCGGCATCTCCGGCATCGCGAACGTCCTGTGCTGCATCAAGATGGCGAAATACTACGAGCTGACAGAGCATGACGTGCTCATGACCGTCCTGACCGACTCCGCCGTGATGTACGGCTCCCGTATCGCCGAGCTCGACGAGATGCACGGCGAATACAACGAAAACGAAGCTGCGCTGGATCACAACCTCCATATCCTCGGGCTCAAGACCGACAACCTGCTGGAGCTGACCTACACCGAGCGCAAGAGAGTCCACAACCTCAAGTACTACACTTGGGTCGAGCAGCAGGCGCGCGACGTGAAGGATCTGAACGCACTCTGGTACGACACCAAGGGCACGTGGGACGCCGTTCACGCGCAGGCGAAGGAAATGGACGAGCTCATCAACGAATTCAACGAGGCCACCGGTCTGCTGAAGGCTCTGTAAGAGAAAAGAAAGGGGAGGGGTTAATCCCCTCCCTGTTTTTCATCTGCGGAATCAATATATATCGACTCTGCTTTGATTTGCGCCTGCTGCAGCGCGCTGCGTGCTGATCCGAAATTCATTGCTTCGATGTCGTGCAGCGCGTCAGTGATTGCGTTGAATAGTAAATAGTACATTTTCTGGTAGTGCATTCGTTCACCCCCCTGCAGAGATATTTTAGAACAAATTGGTCATATTGTAAATAGAACAATTTGTTCTTGCTATGATTTCTCTGGTGATGAAAGAATGCGTTATCAAAGAATCCGCGATCTGCGGGAAGACAGCGATCTCACGCAAGCGCAGGTGGCTAATTATCTCGGGGTAGGGCAAAGGGCATACGCCTATTATGAGAGCGGTGCACGAATGCTTCCGCCGGAAATCGTATGCTCGCTTGCACAACTCTACAGCGTCAGCACGGATTATCTGCTTGGGCTGACGGATGTAAAGAAGCCATACCCGGCAGGGAATATGACTTCACGAATCCCATAAGATATAAAGGAGAATACTATGCGTAACGTAAAATGCGCCCGCTGCGTCAAGTGCGGCAAGGAATATGAGGCGGTGCCGAATCTGACCAATTGCGCCTGCGGCGGCATTCTGGATATTATCTACGACTATGACTACATCAAGACCGTTCTGACCAAGGAAAAGATGGCTGCGCGGAAGAACAACACCATGTGGCGCTACCGCGAGCTGCTTCCGATCGAAGAGACCACGCCGGATACGCCCCTGCGCGTCGGCTGGTCGCCGCTGTACGAAGCGGATCGTCTGGCAAAGATCCTCGGCATCAAGAAGCTGTGGATCAAGGACGACGGGCAGAACCCGACCGCCTCGCTGAAAGACCGCGCTTCCGCCATGGCGGTCGCCAAGGCGCAGGAAGCCGGCGCGAAGGTCATCGCCTGCTCCTCCACCGGCAACGCCGCGTCCTCTCTGGCGGGCAATGCCGCTGCAGCGGGACTGAAGACTTATATCTTCGTTCCGGCGCGCGCGCCCAAGGGCAAGGTCGCGCAGCTCATGACCTTTGGCGCGAACGTCGTCTCCGTGCAGGGCAACTATGAGGAGACCTTCGAGCTGTCCAAGGCGGCGATCGACAAGTGGGGCTGGTATAACCGCAACGCGGCGATCAACCCGTATCTTTCCGAGGGTAAGAAGACCGTTTCGCTTGAGATTGCGGAACAGCTTGATTGGAAGATGCCGGATTATCTGGCGATCTCCGTCGGTGACGGCTGTACGATCGCCGGCGTCTGGAAGGGCCTGAAGGACCTGTACGCGATCGGCTTTATCGACAAGCTGCCGCGTCTGATCTCCGCGCAGGCGGAGGGCTGCCATCCGATCAACCGCGCGATCGCGAACAACGAGCCGTGGTATCCGATGGAGGAGAACACCATCGCCGACTCCATCGCTGTCGGCGTGCCGCGCAACGCGGACAAGGCGCTGAACGCGATCCGCGAGTCCAACGGCATTGTCGTCAACGTGACGGACGAAGAGATCATGGCGGCGCAGAAGCTGGTCGGCACGACCTGCGGCGTCTTCGGCGAGCCCGCCGGCGTGACCGGCGCGGCAGGTCTGAAGAAGCTCTGCGAGCAGGGCGTGATCGGCGAAAACGATACTGTCGTTTCCGTGATCACCGGCAACGGCCTAAAAGACGTCGCAAACGCGATCAAGGCGTGCGGCGATCCGATGAGCTGCCCGAACGACATGGAGCAGCTTCTCAAGGTCTTTGCCGACAACGGCATCGACCCGGACAAGGCGTAAAGAATCAAACAGAAAAGCGTTCCGGAGCAAGTGCTCCGGAACGCTTTTCTGTTATGGGATCAACTGACGCTCATGATTCTTTCCGCGTTCTTGTCACGGAAGGTGAATACGGAAAACCCGTCGTAATAGAGCACACCGTTTTCACCGATGAGATTCCCGTTGACGTCATACGCCTCCTGATAGACGCTGCCGTTCGGCGGAGCACCGATCAAAGCGTACAAAACGGAAATGTCGGATCCGACGCAGAGGAGCGCTACGCTGCGCAGATCATCCTCCGGCTGTGTTACCGCCTCTGTTTCGGACGGAACGACCTCCGAAGCGGACGGCAGCGTCAGATCAGTCTGCCGATACGGCTCCGTCGGCGGCTCCGTCGGCGTTTGCGCGGATGGTGTATTTGGCTGAATGGGATCGCGCGTCTTTTCCTCGGTTTCTCCCGCCGATTCGCTTGTCTGTTCCGCGTCAGCTTCTGCGGACGATTCCTCCGTGTTTATGGTGACGGCGGTCATTTCCGCCTGATTCTCCGTATCGCAGGCTGCGAAAACGCCGCTGAGCAGAAGACACGCAAGCAAAAGACAGGCTATCTTTCTCTTCATTCAGATTCTTCTTTCTATTATCCGTGCGCCTTCGAGATGACAAGCGCGCCGTTCTGACTGAACATGATCCGGAATGACGCTGGCTGCGCGGGAAGGTAAGCGGTGAACGGGAATTCTCCGCTTCCTGCGGGAGATGCTTCGTAGATCACGCCGTCGCAGACCAGCCAGATCGGAGAGCCGGCATCCGGCGCGCAGCGAAGATTGCCGGAGCAGCGCACGGCGCCGTCGGCAGTCTGCGTGAAAGCGTAAGTGAATTGCACGGAAGAATCACAGGCTTCCGGCAGGTCGAGCTGCCGCACCGGAGCGGGCAGAATCGGCGCGTGTTGTGTCAGCCATGTGATGTTTCGCTCCACGATCTCGATCACGAGCGTATCCGCGCCTGTGTCGTCGAGCAGAGAAAGGTCGTAGGGCATGGCGCGCGAGAAGCAGGCAGCGCCGAAGCTCTCTGCCATAAACGTATGGAGCGTGTTTCCGAAGGAGTCGCGGAACATGAGCAGCGATCCGCTCTGATCAGGGCAGCTTGTGCTGATCTTCTGATCCTCTGCGCTGCGGATCGGGCGGTCATAGGTAAAGCGCCTGCTCCAATCAGGATAGTACTGTACGTCCTTTTCTGCACCGGCAGGGTAGAGCATCGCGTAAAGATCGCCTTCGTGATCCTGCACGGCGGTGAATCGGTCGGGAGAATAGAAGCGCTCCGCGTCCTTTGCGAGCGCGTCCATGATCGCATCATGTGCCAGCGCCGCGCCGAGATTGCTCCAGTGGGAGTCGAGCCGCTGATACAAAACGCGGTCCTCCGCACAGAACGCAGACTCCAGATCGACAAATCGCACGCCCTCCTGCCGCAGCGCTTCTCTCAGCCGTTCTGCGTTGCCGGGCAATTCGGAGGGGACACAGCGGGCGGGCATGTATTCGGGATAAAGCGTGTTCTTATTCGGCACGATCGTAAACAGGAATGCGACGTTCTGCTCCTGCGCATATTCCTGCATGAGCGCGAGGCAGCGCGCGGCTGCCCCGACCTCGCGGTCAGAGAGAAGATTCTGCCCCTGGTAATCGTCCAGTGTTGACTTGTAGAAGAGCCAGCCGTCCTTGCCGAGAATGACTTTCTCTTCGGCAGATTCGCCGAAAATCGCTGCCTCCAGCTTCGCATTGATGGTGACCAGCTCCCGGCGGGAGGCAAAGTGATCGGCGAAATAATCGCTTGTATCGTTCAGAAAATCAGCGTTGAACGCTCCGCCTTTCGTCAAAGAGGGCGGAGCGGCAAGCGCTTCGTTCGCCGCGGCCTCGGACGGTCCCATGACCGCCATGCCGACAAGCGGCCAAAGGCACATCAGCAGGAATACGCCGAGGAATAAGATCAATCCGTAGTTTTTCTTCATGCCTTCACCCTCCTAAAACTGAAAATAGATGAAGGGATTGAAGGATGCGGAGGCGAGGCGCAGCATGCACAGCGCGAACAGCGCGATCGCGCCGGCGTAGGCTGCTGCCCGAAGCGGCAGCCTCTTTTCCACTTGCGCGGTCAGTCTGCGCTGTACACCGGTCGCGAGCAGCATGCCGACAGCTGCGGCGGCGACGACCTTCCAGGTCAGAACTTCACGCAGAAGCAGATCCGCGTCCCGCGAAAAGCCGTAGCCGGTAAAAAGGCTCCCGATCATGGAAAACGCCTGTGCGACACTGCCCGCGCGGAAGAGCATAAAGCCGAGCATGACGACGAGCAGCGTGCCGATATGACCGAATACCGTGCCGGAGATTTTTTTCAGCGGCGTGACGCGCTCCGCGACGGACCAGAGCCCGTGCCAAAGGCCCCAGAGAACGAACGTCCAGCTTGCGCCGTGCCACAATCCCGTGAGGAAAAAGACGATCAGAACGTTCAGACAGGTGCGCGCAATTCCTTTTCGGTTGCCGCCGAGCGGGATATACAAATACTCGCGGAACCACGAGGAAAGGGAAATGTGCCATCTGCGCCAGAATTCCCGAATAGAACCTGCCGTATAGGGATGGTCGAAGTTTTCCAGAAAGTGAAAGCCGAACATCTTGCCCATGCCGATCGCCATATCGCTGTAGCCGCTGAAATCATAATAGATCTGCATGGCGTAGCAGAGTCCGGCGATCAGCGACAGCCTTGCGTCGCCGCGCGCGCTTTCGGCGTAGATCGCGTCGACCGCGACTGCCAGAAGATCGGCAAGCAGGAGCTTCTTCGACAGACCGACGATGAATCTGCGGCAGCCGGCCGCCATATCCTCCGCGGATACGCTGCGGCTGCGAATCTGCTGTGCCACGTCGTGATATTTGACGATCGGACCGGCGATCAGTTGGGGGAAAAAGGAAATGTACAGCAGCAATTCCCAAAAGCTGCGTGTGCCGACCTCACGGTCGCGGTAAACGTCCAGCATGTAGGACATGCCCTGAAAGGTAAAGAAAGAGATACCGATCGGGAGGGCAAGACCTGCCGCCGGTATGGATAAACCGAACAGACTGTTGATACTGTCCGTGAAAAAGTCAAGGTACTTGAAGGTAATCAGCGTGCCGAGATTGAGAATCAGTGCGAGGATCAGGATCAGCTTCTTCTTCAGCAGCTTCCGCTGAAACAGCATTCCTGCGAGGTAATTGACCGCAGCGACCGCGATCAAAAGCGGCAGATGCGCAAGCGAGCCTGCACTGTAAAAGAGCAGGCTTGCCGCGATCAGCATCGCATTCCTGCACCGCTGATTCTTGATGAGGCAGTGCAGCAGGAATATGATCGGGAAAAAGGCAAATACGAACGCCGCGCTGCTGAATGCCATAGACGCTTACTTGCGGCAGCGGCGACGCGCTTCGCTGTTGACTTTTTTCATGAGACCTGTCTCCTTAATAAGGTTAACTTACGGGAAAAAGTAGGAATAACCGCGATAGGCGCCGTCATCCGGCGTTACCATGAACATTTCGCCCGGTATCCCGATGGCGTACTCCAGTTCCGCGTCGAAGAGATACTCTGTGCCGTCGATCTCCGCCATGACCCACGCATGATCGTTTGTGCGGTTGTCTTCCCAGCCGGCGACGACATACGCCTGAATGCCGAGCCTGCGCGCGCAGTACATCTGTGCCGCCGCCCAGCAGTAGCAGTTGCCTTTGCCGAGTTCAAAGAAAGTCTCCGCGCTTGCCTGCGCCCAGTCGTCAGTGCCGGCAGGGTAGTGCTCCATGCTGAGATAGCGGTAGTGATCGCGGATATAGGAATAGCAAAGACGGAAATCCTCGATCGGATCCGTCCCGCCGGTCTGCGCCGCAGTCAAAAGATCCTCGACCTGCCGGTCGAGCGTATCACTTCCGCTGGTATAGCGCCCGTCAGAGCCAAAGCTGAGGTAACCGGACGTGAGATCCGTTGCCAGCGTTCCGTCGGCGTTCGCGCAGTACAGGCCGTCATCTGTCAAGAGCGGACCTTCCGGCGGGATGGAGATCTCAGTTCCGTCCTCCGCTACGTAATACAGGCTGCCGAACAGCTCCTGCACGCCCGCCGTCAGCTCCATAACGCGGCAATCGGCGTCAAAGGCATACAGCGCGTTACCGATCTGCATGACCTCCTCCCGCGCCGCGCAAAGCGCAAAGCCGTCCTCGGGCGCATAATACAGGTCGCCGTCGATGGTGACGAAGCCGGCGTAAAAGCGCCGTAGGGAAGAATCATCCGCGAAGTACAGAAGCTGACCGTCTTTTTCCGCAAGACAGCTTGTCAGACCGCAAAAGCTGACGCCGTCAGCTTCGACAAAAAACGCCTTTTCGCCGATCATCAGAATGCCGGGAGGATAGCTGACGGGAGCGCCTTGATTCTCAATTGTAAAAGTCGGCGTTTCTTCGCTTGCCGCGCATGCCGACAGCAGCGCAAGCAGCAGAAGAATCAATATCGCGCTTCGTTTCAATTAACTGTTCTCCTCTGTCGTGGCAAGCCACAGAAAGGCGTTTGCCAGGGCGGGATTCTCCGCGCCCTCCGGCTGCAGAAGCACTGCCGCCCAAAGCTCATCACCCGCCGCCAGAAGACGGACGGAACAGACGGCCGTGGGCGCGCCGTCGATGGCAGGAACCTGCATCGTTGCTGAAAACTCGTTTTTGTCATTTCGGACGACCGATAATACGGCGTCCGCCGTGTGCTGCGGATGATAATAATACGCCTGCATCAGCGCGATCGCGATCCGCTCCTTTTCACTGTCGCGCAGCATGCCGAGCTTGCCGGGCAGCATCTGAATATCCATGCGCGGCGTTTCCGCGCCGCTCGCCCGATCCAGCAGCGTCGTCACACCTGCGCTGTTCGTCAGCGCCAGAGCGTCGGGATCATACGTCAGCAAAAGCCTGCCGTCCGCGATTGCGGTCTGCGTGCCGCTGATCTGCTCGGGGGGTTCGGTCGCCGCGTCTGTCTGCGCAACGCCGTTTGCGTCGGTCGGCGCGGCGCTGCTTTGCGCGGCGCCGTTTGCCTCAGAAGGCGCAGCTTCTTCCTTTGCGGGGAAAAGGTCGCCCCAGAACAGCACCAACGCCAGCGCGGCGGCAGTCAGAACGATTGCAACGCAAAGGCAGAGAATTGTGATCCGCTTTTTGCGGTTTTTTCGGTTGATATACTTTCCTCGCTTATACTGCGGGGTGATTCTCTCCATGATTATCCTCCAAACGCGGGGAAGGTCTGCGGCGCAGCCGCTCTGCAGAACAGCGGGAAATCGTTGCGGTCCTGCTCAAACAGCAGAAGCGCCTTGCAGTCGCGCAGAAGCACGTCGGCAGTCGCGTAGATCAGGCCGTCGTTGCCGGTGCCGGTCGACCGGAGCTGATCTAAACTGCTGTAGCGGCTTGGCATAATATAGGGATCGGCGACGAGGAAATAACCCGTTCCGTCGATCACCTGATAGTCGGCGAGTACCATGTAGTGCTCCTGACTCGTAAATGCGCCGCGGACGACGTGGATGATCGCCATATAGCCCTGCGTGCCGATCTGGTCTGCGAGCGTCGCCATGTCGAGATCGCTCTTGTAAAGGAGCTTCGGCGTATGGACGACCGTACCGTAGCGCTCGGTTTCCAGAGAGCTGTAGTATTTGTCGACGATACCGGGGAAGTACTCGTCCGGCAGACCGTAGCTGACCGGCCAGTTATCCTGAATGGCAAAGGTGCACATCCAGCGCGGCGTGATTTCGACCTTGTGATAGGTGGAAATCACCATAGAGGCGCAGGCGCATCCGCAGCCGCGATCCTTGATGGTGTCGCCATTGTGCTCATATTCAAAGGGGATCGCCTCCCAGTCCGGATCGGTTTGGGCAAAATAGTACATGTTGTCTGTTGCGCCGGAGCGGGCGATCGTGCCCTGCGTGCCGCTTTTTGTCAGCTTATACTTATAGACGGCTTCGATATCGTGGAGCATATCGCGGTATTCGGCAATGGTTTCCGGATGATTCGCCAGATTGTCCCTGGATTTGCTGACGTCCTTCAACAGGTCGATCAGATACCGGGTCAGCTCGTCCAGACAGGGGGCCTTGTCCTCCAACCCGAAAAAGAGATAGAACGTTTCAAACAGGGTGGCAAGATGGTCGTCAAAGTAGTCGATGACCTCCGGACGGATCTGCGTATAGGTGACAAGCTCGTTTTCCAGGAAATACAGATCGCTCGACTTGTCAGAATTGAGGATCCGCTTGATCTCGCCGACCATCGGGTCCGTCTGCCCGGGATAGATCGCATAGGAGGAAGCTGCGTAACGCTCGATCACATATTCCGGCAGATAGAGACTGCGGAACGTGACGCCCTCAAACTCGAACGTACCCGTGCCCATCACCTTGGGCAGCGCGATGCTTTCCAGTATGCTCTCCACATAGGAGTCGGTTTCCGCTTTCGCAGGGAGGGAGAATCCCAGCAGGGAAGCGGCGCAGAGCAGCAGCACAAGAACGCGCCGTACAATGGAATGATCCATGGGTTCCTCCGTTAATCGGTCTTCATCACGTCGTAGACGTTTTCCGTTCCGTCGGTATCGCGATAGGTATAGACGGTATAGCCGTCGTAATAGAGCTCGCCGTCCTCGCCGTCGCCGAGGCAGGAGGAGGCGTAGGAGAAGGATTCCGGCTCGCCGATCTGCTCTTTCAGCGCGGAGAGCGGCTGATCGATATAGTCAAGCGCCGTTTCATAGTCCGATTTACTGCCCGCTGCGCAGGCGGTCAAAAGAAGAACAGCGGTCAATAAAAATAGTACAATCGTTCGTTTCATAGCATACTCCGTTCGTCAGAATTCACTGTAGAGGAAGGCGACGCCCTCGCCCTTGCTCAGCAGCCATACGATAAAGACGGCTGCGGCGATCAAGCCGTACAGAGCGACACGCAGGACGGCGCAGGAGAGAAAAAATGGCTTAATCTTTAGGATAAAACTCGATAATTGCGCGATCAACTTCCAACCATCCTTTCCATCCGAGGTGCATCGTATCACAAAGGAAATAGGGTTCGTACTCGAACCGTGTCAGATCAAGCAGCGTCACGTTGTCATATTCCTCCGTGATCGCGCGCACTTTCTGATAATAGCTTTCGCGCCTGTCTGCGGTAAAGCCGGTGTAATCGTTCCAGCCGCCGTTCATGGGCACGTGAACAAACAGGACTTCCATGTTCTTCTGCCGGCAAATGTCCAGCAGACAGCGCAGGTCGTCGTATTCCGGGGAGACGTCATAGGACAGCGCGCTGTCCTTGCCTTCCTGCTGCTTGAGTTTACGACCGACGTAGGTGCTGTAGTAGTCGTCCTGCATGTAAAACTCGTTGTTTGTGACCATGGACGCCGCCTGTGCAAGCGCGGCTTCTTCCTCCGCCGCCCAATCGACCGGCGTATTGTTCTGCGGCGCGGAAACGTCTTCATAGCGGCGCATGATCGCGCGCGCTTCGACTCTGTCCTTACAGTCGAGCGCCCAACCGGAGAGCACGCGGTAGGGAAGAAGAAGCGAGGAAACAAAGCCGTTCCCGTCCGCTTTCGCGTTCGTCAGAAGTCCCGCGGCAGTATGCTGCTGCAGGGAAGTCCCGTTCTCTTCGTTATAGCGCTCGATCAGCGTCTGAATGCGGGCGGAGAGATACGTTTTTACCTCGTCGCTGATCGTATCGTCCTGCAGCATGGCAAGCACCTGCAGCTCCGAAAAGTTCGCCATGAACAGATCAGCGGCGATGCCTTCTTCTACGTACGACTGCGGTGCGGTGATCAGTACGACCTTTTTGCCGTTGAGCTCTTCGCCTCCCGCCGCGATCGCAAGCGCGTGAACGAGCGACTGACAGGAGCCTCTGCCGATCAGATCGACCTGAATGCCGCAGCGTTTCCCCGCAAAGAAATTGGCGGGATGCGTGCAGATATCGGTCGTTTTCAGCTCGCTCGAGCCGAAGATCAGCAGGGTATCCGGCTGCTGCGCCGCCTGCCGCATCATGTAAAGCCCCGTGATTTTTTCCGTCACGTTCGGATCGGAACCGAGCGAATCCGGATAGTCGGGCATCGTGCCGCGGATATACAGCGTCACGCCCGCCAGTATGATGGCGATACAGAGAAGACAGCACAGAAGCGTCAGAAAGATGTTCTTCTTTCGCATAGCTTATTCGCAGAGCGCGGCGATTTTTGCGGGCGTCGAGATCTGTGCGCGTTCGAATTCAGCAACGTCGAGCTTAACGCCGAGCGACTCCAACTGCACGAAAAGCTGCACGACGCCGAAGGAATCCAGAATTCCCTCGTCGAACAGCTCCGTGCCGGCATCGATCTCGCCCTCGTCCGCGCCGGAAATTTCGGTAATGATGTCAATGATGTTTTCGAGCATGATTTGCCCTCCTAAATCAGTCTGCCGGAGAAGATCAGCAGACCGAAGCTGAACAGGTGGAATGTAATAAGAATCAGCAGAATGCTGACCGCGTTGTTTTTCTTGAGCTTGCGGAACCGCTTCCACTTGGTGTCAAGCAGCTCGTTCAGACTCATCAGAACGCCGTGGTAGGCGCCGTAGATCAGATAGGCGGGCGTCAAACCGTGCCACGCGCCCATCAGAAGCATCGTAAGAAAGTAGCCGATGTAAGAGCTGGCGCGCCCGCCGCCGAACCATTTTTTGCGCAGAGCCTGCGTGCAGAAGCGCGTATAGACGTAGTCGCGCAGCCAGGTGGAGAGGGAGATGTGCCAGCGCGACCAGAAATCCTTCATGTCTTTGCTCAAAAACGGCAGATTGAAATTTTCCGGCATCTTGACGCCGAGAAGATATGCAGAGCCGATCGCCATACGGCTGTAGCCGGCGAAATTGAAGAACATAAAGAACGTGTAGCCGTACATATATCCGACAGCCGCGCCGAAGCCGGACTGCGGCAGCGCCTCCAGCCAGTACTGAAAAATCAGATTGCCTGCGACGAAGCTGTAGAACGCGCCGGTCATGATCTTCCAGAAGCCCTCGACCGCCAGCTTGTCGTAAGTCTTCGGGTCCGGCGCTTTTGCCAGATCGGCGGCAAAGCGGCGGTAGCGGTCCAGGGGACCCGAGGATACCGAGGGGAAAAAGAGCAGGAAATAGCTGAAACCCAGCAGATGCAATGCTTTGATATGTCCGTCGTAAATCTCGATCAGCACCTGCACGGCGCGGAAGGTCATATAGCTGACGCCGAGGATCGACAGGAACTGCAGCTTCGGCGCGAAGACCGCGAGCTTGACGAGCAGCAGCGGCGCAAGGGCGGCAAGCAGAAACAGCCACAGCGCCCACCGCTTCTCGCAGCGCCTCCGCACGGATAAGTAGACAAAGCTAAGCGCGGTTTGCAATCCCCAGAACAGCAGCAGAAGCAGCTTTGCCTGCCAGTTGTCAAAGACCGCAAGAAGGACGAGGATCGTCGCAAGCAGTCCGTAGCGTCGCAGGCTCCTGCCGCAGTGTCCTAAGATCGCCGCAGGCAGCAGGACAATGACAAGTATGCAAAAAAACGGCAGCCCGCTGTAAGGGGTCATAACCAATCCTCCAGTCTGTCAGGCGAGCGCCGACAGGGCTTTTTTGTCGACTTTCCCGTTCGTGTTGACAGGAAAGTCGTCCACCGCGACGATTTTGCGCGGGATCATGTAAGAGGGGAGGACCGCGGCAAGCGCGGTTTTGATTTTCTTGGCGCGCGCCAGAGAGGACAGCCCATCCGCCCTCTGCAGGCAGACGAATGCGGTCAGCGCGACGGTCTTGCCATCCTCAACGACAGGAACGACGGCGGCGCGGGCGATGTTTTCCACGCGCAGCAGATTGCTTTCCACGTCCTCTAATTCCACGCGGAATCCGTTGAGCTTGACCTGTCCGTCCATTCTGCCGAGATAGTAGATCAAGCCGTTTTCCCTGCGGCAGAGGTCGCCTGTGTGATACCCGCGCAGACCGGAATCCGTGTCCGTAAAGAACGCGCGCTCGTTGAGATCGGGGCGGCGCAGATAGCCGGGGCTTACGCAGTCACCGAGCAAAAGAAGCTCGCCCTCTTTGCCGTCGATCAGCTCCGTTCCGTCTGGCGCGGCGATGATCGCGCGCAGATTGGAGAAAGGATAGCCGATGGGAATGGAGCGGCTGTCAGCGCAGAGCGCGTCATTGATCGTCACGGCGGTCACAAGGACCGTCGCTTCCGTCGGACCGTAGGCATTGATCATCTCCGCATGCGGAAAGCGCGCCAGCATTTCCTGCGCCAGCTTTTTCGTCAAGACCTCGCCGCAGAAGACGAATTTCTTTGCCTTCGGCAGCAAGGCTTCGCGGAATTGCGCAGAGCGGACGCAGAATTCCGCCAGTGACGGGGTGGAGACCCAGAAATCAATATTCGACTCCCGCAAGGCAACAAACAGTGCTTTTGGGTCGTTCATCGTCTGCTTGTCAACTGTATACAGGGTGAATCCACGGCTGAGCGCGTAGTAAAGCGCGCAGACGGAAACGTCGAAGGAGTAGGAAATCTCGTTCAGAAAAACACCTTCGGTCAGACCGCAGTCAAACCACGGCGCGACGCCGTCTACAAACGCCGCAATATTCTTCGCGGTGATCTGTACGCCCTTCGGCTTTCCGGTCGTACCGGAGGTAAAGAGCGTATAGACCGTGTGATCATCGGTAATACGGTCAATGCCGTCAAATCTTCCCTCGTATGCCGAAAGGATATCCGCAAGCGCGTTTTTATCGATCAAGGGCGCGGCGGAAAGCTCCGTATCCGACAGATTGACAACAAGGCAGGGAGCCGCCTGTTCGAGAATCTGACAGACCCGCTCCGGCGGGAAGGTTGTGTCAACGGGGATATAGCTGTGTCCTGCCTTGATCGCGCCGAACATACAGGGAGGAATAAAAAGATCCTTATGACCGTAGATCAGAACCGGCGCGTCGTCGCTCCCGAATGCGTCGAGCAAATAAGCGGCGAACGCTTCGGCCTGACGGCTCAGATCGCGGTAGGAGACTGCCTGACCTTGATAAAGCAGGGCGATCCGATCCGTGCCGGCATACTGCTCCAGCTTATCCAAAAGAAACATTGAGGCGCCTCCTTATTGCCATCTGTGGGTCGCTGCCATGTCGCCGTCGGACGCCATGAAGCAGGAAACGGTATCGCCGGCAGTAAAATGCGCGTCATAGAGCGGGTCGAAGTGACAGACGACGCCGTCGACTGTTGCGCGCACCCATGCGTGATCGACCCATTCGCCGCCTTCGCCGCGCAGGAACTGACCCCGCACGATCTCGGCGTCGTATCCCATTCTGCGCAGCAGAACGGCGGTCAGCGCGGCTTCCCCGTCGCAGTCGCAGCGGCGCTTGCTCAACGCTTCCGCGGCGAGAGAAATCGTGATCTCGTCCGTGAATTCCTCAACGCCTTCACCCGGCGCGGCGCGGTATTTCAGTTCCGTCAAGAGCCAGTCATAGACGGGAAGAAGCGGCGTATCGCTGCCTTCGCAGACTTCCGTCAGCAACGCCTCCACGCTTTCGTCCAACGCGGCATCGCCGGTCGGCGTACCGGAAAGATAGTCCTGCTTGCCCTGACAGGCGGTCAGAAGCAGCAAAACTGCGATCAGCAGGGAAATGATACGTTTCTTCATAGTTTACTCCGCTCTGTGTTCCGCAGTTATACCGATGGCAGTCACGCGGTCGTTTTCCAATTCAAAGTACAATGAAGCGGGCTCCATGTTTTCAGCGGAAACGGGCAGCTCGTAGGTGAGCAGCGTGCCGCTCTTCGTATAGCCGCTGCCGTACGCAGCTTCGATTTCCTCAACGCTTGCGCCGAATGTAATCCCCTTTGCGGTGACTGCATCACCGCCGTCGCAGTAGATTTCCATAAGACGATCGGTCTCGCCGTCAGGATAGGTGTAGACGATCATGTTGTCATAGGTGAAGGTCTTGTCCATTCCCGTGTAGACGCAGGAGACCGCCTCGGCATATTCGTCCGCTTCGCCGAGCGCGGCGCGAACGTCGTCCATCGTCGTTTCGGGCGTAGCGGTGAAGCCGCCGATTTGGAGGGCAAGGTCGCTCGCCGTCAGTTTTGTGCTGCCGCCGCAGGCAAATAACGCCGCCGCAAGCGTAAAAATGAGAACAAGTACGATAATTCTTTTCATGATATACCTCACTCATTCAGTTCCGCATCGACCACGATTTCGTCGCTGCCATCCGCCGGACGGAATGTAAAGACGGTGATGTCATCGTAATAGAGAATGCCGTCGTCGCCCTCGCCGATGCAGGATTCCTCATAGTAGGCGATGTCCGGCTCGCCGAGGACCGCTTTCAGCTCGTCCACGCTCTTGTCTACAAAAGACAGTGCCGTTTCCAGAACGGAGAAATCTTCCGCACGGGACTCCGTAGTCGGGATTGCTTCGGTCGGCGTTTCGGTCGGCGCTTCTGTCAGCGCTTCGGTCGACACTTCGGTCGACGATGCGTCCGCATCTGCGGACGGCGTCTCGGTAACTGCGGCAGGCGCAGCGGGTGTGCAGGCGGTCAAAAGCAGTAAAACAGCAAGGAACAGTGCAAGTTTTTTCATGTCAGGTTCTCCTATGAACTAATTGGGATAATAGGTCGCGTACGACGCGGCGTACGTCGTCATATACGCGCCGTAGTATTCATTGCTGATCCCGGCGCGATCGTTGTAATTCTCAAGCTGCGGATCGAAAAGATAGACCGTTCCGTCGTCCATCGTGATCTCGACCCATCCGTGCGCGATGGCGCTGCGCGACCAAAAATAGCTGCAGTAGCCGATGATTCCCTCCGCGTCGTAGCCGAGACCGCGGGCAAGGAACAGGAATGCGGCAGTGAAATTGTAGCAGTCGCCCTTGCCGGTCTTGAAGATCTTGAGTGCGTAACCTCTCGCCAGATCGTAAGGCATGGTCTTCACAGTGTAGTCCAGCGGCTGGTTTCTGCCGAGATAACTGAAATTGCGAACATAGTCGTAGCAGGCGCGGAGCTTTTCCTCCTGCGTCATTTTCTCCGTCGTGCAGTCGTCGTAGACTGCCTGCACGAAGTCGTCCAGCTCGCTGTCGCCGCTGGAATAGCAGCCGTTTTCATCAAAGAAATAGCCGTTTCGCTCGGCATTTTTCAGCACAGTGCCGTCACTGCAGCAGAAGATCACGCCGTCCGGCGTCAGATGCGGTCGATCGTCCGCGCGGATCAGACCGCTGTCATCGAAAACGCAGACCGTGCCGAACTGCGTGTCATGTATGCCCGGCTGGGTCAAAAGCGTGCCGTCATCTATTAAGCAGTAGGCGGCGCCGTTTTGTATGTAGATGCCGCTTTTGAGCGCGCCAAAGTCCGTGACACGCCAATGTTCCGCGTCTTCGCCTTCCGGGTATTCATGGGCAACGGCGGCCTCCATGATGTCTGCATAGTATGGGCAGGCAGGGGAGACGTCCGCAAAAACGATCGGGGATTTCTGCATGAGCAGAGAACGGTCGGGAGAACGTCCGAGAACGCAGTTGAAGATATGCGCCGCTTCGCCGCGTAAGACCTGATCGGACGTTTCGGCAGGTTCGAACCAACCATTCTGCCGTGCGAATGCGGTATAGGGGGCTTCCTCGTTCATCAGATCTTCCGGAAGCTCCTCGGCGCTGCACAGCGCGGTAAAGAGTTCTTCCCGCGTGATCGGATCATCCGGGCGGAAGTAAGCGTACTGCGATCCGGGGAAGCGGTCACAGACGCTGATGATCTCATGATAAACGCTGCTGTCTTCGGACACGTCATAGAAATAGACGGAGGGGTCTTCATCACCGCCGAACAGACGGTAAATGAGGATGGCCGCTTCCGCGCGGGTGAGCGGACGCTCGGGGTTGAAAAATGAATCAAACCCATGCATATACGCCATATGGGAGGCATAATCAGGCGGCGGGAGCTGCGTTTCCGTTGCAGCGTGAGCTTCCGCTGCGGACGAGGGCTCCGTCGAAGCTTCCGTCACGGTCTGTGTGTCGGAGACGGAATCGTGCGCTTCCGTCTGCGGCGCTCCGCGGAGCAGGAGAATCGCTGCAATTATGGCCGCGGTCGCAAGCACGAGCAGCAGAGGAAAGAGCCACTGCCGTTTTGAGTTTTTGGTTTCCAAAGCATCACCGCTTTACGCTGTCGAAACAGAAAATGTGTCGGCGTTCCGGCAATCACGGAGCAAAATACTGCAAAAGACCAGAATACCACCATATAACTGAATATATATTATAAATTTAGCTAAAGTGTATGTCAACAAAAATAATGCCGAAAAGTGCAGGAATTTGCGCTTACACGGCAAAAGATAAAATGCCGCTCTTTTCAGAGCGGCAGAGCGTGTCAAAAAAGTCTTTTTGACACGCTCATGCGGATTATCAAACTTAAAATCAGTTTGAAAATCCTGCTTTATGGAACGTGAAAGACAACCCTGACGGTTTTCTTTCACACTTTCTTTCCCTCCGAATTACCCACGCTCTGCCTTTTTTGACAGTCTGTGCCGCTCTTTTCAGAGCGGCAGAATCATATTATATCATCAACAGCCAGCTCGCAGCTACCATACCGCCGCCGAGAAGCAGGCAGAGAATCGTTACCCAATGACCGAGATACTGCTGCAGCCACGCGCCGATGATGTTGAACAACCCGACGCCGACAAAAAAACCGCCGCACAAGCCGAGAAGAGTCCAGGCATTGTGGTTTGCACCGGGGATCAGAGCGAGCTCAAGCAGCGGGAACCCGAACCACGGCAGAAGCAGCACAAACAGTCCGATTACGACCAACAGAACGTATAACTTCGGATGCCTGAGCTTAAACATGGCGTCCGAACCGGGCGCGAACCAGGAAGCAATGTTCTCGCCCTTTGGGAGCTTCCAGTAAAAAACCGGTCGCACGGAACCGTCGCGATGATAAGCCGGTTTCTCAGCTTTCTTTTCCGAGCTCCACACCGGGAGCTTCGGGCGCTTCAGTCCGGTCAATTCTTCAAACAGCGGCAACTCCCAGGCAGGGAATGCCAACTGCCAGACCTCGCCTCCGTTCTCCCATTCTAAAGCGCAGAAATATCGTAGCGCTTCGGGGTTGCCGTGCTGCAGTTTTAGGCCGCAGCGCAGATACTTCTCGCGATTCGGCGGATCGCTTTTGCTCCAGTCAAGAAACGGGACGGAGCTTTCTACCAGCCGCAGCCCGGTCATTGACGCGCATGGGATTGCATGGACTGCGTTGCCGTCCGTTATGCAGAGCATTCCGTCACGCTTAAATAATCGCAGTTCCACGGGAAGCGACGCCAGAATACGCGGCTCTTCGTCTTTGTCCGCTTGACGGTATTCGAGCATCAGTATGTCAGTATCTTTGGCATCCTGCGGGATCGACAGGTAGCTATCAGCGCTGCGCACGGCAGCGCGCAGCGCCTTTCGGGCTTCTTTGACGGGGGCTTTTTCATCCAAATGCTTTTTCTTAACGCGATCAATCAGCCATAACAAGCCGCCGACAAGCAGGCAGACGCCTGCGATCCAGTATGCCCAAGGCGCGTTGCGGTAGCCTTGGGCAGGAGTTACGCGCGCATTCAGGACAGAGGCGCCGAAGATGAGCCCGATCACAAGACAGAAGTGCTTGATTGCCGAAAGCACGATCGGGAGACTGTTCTTTCGCACGGCGCGTTCCAATGCGGCGTTCTTTTGCGCCAGCGTATCTGCGAGTGCAGGCGGCAGCTCGGCGATTTTGTAAAGCTGCCTGTCCGCTTTGTTGTCGGCCGTTCCTTTTGAACGATCTGTTCCGAATAAGTATTTCATTTTGCTTTCTCCGTATTTCATGTTCCTACCGGTTATAAAGAGGCAAGGTGTTTTTGTGCAACCGACTGAAACGACCTGCCAGAGATAAATAACGGAAAAGGACTTGCAAAAGCAAGTCCTTTTCATGGTCGGAGTGTCGGGATTTGAACCCGAGGCCTCTTGGTCCCGAACCAAGCGCGATACCAAACTTCGCCACACCCCGAAGACTTTGCTATTATACGCACGAATTCTTCATTTGTCAAGCACAAAAGTATATTTTGGAAAAAACTCCATAAAATATTGCCGAGGTGAGCGGGATGATCCGTAGAATTGCATGCGGTTTCTACCGAACGGCGACCGTATGTCTGCTCCTTGTGCTGCTGGCAATCGTGCTGAAACAGACCTGTCCGGCATTCGGAGAAAGGATTGGCGCGTGGATCGCGGGCATGGAACGGTCGGATGCAGCGCGGGCAGTCGCGGCGTTTTTCGGAAAGATCACGTCCGGCGAGGGCGTGAGAAGAGCGGTGGAGGTATTTCGTGAAACATGGCAGCATGCTGCGGGCGCTTGAGATCAGTCCCGCGTTTATTGCCTTTCTGTGCGCGTACTATTATTTTGATCCCGCGAAGACGTTCATGCCGTTCCTGCTTTCCGTGACTGCGCATGAAGCGGGGCATTTGCTTGCGCTCGCGATATTGCGCGTGCGCGTACATAAGCTCCGTCTGTCCTTCAGCGGAGCTGCGCTTGTGACGGAGCCGATGCGTTATACCCGGGAGATTGCAGCGGCTGCGGCGGGACCGGCAGTCAACGCGGTCCTTTTGATGATCTTTGTGAACAGAGAGCCAATGACGGCGTTCGTCAATCTGATTTTGCTTGCATATAATCTGCTGCCGTTCTATCCGCTTGACGGAGGGCGTATCCTGCGTGCGCTGCTGCACCTGGCGTTTCCGGCGGAGACAGCCGAATTGACGGAAAATATCGTATGCGGCGCATGTTGCTTGTTCCTGCTGTGCGGCGCTGTATGGCTGACCTGCATCTGCCATGCGGGGCTGTGGCCGGTTATCGTCTGGGGGCTGCTGGCGGTGCGGATCGCGGGAACGATCCTGCCGGAGAAAAGAAATTTTCTTCGGAAAGAGTTGACAAATCTAAACTGCCGTGCTAATATTACTACGCTGTGATTCGGAGAGATGTCCGAGCGGTTTAAGGAGCCGGTCTTGAAAACCGGTGACGCAGCAATGCGCCGTGGGTTCGAATCCCACTCTCTCCGCCATTCTTTCCTTTATATCGTTTTTTGCATTCGGAGTGATACCCAAGAGGCCGAAGGGGCTCCCCTGCTAAGGGAGTAGGCGTGTAAAAGCGCGCGAGAGTTCAAATCTCTCTCACTCCGCCACGAAAAAGGCACCGTCGTTGACGGTGCCTTTTTCGTGGCGGAGAACAAGGGAGAGAGATTTGAAAAAGACCGTCGGACTCCGTTCAATGAAGCAGGATTTTCAAACTTTTATGAAAGTTTGAAAATCCGAACAGCCCCGGATTGTGCAGACAGCACAATCCGGGGCTGTTCATTTGAACGGGCGATTGATTGTCAGAAGCGGTTCAGCAGGGCAGACCTGCTTTCTTCGCTTAACGCAGAGACATGGACCACGCCGATGATGTCGCCGCGCTGAATGAAAATCTGCGTATGATAGAAGACCATGCCGTTCGCGGCGACGGTCAGATTGAAGCAGGTGTGCTGCTCGCCGCCGAATTCGATCGCGCCGACTTCCGAGGAAACGACATCGTAATCCGCGCCGGCGTAGTCCCTCGCGCTTGCGTTTTTGACCGCCTGCGCGTATTCTTCCTCCTTCATGGCCGTACCGAACTGCGCCGAAGGGATCGCCAAGGCGAAACCGAGGGTTTCCTGACCGCTTTGCGCGGACATATCATCGACGTAACCGGCGTTTCTCAGCGTTTCCTCCCGCTCGGCGGGCTCATGCAGCGGTTGGAACGACCAATTGCCGTCGCGCAGATACTCTACGCCGAACGCGGAACTTGTGTAGCGTTCTTCGTCATAGACGCCGAAAATGTCATCCGGGATCTCTCCCTCATAAGGGTTCAGCGGCTTCTTTTCCGTCACGCTCGGAACGGGATGCGCCGACGGAGCGTTTTCCGACGCTTCTGAAGCAGAGGATTGCACGGAGGCGTCAGTCTCTCCGCCTCCCGCACAGCCGCAGAGCGCGATCAGGAGGGACAGAAGCAGAATCAAAACGATCGTATTTCTCATGGCTGCCTCCTTAGTTTGCTGCGTTGATCAGTATGTTCTTGATCGTGCGGACGCAGGCTTCCATGTCCTCAATAGGAATGTATTCAAAGCGTCCGTGGAAGTTATCGCCGCCTGTGAAGATGTTCGGGCAGGGAAGTCCCTCGTAGGAAAGCCTTGCGCCGTCGGTGCCGCCGCGGATCGGAACGACGCGCGGCTTAACGCCCGCCTGCTCCATCGCTTTGATCGCCTCGTCCACAACGTACATGTGCGGACGGATCTTTTCCGCCATGTTGTAGTAGCTGTCTTTCAGCGCCAGTTCCACTCTGCCGTCGCCGTAGCGCTCGTTCAGGAACGCGGCGACCTGGCGGAAAACCTCTTTCCTGTGTTCGAACTTTTCCCGGTCATGGTCACGGATGATGTATTTGAGAACGGACTTTTCCTCGTCGCCCTGCATTTCGCACAGGTGCGCGAAGCCCTCGTATTTCTCAGTGCATTCGGGACGCTCATGAATGGGCAGAAGCGCGTTGAACTCCATGGCGATGAGCTGTGAGTTGATCATGCCGTTCTTTGCGGTGCCGGGATGGACGCTGCGGCCTCTGAACGTGACGACGGCAGAAGCTGCGTTGAAGTTCTCGTATTCCATCTCTCCGACCAGACCACCGTCAATCGTATAGGCGTACTTCGCGCCGAAGTCTTTGAGATTGAAGCGGTCTGCGCCTCTGCCGATCTCCTCGTCGGGCGTGAAGGCAATGCGCATCGTGGCGTGGGGCGTATCTTCTTTCATCAGTTCTTCCGCAGCGGTCAGGATCTCCGCGATGCCCGCCTTGTCGTCCGCGCCGAGCAGGGTCGTGCCGTCCGTAACGATCAGATGCTTGCCGACCTGCTGCTTCAGATTCGGGAATTCTTTCGGAGAAAGCACCGTCGTCTCATTGAGGGCGATATCTCCGCCCTGATAGTCTACGATCCGCGCCTTGACGTTCGCGCCGGTGCAGGCAGGCGAGGTGTCCACATGCGCGATCATGCCGATCACCGGCGCATGCTTTGCGCCGGGGACTGTGCCGTAAACATAGCCGTCTTCGTCCATGTATGCGTCCGCGATGCCGAGCGACTTCATCTCTTCCACAAGCGCCGCGCTGAGCCGCTTCTGCTTTTCTGTCGACGGACAGGTCTCCGAATTTTCGTCGGACATCGTATCAAAGGTCACATAGCGCAGCAGACGTTCCGTAACTGTCATAAAGCCACCTCCGTTTGATAATTGCCCTGCGGAAAGCGGGGCAATCATGAGCCTTATTTTCTGCAGAGCTCGGCGGTATCCTGCGCGATCATCAGCTCTTCATTGGTCGGGATGACCCAGACGGTCACCTTGGAATCGGGAGTGGAGATGACGCACTCTTCGCCGCGCTTCTTGTTCTTTTCGGGGTCAATCTTGATGCCGAGGAATTCCAGACCCTCGCAGATCTGCGCGCGCATCTTGCCGTCGTTCTCGCCGACGCCTGCGGTAAATACGAGGCAGTCCAGTCCGCCGAGGGCGGCAGCGTATGCACCGATGTACTTGCGTACGCCGTAGGCGAACATGTCGCGGGCGAGCGCGCAGTTGTCATTGCCCTCCTTCGCGCCTGCTTCCAGATCGCGGAAGTCGGAGGAAACGCCGGAAACGGCAAGCATGCCGGACTTCTTGTTCAGCATGTTCAGACATTCAGACGGGGTCATGCCGTACTTGTTGCAGATAAATTCAACGATACACGGATCAATGTCGCCGGAGCGCGTGCCCATGGGAACGCCTGCAAGGGGGCTCAGACCCATGGAGGTGTCCTGACACTTGCCGTCGGCGACCGCGCTCAGAGAGGAACCGTTGCCCAGATGGGCGACGATGACCTTCAGCTCGCTTGCGGGCTTGCCCATCAGCTCGATGGCGCGCTTGGAAACGAAGCGGTGCGAGGTGCCGTGGAAGCCGTAGCGGCGGATATGATCTTCTTCGTAATACTTCGTGGGGATTGCATAGCGGTACGCTTTCGGGGGCATGGTCATGTGGAACGCAGTGTCAAAAACGGCGACCTGCTTCTTGCCGGGCATGGCGTTCTCACAGGCGATAATGCCCTTGAGGTTTGCGGGGTTGTGGAGCGGTCCGAGCGGTATGCAGTCTTCGATCGCTTTTTTGCAGGCTTCGTCGACGATGCAGGACTCGATGAACTTGTCGCCGCCGTGCAGAACGCGATGACCGACCGCGTCGACCTCGTCCAGAGATTTCACAACGCCGAACTTCTCGTCGACCAGAATGGACAGCACGGATTCGATCGCCTCAGAATGGGTGGGCATGGGAATTTCGCGCGTTTCTTTCAAGACCGCCTCGTCGTTTTCGTCGACGACCTTGTGTGTCAGTCTGCCGTCGATGCCGATGCGCTCGCAAAGACCCTTCGCGTAAACTCTGCCGGTATCCGGATCCATGAGCTGATACTTCAGAGAAGAACTGCCTGCGTTGATCACAAGAATTTTCATAAATGCATCTCCTGTAAAATGGTATTTCTTTTTTCTCACTTTCGTGGTACTATGGTTGCATACAAATCATTTTATAATAGAATTCGAACCGTTGCAAGAGCAATTTTGGAAATGGTGGGATTTTTGTGAAAAATATCGGTGTGATCTGCGAGTATAACCCCTTTCATAACGGTCACGCGAAACAGATAGCTTATATAAAAACACACGGCGCGGCGATCTGCCTGATGAGCGGAAACTACGTCCAGCGCGGCGAGCCTGCGATCCTGGATAAGTACGTCCGCTCTGCCGCCGCCGTTGCGTGCGGCGCAGACCTTGTTCTGGAGCTGCCGGTGACTTACGCGCTCCGCTCTGCGGAGGGCTTCGCCTCCGGCGGCGTGGAGATACTGGAAAAACTCGGCTGCTTGGACGCGCTCTGCTTCGGCAGCGAGTCCGGCAGGGAAGAAGAACTCATGCAGACGGCGCGGCTGCTGCTGACGGAGCAGTTCGCTTTGAAGCTGCGCAGCGAGCTTGCGAGCGGCGTCTCTTTCCCCTGCGCGAGACAGAACGCGCTGGAAGACCTCGGCGGAAACGGAGAACTGCTCGAAAATCCGAACGACATCCTTGCCGTGGAATACTGCAAAGCGATCCTGCGGCGAAAAAGCCGCCTTGCGCCGATGGTGCTTGCCCGCGTGGGGAGCTATCACGACAGCATGGATCCCAACAACCCCTCCGCCTCCGTGCTCCGAGAGACGGAGGACTGGGAAGGGTATGTTCCCGCGGAGGCAAAGCGACTCTATGATTCCGCATCGCGGTCCTCCGTACAAAAAGGCGAGCGTGCTTGGCTAGCACGTCTGCGCGGCATGCCGGAACAGGACTTTGCGGCGCTTCCGTTCGGCTCGGAGGGACTGTGGCGCAAGCTGATGCACGCCTGCAGGGAGCAGGCGACCCTGGAGGAGATTGTTGCGTCGACGAAGTCGAAGCGATACACGAGAACGCGGCTGATGCGGATGCTTCTGTGTGCCTACCTCGGTATCACCGGAGAATTACTGGCGCGGGAAGCGCCGTATATCCGCGTGCTTGCGCTGAACGACACAGGACAGAAGATCCTGCGTCAAGCGCGTACGACCGGCGGCATCCCGATCCTGAACGCGGGAGAACGCGCCCCGGAGTGCGAATACGCTGAACTGGAACGCAGAGCGTCCGACCTTTACGGGCTATTTGCCGTTTCAGATAAGCCGCTTCCGCCGGGCGCGGAAGCACGGGCGAGGGCAGTGCCGATAAAAGCATAACTTGACTTCTTTCGACCGATGTGCTAAAATTGCCGGAGTTTATAATGAGGTGTTTTTCCCGGATGAAAAGAGCAATCTGCGTACTGATCGTACTTACCATACTGCTTTCCATTCTGCCTGCGGCGGTGAATGCCGCGGAGGATTCAAGGATCAGTCCGGCGTTTCTGAGCTATCTGCAGGCGAAGTTCCCGAACGGAAAATTCTGGAATCACGATCCTGCGCAGCCGAACGACCCCGACGGCTGGACGGACAAGCCCTGCACCCACCACGGCACCGGCGTCTGTGATTATACCAAGGGAAGCTGCGGGTGCAACGTGTTCGACGGCTGCATCCAGTGCTTCGGCTTCGCCGCGAAGCTGGCGTATGACTGCACGGGCACCATGCTGCACACTTGGAATAGAGTCAATACGATCGACGAGCTCAAAGCCGGCGACGTTGTGCGGATCAACAACGACCAGCATTCGATCTTTATCACTTCGGTCAAGGGCGACGAGATCGTCTTCGCCGACTGCAATATCGCCAAGGACTGCCAGATCCGCTGGAACACCAGGGTCACAAGAAAGTGGCTGCAGGATCGTGTGACTTACGTGCAGACCGCTCCGGTCAGTACCTCCGCGCCGCAGACCCCGGTTCTGACGTATAAAGAGAATTACAAGTTCGGCGAAGAAGTCGAGCTTTCGTGGATCCCGCTGCCGAATGCGGATGAGTATCAAATCAGGATTTCGCTGAACGGCAATTTTCTTCGCACCGAGACCGTGACGGAGCGTTACTCCTTTTCCTTCATCCCCGATCAGTTCGGCATGTTCAGCTTTGAACTAACCGCGAAAAATCGCTATGGCGCTTCCGAGCCGGCGGCGTGCAGTTCGCTGGTCGATCCGCATGAATGTCAGATCAAGCAGTTCACCGACGTGAAAAACTTCCTGGACTGGTCGCACGCGGGCATTGAATACGCAGTCGTCAACGGGCTGTTCAAGGGCACGAGCGATACGACCTTCTCGCCGGATGCGACGATGACGAGAGGTATGATCGCGACCGTGCTGTGGAGAATGGAGAGCTGCGCTGAACCGTCGATTGAAAACCCGTATTCCGACGTTGCGGCAGATACGTGGTACACCGACGCCGTGCGCTGGGCGTATGAGAACGGCATCATGGACGGCGTAGGGAACGGACGGTTCGACCCGGACGGCGTTTTGACGAGAGAACAGATCGTGACCGTTCTGTACCGCTTTGATAAGGCCGCGGACCAATCGCCTGCCGATCCTGCGTTATTGAGCGGGTTTGCCGACGCGCAGGAGATTGCGGACTGGTCGAAGGACGCGGTCTGCTGGGCGGTCTACAACCAAGTCATTCAGGGCAGCGCGGTCGGTCAAACGCAGTATCTTCTGCCGAAAAACGGCGCCACAAGAGCACAGGTCGCGACGATCCTGATGCGTTTTCTGCGGGAGAATGCGGCGCTTTGAGTCCGTCAGCCTCAGTAATTTATAATTCGCTGAAAAAACAGAAAAAAAACACTTGCATTTCAAAAACAGTTGTGATATTATTATTGCGCTTTGAAAAAATATGGGGATAAAATGCCCCTTTACGAAAACAAGAAAGAGGTGAATGTGATGAAGGAAGGTATCCATCCGAAATACGAACAGACGACGATCCGTTGTGCTTGCGGCGAAATCATTGAGACTGGTTCCACCAAGAAGGACATCAAGGTCGAAATTTGCTCCAAGTGCCACCCTTTCTATACCGGCAAGCAGAAGCTGGTCGATACCGGCGGACGCGTTGATCGCTTCAATAAGAAGTATGGCCTGAAGTAATTTGTGAAAAGTCTGCATCAAATCGGTGCGGACTTTTTTCATTCTTTGTCGATTTTTGGAGAGAATCATGGAACAGATGGATCGAGTGATCATCGAAAAAGCGGTTTTGGTCGGTCTGAACGCGGATTGCTTCAAGCCGGAGGAGACCGCTACATACGAAACTCTGGACGAGCTGGAAGCTCTGCTGGAAACGGCAGGCGGCGTCTGCGCAGCCAAAGTCCTGCAGAATCGACATGCGCCCGATCCGCACAGCTTCATCGGCGAGGGAAAGGCGCGGGAGGTGCGCGAGCTTCTGGAGAATACGGAAGCAAACCTTGTGATTTTCGACAATGATCTTTCTCCCTCGCAGATCCGCGCGTTGGAGGACATCACGGAGGCGACTGTGCTTGACCGCAGCGCGTTGATTCTGGATATTTTCGCGCAGCGGGCGAAAACCGCCGAGGGCCGTCTGCAGGTTGAACTGGCGCAGTATCAGTACCTTCTGCCGAAGCTCTCCGGCATGGGCAAGTCCATGTCGCGGCTCGGCGGCGGCATCGGCACGCGAGGCCCCGGCGAAACGAAGCTGGAAACGGATCGCCGCCATATCCGCGCGCGGATGCAAAAGCTCGAAGAAGAGCTGCGCCAGGTGCGCCAGGTGCGCCAGGTGCAGCGGAGGCA
>CAMUZA010000017.1 GCA_947165085.1 uncultured Clostridia bacterium | reverse complement strand
CCACCGCGACCTGCCTGCTGTCCTGCCTGCGCAGCGCAAGCATCGTCCCGCGCACCAGATAGATCACCGGATCGCCGGCGGGACTTTTGCGCAGGCAGCGAACGCGCGTTCCCCCGATCAGCCCGAAATCCAGCAGTCTGCGGCGCATCGCGCCATGGAGCTGCAGGGAGAGAATACGGGCGCACTCCCCCTCGCAAAGTAGATCCAACGTCGTTTCCATCGCAAAGCCCCCTTTGTCTTTCCCATTCTATACCGGCAGGCGCGCCGTGGTGCACACTTCTCCGCCGGTTTGCATAAAACATAGGGAAGGAGGCTGTTTATGGAATCTGTGTTTTTCCTCGGCGCAAGCACGCCGCGGGGCTTTATCTCTCATTATGATTCGCTGCTTGAAGAGGTGCGGCATCTGACGGTCATCAAGGGCGGACCCGGCTGCGGAAAATCGACCTTTATGCGCGCAATCGGCCGCGCGGCGCAGGAGCGCGGTCTGGACGTTTCTTACATTTTATGCTCTTCCGACCCCGACTCATTGGACGGCGTCATTCTGCCGCAGCTTTCCGCCGCGTGGGCGGACGGCACCGCGCCGCACGTATTGGAGCCTCGGCTCTGCGGCGGCTTTATGAACTATCTGAATTTCGGAGACTTATACGACAGCGCCGCCATGCAGGAAAAAGAAAGCGAGATCATCCGCGTGCAGCGCAAAAACGCCGCGCAGTATCCGCACGTTACGGCGTGTCTCGCCGCGGCGGACAGTTTACGCGGCAGTATCCGTCTGGTGACCGATACCCCGGCGTATCGTGAGGAGATGGCGGCAATCGCGGAATGCATCGCGCTTTCCTCGTGCAAGCCGGCGGGCGATCCGCAGACGTTCTTTGCCAGGCGGTTTTTGAACGCGGTCACGCCGAAGGGACTGTACTTCTGCCAGAACACGCCCGCCGCGCTTTGCAGCCGCGTCTACGTTCTGCGAGACGACTACAGCCTTGCTCCGCTGCTGCTTGACATCCTGCAGGCAAGGGCGCAGTCGCTCGGACATACCTGTATCGCCTGCTATTCTCCGCTCCTGCCGGACGAAAAGCCGACGCACCTGCTGATCCCCTCGGCAAATACCGCCGTCGTCAGCGAAAGCGCGCTGTTTCCATACGACGCGCCGTGCTTCTGCCGGATTGATCTGAACTCCACCCTGCCGCCGAAGATCCGCGCGTCGCTGGAATTCTACACCAAAACCATCACCGCTCTGCTTTATCAGGCGGTCGCACATCTCCGTGCTGCCAAGCGCTACCACGACCGCATGGAGTCGCTCTGCAAGCCGTTTGTCGATTTTACGGCGGCAGACCGGCTTGCGAAGCAAACGATCCGGCAGGTTTTCGGCGAAAAATGATCGGTTTTACTGTTGAATTCTCCGTCGTTTGGTGGTAATATAAAAAGCCGCAGGAGGTGCAAAAGATGAAATTCTTGATTATTATTCTGAACAAGGTCGAATGCCTGGATAAGATCCTGACGCAATTCGGCAAGCATCATATCCCCGGCGCGACGATCCTCGACAGCAAGGGCATGGCGCAGTCGCTGGAAGGACACGACGAGCTGCGCTTTATGGCTTCGCTGCGTCTTCTGATGAATCCGGCGCATAAGGAGAACAAGACGATCCTCATGGTTCTGCCGGAGGAGAAGGTCGCAACTGTCTCGCGGATCGTGAACGAAGTCACGGGCGGTCTGAACAAGCCCGATACCGGCATTCTCTTTACGCTCCCCGTCGACTACGCGGAGGGAATGGGGACGAACGCATGACACTCAACACACTGATCGACCTTGCGATCATGATCTTCGCAGGCATGTTCTTCGGGCGCATGGCGAAGCACCTGCATCTGCCGAACGTCACGGGCTATCTGGTCGCTGGTCTGCTGATCGGGCCGAATCTGACCCGTCTGATCTTCGGCGCGGATGCGTTCTGTCTGCTGTCCGACGATTTTCTGGAGTCGATCTCCATCATTTCCGACGTGGCCCTCGGCTTTATCGCCTTTTCCATCGGCAACGAATTCAAAATGAGCTACTTTAAGCGCGTCGGCGCGGCGCCGATCGTGATCGCCTGTCTGGAATCCCTCTTCGCCGTGCTGTTCGTCGTCGCGGGTCTGCTGATCGCGGGGCAGGAAGTCGCCTTCTCCCTCGTGCTCGCCGCCATCGCCGCTGCGACCGCGCCTGCCGCGACCATCATGGTCATCAAGCAGTACCGCGCGAAGGGTCCCGTCACGGAGTCTCTGCTCTCCGTCGTCGCCATCGACGACGCTACCGCGCTGATCCTGTTCTCGCTGTCCGTCGCGATCGCGCAGGCGGTCAGTGACAGCAGCGCGTCGCTCGGCGCGTCTCTGCTCTCCCCGCTCAAGGAGATCGGCGGCGCGCTGGTCGCCGGCGCGGTGCTGGGCTTTATCTTCCTGATCCCGCTGCGCTTCTTCAAGAAGCAGGGCAACCGCCTGTCTCTGATCTGCGGCTTCATCTTCGCAGGGCTGGGGCTTGCGAAGTGGCTGGGACTTTCCAATCTGCTGCTGTGCATGTCCATGGGCGCGGTGATCGCGAACTTCTCCTCTGACGTCGGACAGCTCATGGACATCTGCGACAGCGTGACCCCGCCGATCTTCATGCTCTTTTTCGTCGCCTCCGGCGCAGACCTCCGGCTGGACGTTCTGCCGACGGTCGGCGTCATCGGCGCGATCTACATCGTTCTGCGCGTGGTCGGCAAGATCGTCGGCGCAGATCTTGGCGCGATCCTGTGCAAATGCGACCGCAACGTGAAAAAGTATCTCGGACCGTGCCTGCTGCCGCAGGCGGGCGTCGCCATCGGTCTTTCCCTGGCGGCGGGCGAGGTCGTGCCGCACTACGCTACGCAAATTCGCGCCGTCATTCTCTGCGGCACGCTGATCTACGAGCTGATCGGTCCGGCAGTGACAAAATTCTCGCTGAAAAAAGCCAAAGAGATCACGGACTGAGCCATATAAAAAGACACGCACCGATCGTGCGTGTCTTTTTTGTTCTATTCTACTTCGTGCCGAAGATACGGTCGCCGCAATCGCCCAGACCGGGAACGATATAGGCGTTTTCGTTCAGGCAGTCGTCCACCGCCGTGACGTAGATGTCGATATCGGGATGGGCTTCGGTGACGGCCTTCAGACCTTCCGGCGCGGCAATGATGTTCATCAGCGTGATGTTCTTGCAGCCGTACTCGTTCTTCAGCACGTCGATCGCCGCAATCACCGTGCCGCCCGTGGCGAGCATCGGATCGACGACGAAGACCTGGCGCTCGGAGATATCCGGCGGCATCTTGCAGTAATACTTCACGGCTTTGTGCGTCTCCGGGTCGCGGAACATGCCGATGTGTCCGATCTTGGCAGAGGGCATCAGCGCGATCATGGAGTCGACCATACCGAGACCGGCGCGGAGGATCGGCACGATCGCGAGCTTCTTGCCTGCCAGCACCTTGAATTTTGCCGTGGTGATCGGGGTTTCGATCTCGACCTCGTGCGTGGGAAGGTCGCGGGTCGCCTCATAGCACATCAGCGCGGCGATCTCGCCGACTGCCTCGCGGAATTCCTTGACGCCGGTGTTTTTGTCGCGGAGGATCGACAGCTTATGCTGCAGCAGAGGGTGATCCAAAACATGCACTTTGCCCATTCTTATTCTCCTTTTCTCTTCAGCCGCTCGCCCAGTTCCCGTTCCGCCTGCGAAAGCCGCAGATAGTTCGGTTCCAGCGCCGCGCCGTCGAAGGTTTCTCCTGTCAGGAGCATTCTTCTCGCGCACAGCGCCACGCCCGAAGCGCGCTGCATGACCGTCTGTTCCGGCGCAAGCATACAGCCGGAAACTTGCTTACTGAGTGTATTATAACACAACTGCGCGCCGTCTCCAACCATTATTTTCAACTTTTCGAACTTTTTCAGCTCCTGCGCCAATTCTTCCAGAGAAATCGCACGATCTTCGGTCAATCGCGTCAGCTCTCCGCCCTCGCAGGAGAAGAGCGCGTTATAGACCTGCTCGCGCCGCGCATCCATCGCGCAGCATACGATCCCGTCGAAGAGCGTCGCTTGCTGCGCCATTCCCTCTAACGTAGATACGCCGACGCAGGGCAGCTCTCTGCCCCAGGCGAAGCCCTTTGCAGCGGCGACGCCGATCCGCACGCCGGTAAAGCTCCCCGGTCCCGCCGCGCAGGCGACCGCCGTAACGTCCTGCGGCGTCAGCGCGCAGTTTTCGATCAGCTCCTGCGCCATCTTCATCAGAGTGCGGCTGTGCGTCTGCCCGCAGTTGAGATAGTACTCGCCGAGCAGACGGTCGTCTTCCAGAAGAGCGACGGACGCCGCCTTGGCGGAGGTCTCAAAGGCTAAGATCCGCATATTCCCTTCCTCCTTCTATCGTGATCGACCGGGTCTCGTCTGAAAGCCGGTCGATCCGGACGGTGATCGCGTCGTGCATCGCCGCGCGGACGTTCTCGCTCCATTCAACGGCGCAGACGCCGCCGCGCAGCAGATAATCCTCCCAGCCGATATCGAACAGGTCGTCCTCGGAGTCCAGACGATACATGTCAAAATGGAACAGCGGCAGTCTGCCGCCCGCGTATTCGTTCACGATCGTGTAGGTCGGACTTGTGACGCGCATCGGGATATCCAATCCCCGCGCAAGTCCGCGCGTAAACGCTGTCTTCCCCGCGCCGAGGCCTCCCTGGAAGGCGACGACCTCTCCGCCGCGCAGCGCTCTGCCCAGCTTTTCGCCGAGCAGTTCGGTCTCCTCCGGCGAATTTGTGATGAATTGCATTCCATTCACATCCTTTTGTGGGATTATACCACATGCGGCCGATTTTTGCAAAAGCAACTTTACAGATTTGACTTTTCATGCTAAAATATATGCTTGAAATAAGCAGTAGGAGGTGAGCGCATGGGAAAGCTGTATGATAAAGTCAAAGAGATCGCAAAAAAAGGCGATATGCTTCTGCTGGCGCTTTGCATCGTTGCAACGGGCTTTGGTATCGTTATGATCTACGCTGCGACAGCGACCGCAGACAACGGCCGTTATATCATCATCCAGACGAGCTGCCTGATCGTCGGCGTGATTCTCTATTTTGCGCTGACCGCCTTTGATATCGACATTCTTGCCGGACAGCGGACCGCGCTGTTCCTTTTCAACGTCTTTTTCATCGGTCTACTTCTGATATTCGGTGAAGAAGTCAACGGCAACAGAGGCTGGCTGCACTTCCCCTTCCTGCCCTTCAACATTCAGCCCGCCGAGGTCTGTAAGATCACTTACGTGATCATCCTGGCGCGAACGCTGAGCGTCAACCAGACCAGAACGTCCTCCATCCGCTGCGTCAGTCAGCTCGCCTTCCACATGCTCTTCATTGTCGTTCTGTACGTCTTCATTTCCAGCGATACCGGCGTTTCTCTGATTTTCATTTTTATCTTCCTTATCATGGCGTATGTCGGCGGCGTCAACGGTCTGTGGTTCCTCGCCGGCGCCGGCGTTCTTGCCGTCGCCGCGCCGACCCTTTGGGCTACCGTCATGAGCGACGAGCAAAAAGGTCGTATCCTCGCACTGTACGACCCTACCATCGACCCGAACGGTCTGGACGAGCTGTGGCAGACCAACCAGAACCTCAAAACCCTGCGCAACGGCGGTCTTTCCGGCCAGGGTCTCTTCAACGGCTCGATGACCAATAGCGGCGCGATCCCCGCCCGTCACACCGACTCGATCTTTTCCACCATCGGCGAACAGCTAGGCATGGTCGGCTGTCTGGTCGTTCTGATTCTCCTGTTCGCGATCGTCGCGCGCGTCATCTACGTCGGCGTGAAAACGCCCGACTATCAGAACCGGCTCATCTGCATGGGCATCGCCGCGATGCTCCTGTTCCAGATCTTCATCAACGTCGGCGTCTGCCTCGGACTGCTGCCCGTCATCGGTCTGGCGCTCCCCTTCTTCAGCTACGGAGGCAGCTCGATCATTACCTCGTTTATTGCGATGGGCATTGTCTCGGGAATAAAAATGCGGCCAGCGCCGGATACGAGCGCGCACTATATCAGACCTTACTGAGATCATGCGACCCGCTGCGAACGCAGCGGGTCGCTTTGCTCTTGCGGCGGAAGTTTTTTGCATATTTTCAAAATATCGGTTCATCCTATGCGTGTAGAAAACAACAGGAGGAAACCGATATGAAATCCATCATTCGCATTGCCGCGCTGCTCGTCTGCCTCGCGGCGCTCACCCTGAGCGCGGCAGCCGCCGACGGCGAAACGCTGTATAACGCGGAGTACTGCTTCTGCCAGTCCGACTTCTGCGCAGATCCCTCCATCCGTCTGAGCGGCATTTTTGTCACTGCCGTACCGGAGGAAGACGTTGCTTCCCTCATGCTCGGCAGCCGCGTCATTCGCGCGGGCGATATTCTCCCGCAGGATGCGCTGGACCGCCTGCGTCTGACGCCTTCGTGCAGGGAAAGCTGCGACGCGGTGCTGTGCTTTCAGCCGATCTGCGGCAGCGCGCTCGGCGCGCCGTCTCAGCTCACCATCCGCATCCAGTCCGGCAAAAATGAGACGCCGCGGGCGATCCGCGGGGAGTTGGAGACGTACAAAAATATTTCCAACGACGGCATGCTTTCCGGCAGCGATCCGGAGAACGGACCGCTGACCTTCCGGATCTCCGAGAATCCGAAGCTCGGCACGGTCAAGCTGGAGCGCGACGGAAGATACGTCTACACGCCTGCCAAAAACCGCGTCGGTGAGGACAGCTTCTCCTTCACCGTAACGGACGACGCCGGCAACGTCTCCCAGCCTGCCACGGTCAGTATCCGCATTCTGAAGCCTTCGGACGCGATGACCTTCGCGGACGTATCGGACACCGACCAGTACGAGGCGATGTGGCTGCGCGAGCAGGGACTTTCCGGCGGACGCACAGTCGCGGGCATGCCCTGCTTCTGCCCGCTCGAGCCGGTCTCCCGCGCGGAGTTTCTCGTCATGGTGATGGAGCTCAAGGGCGTGCCCATCGACGAAAGTCTGACCGTATCCGGCTTTGCGGATGCCGAGAAAGCTGCGGCGTGGATGCAGCCCTATCTTGCCTGCGCCATGCGGCGCGGTCTGGTCCGCGGCGAATCGACCGAGGCAGGTCTGATGTTCCGTCCGAATGACCCCGTCACCGGGCAGGAGGCCGCCGTCATGCTGCAGAATCTTCTGCGTCTTCCCGTCACTGCTGCGGTCATGCCATCGCCTGACGCCGACTGGGCAGCCGCTCCTCTGCAGGCGCTCCGCGAGGCGGGCGTCTCCTTGCCCGCGCCGGAAGAACAGTTGACACGACAGGAAGCCGCAAGTCTCCTGCGCCAAGTCGCCGATCTGCCATAACCGAACAGACAAAAAACTGCAAGCCGTTTGGCTTGCAGCTTTTTCAGACTGTCAAAAAAGTCCGGAATCGTCAAAATCGGTCAGGCATTTTTGCAAGCAGCATCTGACGATCTGCTTTGAAGGAATGGCGGAGTTCCAGACTTTTATGGTTTGATAAGGCTTGCTTCGCAAGGATTTTGACTTACTGCGCAACTCGCGTCCTACCGTACCTGTGTACGCCGACGGTCGCGAGTTGCTTGTCTTCCGACCTTTTTGATAGCCTGTCAGCGTGTCGAAAATGCTTTTCGACACGCTGAAAAAGCTGCAAGCCGTTTGGCTTGCAGCTTTTTTGCGTTGTTCGGATCATTCCGCCTCTTCGCAGGGCTCGTCGCACGGTACGCCGGGATCCTCGCACGGCTCATCGGCAGCCGCCGCGCCGGTCTTGTAGGCTTCCTTTTCCGCGGCGATCTGCTCGCGCAGCTCGTTGATATGGCGGAAGGATTCGGAGATCTCGTCGCACAGCGGCTTGTATTCCGCCTCGTCCGGCTCCTCGTCCGTCACGTAGTCCTTGTAGTACACCTTGCCGAGCTTCGAATAGTTGCGGCGGATGCGCTCCTGCTCCTTAACGATCTCCAGACGCATTTTGGAGATCGAAGCCACGAGCTTCGCAGTCTTCGCGGCGGTCTGCGCCGCAGTGCTCGCCTTATCCTTCAGGGTATCCATTTTCGTTGCCATCGTATTACCTCCTTATTCTTCGGGTGTTTCAAGCGTATCCGCTTGCGCCGATACGCGGTTTACCAGCAACTTATCCGGCGTGGGACGCTTGACCAGCAGAACGTACAGCAGGATTCCCACCGCAATCAGGCACGACGCCGCCGCCAAAACCTGGCTGACGCGGAAGCTGCCCCACCAGAGGCTGTCCGTGCGGAGTCCTTCGATCCACGCGCGCCCCAGTCCGTACCACGCGAGGTAGTACAGGAAGACCTGCCCGTCGAACTTGCGCTTCTTCGAAAGGAAATGCAGCAGGACGAACCCTGCCAGATTCCAAACCGACTCATACAAAAAGGTCGGATGAACGAAGATCTGCGCGCCGTTTTCGACGAGTCCCATGCGGAGAAAGCTGGCGGTAGGGCCACCGTGCGCCTCGCGGTTGAAGAAATTGCCCCAGCGGCCGACCGCCTGCCCGATCAGAAGACCGAGACCGGTCATGTCAAAATACGGAAGCAGCTTCGCGCGCCGCTTCTTGCTGCTCAGGCAGAAGATCACGATACTTGCCGCCGCGCCGATGACGCCGCCGTAGATCGCCAGTCCACCCTTGCGGATATTCAGAAAATCATACCAGTTCGTTCCCGGCCCGAAGAAGCGATCCCATTCAAAGATCACATAGTACAGCCGCGCGCCGATGATCGCGCAGGGAAGACCGACGAGCACAAGATTGAAAATATCGTCGCTGGTCAGACCGAATTGTCTGCAGCGGCGGACGCTATAGAACACCGCCAGCAGAATGCCGACCACAATGATCAGTGCGTAAAATTTGATTTCAAAGCTCGTACCGGGAATGACGATCCCGGACGGCGGATTCACTTCGATTCCCAGACCGGGAAACGAGATGGGAGAAGTATCGGTCATAAAAGCCTCCTATTTCTTCGGTCGGACGACCGAGATTGCCGCGCGCTCCGGTCGGACGGTTTTGGACAGGAAGTCCTGCACGTCCTCCGGCGTGACGGATGCATACGCCTCCGGGAACGTGAAATAATCCACGCCGTCAAACCGGTATGCACAAATACGATAGCAGATGCTCTCGAAACTGTCAAGGTCTCTGGTGCGTCTGCCCAGAGCGGATTTTTTCAGACGGCGGAACAGATCCGGCTCGAAGCCCTCGCGGGATATGCGTTCGGCCTCCTCCAGGATCGCGCGGAGCACCGCCTCGGGGTCGTCGCTGTCGCCGCTCGCGCTGATCAGGCAGGCGTCCTTAACGCTCTCATAGCCGACGGAGAAGCCGCCGTCGATCAGGCCGCTCTCATAGAGCCTCTGATACAGCGGCGAGGACTCGCCGACCAGGATCTCCGCAGCAATGTCGCCGACGATTTCGCGGCGCATGCTTTCTTCGCCCTTCCCGACCGGCTCGCACTTGAAACCCAGTGCGAAGGTCGGCATGGAGATCTCCATGCGGCGCAGCGTTCTCGCTTCGGCCGGCCGCATTTCCTCCGGCGCGCCGTAATCACGTTCGGGAAGCCCGGATGACGCTTTCGGCGTCATTGCCTCCGCAATCTCCATAACCTCCTGCGCGTTCACGTCGCCCGTCACGCACAGAACCATGTTGGACGGCTGATAGAAAGCGCGGAAGCAATCGTACAGCGACGCCGCCGTAATGCGCCCGATGCTCTCCACGGTGCCCGCGATAGAAGCGCGCACCGGATGCTCCCTGTAGAGCGCGGAGAACAGATCCTCTGCGGCGCGCTGCTCCGCGCTGTCTTCATACATACGGATCTCCTGCGTGATGATCCCGCGCTCTTTTTCCACGCTCTCGGGCGTGAAATACGGCGTCGTCACCATGCGCAGAAGCAGACGGAGATTGTCCGCAAAATGCTCCGTGCAGGAGAAATGATACGCCGTCATCGCGTAGCTCGTAAAGGCGTTCGGACTTGCGCCGAGCGCGGCGAACATGGCGTCTGCGCTCCCCTCCGGCAGGTCGAACATTTTATGCTCCAGATAATGCGCGATACCGTCCGGCACGCGGACGCGGACGCCGTTTCGCACGAACGACGTGTCGATCGCGCCGAAGTCCACGGCGACGAAAGCGTACTTTCTTGCAAAGCCGCGCTTCGGCACGACGCGAACCAGCATACCGTTTGCAAGCAGCTGTTCATAGCAGCGCTCGCCGATGCGGGGGAATTCTAAAATCCTCATGCGTTCTCCCCCTTCAAGAAATAGATCGTATCCACCGAGAGCTTCTGCGCGGCAAGCCGGAGATCCTCCGCCGTGAGCGCGTCCAGCTTTTCGATCAATTCGGGAATATCGTCGCCGCAGGATACGGCGTTTCCGATATAGAACTCGTCCATCCGCGCGGGAGAGTCCATTGTGGAGCACAGCGCGAAGGTGAGATACCTGCGCGCCTGATCGATCTCTTCCGCGCTGAATTTTCCGTTTTTGCAGGCGTCCAGTTCCTGCTCGATCGCCTGCTTTGCCGTCTCGTAGTTTTCAAAGGCGATGCCCGAAGAAACGATCATCAGTCCTTTGAATTTGTCCAGCGAGGAGCTTGCATAATAGCACAGCGAGCGCTTCTCGCGCACGTTGACGAAGAGCTTGCTCGTCATGCTCCCGCCGTAGACCGTGTTAAGCAGCAGCAGCGCGGGATAGTCCGGATCGCTCACGGTAACGCCGGTGCGCAGTCCCATGACCAGTTTGCCCTGCGTGACGTCCATCGCCTCGGTAAGCTCTCTGATCCTGCCCGCTTTGCGGAGGATCTGCGTCTGCACGGCGGCAAAGTCCGCGCCGCGGCGCTCGGAAAACACCTCTGCAAACCGTGCGGCAGCCACTTCGGGAGAATACCTGCCCGCGTAGAAGATCTCGATCCTTGAGGTTTGCAGGACCGTCTGATAATGCGCCCACAGCATCTGCGGCGTAATGGCGCGCACGTCCTGCGCATAACCCAGGCGCGGCGTGCCAAAGGCTTCGCCCCTGCACATCGTTTCCAGCAGGCGCAGCGTGGCGTAGGTGCGCTTGTCGTTCAGGTCGGACTCGATCGCGTTGATCAGATTCTGCTTTTCGCCCTCGACGTTCTTCTCGCAGAAGCAGCCGTTCTCCGTCAGCGGATAAAACAGCGCTTCACGCAGGAAGTCCGTGACGGAGGAGAAGACGCCCTCGCCCTCCGGCACAAACGCGTCGTCAATGAAGTCCGCATAGAAGCCCGTCAGCTTTACCTCGCCCTTGCGGCGCACCAGCGTGCCGAAGCTCGTGCCGTAAAGCTCGTCCAGATGCATGGATATGCTGCGGATGTCTGGGTAGGCTTCCGTGGCGCGCAGCAGCACGCTGGGCAGCAGCGCGTCCAGCGCCGCGCTCTGCCGGCTGTGCGGGCGCAGGAAATTCACGCTGAAGCAGGCGGTCTTGAATTTGTCGGTCTGCAGTGCGCGGAGCGTCACGCCCGGCGCAATCGCAATGTTTTTCGTCATCCGGTTCACCCTTTCGCTGCAACCATTATACACGATTTTTCAAAAAATAAAAGAGGAAAAGAAATTTTGCTTGTTATTCCGGGCAGAATCCTGTAGAATATATGGGAAACAAAAGCGACCTGCTATTTGGGAGGCAGCCTATGCGTTGGATTGAAACGACCGTCCGTACCGCGCCGGAGGGGATCGACCTTTTGTGCGCGGAGCTGACCGAAGCGGGCTTTGACAGCTTCATGGTGGACGACAGCGAGCAGTTTCAGCAGTTTCTGGATTCGTCGAAAGACTACTGGGACTACGTGGACGAGTCGCTTGCCGAGAAAATGCGGAATCTTTCACAAGTGCGGCTGTATCTGGAAGAGCCGTCCGCGCAGGAGCAGCTTGCTTCTTTGCGCGCACTGCTTGCCGCGCTCCCCGGCCGCTACCCCGCCTGCCGCTTCGGACCTTTGACGATCGCGCTGGACAACGTGCCCGACGAGGACTGGGAAAACTCCTGGAAGGAACACTACCGTCCTCTGCCGATCGGAGACAGTCTGCTCGTCGTTCCGCAGTGGATGACCCTGGACGATACGCAGGGCAGACTGCCCTTGATCCTTGACCTCGGGCTGACCTTCGGCACGGGAGAACACGCCTCCACGCGGATGTGCCTGTGCGCGCTGGAAACGCTGATCAAGGGCGGCGAACGCATCGCCGATCTCGGCAGCGGCAGCGGCATTCTCTCGATCGCCGCGCTCCGTCTCGGCGCGCAAAGCGCCGTCGGCATCGACGTCGATCCCGCCGCGGAGCATATCGCCCGCGAAAACGCCGCGCGCAACGGCTTCGGCGCGGACCGCTTTACCGCGGTTACCGGCAATGTGATCACCGACCGCGCGCGGATGCGCGAGCTTGCCGCCGGACGCTATGACGTCGTGTGCGCCAACATCGTCGCCGGCGTACTCGTGCAGCTCATGCCGGTCGTGCCGAACTTCCTCAGGCAGGACGGCGTGTTCCTCTGCTCCGGCATTCTTGCCGAACGGGAGCAGGAGGTGCGCGACGCCGCCGCAAAGGCGGGTCTGACCGTCTTTGCAGACCGCCGTGAGGACGGCTGGTGCTGCCTGCTCGCAAAATAACAAGAAAGGAGTGCGCGTGATGCATATCTCCTACCGCACGAAAATAATGCTCCGGAAGCTGCTGCGCGTACTGCTCATCCTTCTCGCAGCCGCGCTGGTCGCCGGCATCGTGCTCACGATCTATCTCGAGCCCTATGTCGTGTACGACCGCGATGGCGCGCATCTGGACCGGGACGGCAAGATGATGCAGGTCGTCACGCCGAACGAGCCTGCCGCGCCGCGTCCCGTAGTCGAGAATCCGGAGATCATCTACGCCAACGGCACGACCGTGAACAAGTCCATTCAGGAAATGGGCGGCTACTATATCACGACTGCCATGCTGCAGGATGCGGACGCCGTGTTCGAGGAAATCAAGAAGATCGAAGAGCCCTGCGCCGTGATGATCCAGCTCAAGAGCCGCTTCGGCAACTACTACTATTCCTCCTCGATCTCCGGCTCGCAGAAGGCGGACGTCCGGATCTCGGTCATCGACCAGATGATTACATATTTGTCCAACCACGGCTTCTATCTGATCGCGGAGATCCCCGCGTTCACCGATCCGGTCTTCGCGCTTGATCATCAGGAATGCGGCCTGCCGATGTCCGGCGGCTATCTGTGGATGGATGAATACGGCTGCTACTGGCTCGATCCGGCGAACGAGGACGTGCTTTCGTACCTTTCGCAGATCGCGAGAGAACTGGCAGGACGCGGCTTCAAGGAGGTCGCCTTCTCCGAGTACCGCTTCCCCGACACCAACAGTATCATCTATCGTTCCGATAAAACGCGCAGCGAGATCATCGCCGATTCCGCGGCGCAGCTTACCTCCTACTTCACGGGCGGCGGCACGGTCATCTCCTTCGTCTCGGCGGAGGATGATTTCCCGGTCGCGTCCTGCACGGGCAGAATGTACGTCAAGGACGTCGCCGGCTCAAAGGTCACACACTATGAGCAGACCTACGGCGCGGCAGGCACGCTGAAGGAGATCGTTTACATCGTCAATTCACGCGACACCCGCTTTGAAAGTCAGGCGGTGCTGCGTCCGCTGATCGCGGATTAAACTACAAAAAGGGGCTGTCAATTTGTCTGACGTAATTTCCCATGCCGACGGCTTCTGGCCGCAGGTCGGCGAGGCCGCGCTGGACGGGCTGAAGGACGGCTTGTGGAGCATTCCCATTCTGTTCGTCGCCTATCTGCTCATGGAGCTGTTAGAGCGCAGCAAGCGCCTGAACGAGGGCGTCCTTCACGGCTATTCGCGCAAGGCCGGCCCGCTGCTCGGCGGTCTTTTGGGCATCGTGCCGCAATGCGGCATCTCCGGCGCGGCGGCGACCCTGTTCTCCACCGGCTCGATCACCGTCGGCACGATGCTGGCAGTGTTCTTCGCCACCTCGGACGAAATGCTGCCGGTCATGCTTTCGTCTCTGTCGGAGGGCGCGTCCTCCTCCGGCGTCATAAAGATCGTTTATATTCTGATCGCAAAAGCGGCGCTTGGCATTGCGCTCGGCTATCTTGCCGACCTTCTTCTGCTGCGCAGACTGCGGGCGCAAAAGGATATCCACAGCTTCTGCGAGCGCGAGCACTGCTCCTGCGACGAGGAGGAAGGAAACGTCTTCGTCTCCGCGCTGAAGCACACGCTCAAGATCGCGATCATGCTGATCGCCGTCAATTTTGCGCTGAATCTCCTCTTTACCTTCATCGGGGTAGAGCGGCTGAGCGGCTCGGTGCTGAATCAGCCGGTCGTCGGCGAGCTGATCGTCGCGCTCTTCGGGCTGATTCCCAACTGCTCGGTCTCCGTCGTGATCACGCAGTCTTATTTAAGCGGCGTGCTTGGGCTCGGCGGACTGTTCGCGGGTCTGCTTGCCAATGCGGGCATCGGTCTTTTGGTACTGCTGCGCAGCAACAAGAACCACAGAGAAAACGCGATCATCATCGCGACCCTCTATGGTTTGAGCGTACTGGCGGGCATCGCCGTGCGCCTCGTTTCAACCTTATTCTAACACAAAACGCCGACAGCAGAACGCTGTCGGCGTTTTGATTATTCCGCGGATAATAATTGTTCGGACAGGCGCATGATCTCCGGCGTCGGCAGGCTGTTGGTCAGCTCCACCCTGCCCGGTAAGCCGGTGCGGAGCAGTCCTGCTTCAGCAAGGCGGCGCTTCGTCTCCTTTGCCGTGCCGTCCGCGCCGTCCAGGATCTCGGGCGTTTTGCCGACGACCGCACGGATCGCGCCGCGCAGGAACGGATAGTGCGTGCAGCCGAGTACTACGGCGTCCGGCGTTCTGTCAAGGCAGCCGTTCAGCTCCTCACGCACGGTGGCTTCCACCGCCGCGCCTTGCAGCTCGCCGCGCTCGACGTATTCCACCAGTCCGGGGCAGGGACACTTGCAGATCTCGCAGCGCTGTCCGAAGCGCTCCGTCAAGAAGGCGAATTTCCGCTCGCGCAGCGTCGCTTCCGTCGCCATAACGAGGATCCTGCCCCTGGGAAAATGCGTCACCGCGAGCTTCAGCGCAGGCTCGATGCCAATGATGATCTTGTCAGGATACTGCGCGCGAAGCTCGCTGATCGCCGCGCTTGTCGCGGTATTGCACGCCACGACCAGCGCCTTGGTCCCGCGGGCAAACAGCGCCTGCGCGTGGCGCAGGGTCAGCGCACGGATCTCCTGCGTGGTCTTGTCGCCGTAAGGCGCGTTTTTTGAATCACCGAAATAGAGATAGTTTTCTTCCGGCATGACGCGGATCAGCGCCCGCAGGACGCTCAAGCCGCCCACGCCGGAATCAAAGACCGCGATCGGTCTGTTATGCACGCGCCGCGCCTCCCTTCTGTCTTTCTGCAGTCATCATACCACATTTCCGGCGGTTTGAAAAGAAAAAAAGCAGAAAAAGTCCGCAAAAAACACTTGACAACCGGTTCTCCGGATGCTATACTAAGCAAGCAAAACAAAGAAGGTCGGCAGCCCCGTCCTCACCTCCAGCGAACGCGAAGAGGTCGAATATCGAAATCATCGCGCTGTTTCTGCGCGTGTTCGGTTGCGGGTGCTGTGGGCATCCGCATTTTTTGTCGTGTAACGGAGGTGCATTCTCATCGGCAAATTAGATCATCAGCTCAATGATGAAATTCAGGACAAGGAAATCCGTCTGATCGGCGCTGACGGCACAATGGTCGGCATCCTTCCCGTCGCGGAAGCGCTGGCAATGGCAGAGCAGCAGGAGCTTGATCTCGTCAAGATCTCGCCCAACGCCGTTCCGCCCGTCTGCAAGATCATGGACTACGGAAAGTTCCGCTTCGACCAGCTCAAAAAGGAAAAGGAAGCAAAGAAGAATCAGCGCGTCGTCGAGATCAAGGAGATTCGCATGTCTCCCGGCATCGACACCAATGATCTGAACACCAAAATGCGCAGCGCGATCAAGTTCCTCAAGGAAGGCAACCGCGTCAAGGTCACCGTGCGCTTCCGCGGCCGTGAGATGGCACACACCGACATCGGTGAAGAGCTTTTGATTCGATTTGGCGAAGGCTGCGCCGAAGTTGCCAACCTTGAAAAGAAACCCAAGCTCGACGGCAGACATATGTCGATCTTCCTGTCGCCGAAAAACGCAAAATAATTACAAAGGAGAACCAACCATGCCGAAACTGAAATCCCACAGCGGTGCAAAAAAGAGATTCAATCTCACCAAGACCGGTAAGGTCAAGAGAGCGCACGCTTTCAAGAGCCATATCCTCACCAAGAAGGACACCAAGCGCGGCCGTCGTCTGAGAAGCACGACTTACGCTGATGTCACCAATACGGACGCCATCAAAAAGATGATCCCGTACAAGTAATCGGATAGGAGGATACAGAAATGGCAAGAATTAAAGGCGCAATGATGACGCGCAAGAGAAGAAACAAGGTCCTGAAGCTTGCGAAGTCCTACTGGGGTTCCAAGTCCACCCACTTCAAGATGGCGAAGCAGGCCGTCAAGAAGTCCGGCGTTTACGCTTATGTCGGCCGTAAGCAGAAGAAGCGCGATTTCCGCCGTCTGTGGATCGCCCGTATCTCCGCTGCCGTGAAGCCGTATGATATGAACTACTCCCGCTTCATGAACGGTCTGAAGAAGTCCGGCATCGAGATGAACCGCAAGGCTCTGTCCGAGCTGGCGATCACCGACAGCGCTGCGTTCGCGGCTCTGGTCGACACCGCCAAGAAGGCTCTGTAATAGAATAGAGATGAAACAGAGAGCGCAGAAATCTGCGCTCTCTGTTTTGCTTTTACAGCAACGCCGCGGGGCAGGATTTCCGGTCCCGCGGCGTTTGTATTTGCCTTATTCCGCGATATTCTCAATGAATCGCATGAGGATCGTCGCGACCTGCGCGCGTGTTGCGTTGCCCTGCGGCAGGAGGTAGCCGTTCGCGCCGCCGATGATGCCCGCGCCGACCGCCCATGCAATCGCTTCTTCAGCATAGGGGCTAATCTTCGCAGCGTCAGGGAACTTGCTCAGGTCGCCGCTTGCGGTCGTGTCAAATCCCTTCTTCCCGGCATAGCGGTAGAGGATCGCCGCCATCTGCTCGCGGGTGATACTGCCGTTCGGATTAAATCTGCCGCTGCCGACGCCGTTGACGATGCCATTCGCCGCCGCCCACGCGACCGCCTGCGTGTACCACTGTCCGCTCGAGACATCCGTGAAGTTGTTTTCGCCCTCTTTCGGCTCGCCCTCATACCGCCACAGGACGGTGACAAGCATAGCGCGTGTCATCGGGGTATTGGGCGCAAACTTGTCGTCTGCGACGCCGTTCATCAGCTTGTTCTCGACGGCGTAGTCCACTGCCTCATGATACCAGTCGCCGAATCTGACGTCCTTAAACGCATAAGACGGGCAGTCCTTGCCGCCGTCGCACTCGCCGGTCGCGGGAATTGTCTCGGTCTTCGTCTCGCCGCAGCGCCGGCAGGTGAAGGTCTTCACGCCGTCCTTCGCCGCAGTTGCAGCAGTCGTGACCTGACCCTCGTCCCAGTCGTGTCCCAGCGCGTCAACGTAGGTGTCGACGTAGGTGTCGCCGCAGGAGCAGATATGGGTGGTATAGCCCTTCTCCGTACAGGTCGGAAGGGTCACGGCGTCCGTATAGCTGTGGACGTGTGAAAGCTCGGGGATGATCTGCGTCTTTGCTGCGCCGCAGCGGCGGCAGGTAAAGAGCATTTCGCCCTGCTCGAACTCGGTCGGTTCGAGCGTGACGACGCCGTCGTCCCAGTCATGCCCGAGCGCCGGGATCGCGTGCGGCTCGATGACATAATCGCAGCGGCTGCAGTGGTACCCTTCGGTCAGACCATCCTCGGTGCAGGTTGCGGGCTTGCCGGCGTCAGTGATGAGATCGTGGCCGAGAGCGGGAACAGCTTGCCGCTCTACCGAATAGTCGCAGCGTCTGCAGTGCTCACCCGCAGTCAGTCCGGCTTCCGTGCAGGTCGCGGGAACCGCCGCGTCGATTTCGATGTCGTGACCCAGTGCGGGAAGAACCGTCTCGGAAAGGATCTCACCGCAGTCGTCGCAGAGCGTTCTGTCATATCCTGCTTCCAGACAGGCAGCGTCTTCGTGCTCGGTATGCGTATTCGTGTGGGGGCATGGAGCGGTATGGAGAAGCGCGTCGCTCAGAGACGCATTGTCGCTGCCGATTTGGATCGCTTTCCACTCTCCCGGCGTGCCGGCGTAGTAGACGTCCTTCAGTCCGGTGCAGCCGGAAAACGCGCTTTTGCCGATCACCGTCACGCTGTCGGGGATCGTAACATTCGTCAGCTTCGCACAGAACCGGAACGCGCCTTCGCAAATGCTCGTCACGCCGTCGCCGATCCTGACAGTGCGGATCGAGCCGGTGTATGCAAGCCACGGAGCTTCCGTCATCTCGCCCGCGCCGCTGACAGTCAGCACGCCGCTCGTTTTGTTCAGCTCCCACTTCAGATTGCCGCAGGTGCCGGAGACGATGTCGTCAAAGGGGTCGGGCGGAAGAATGATATCCGCTCCTGCAGTCAAACCCGCCGCAGGCAGCAGCGCGCAGAGCAGCGCGAGCGCGAGAAAGACCGAAAAGATACGTTTCATTTTGCAAGCCTCCTGAAGAAGTTGTCAGTTCGTTCGGTATTCGTTCGGGACGGTGTCCAGATCGCCGCTCTCGGAGAAGTAGTAATCCAGCATCGCCTTGGCGATCTTGCCGAGGTTGCCGCCCTGCGCGCCCTTTTCCACGTAGATCATGATCGCGATCTGCGGATCGTCCGCCGGCGCGAAAAGAACGAAAGAGCCGTTATCCGAGCCGTTGGAGCCGTGCTCCGCGGTGCCGGTCTTCGCACAGACCGCAATCGGATAATCGAAGAATATGGTAGAAGCCGTGCCGGTCTTGGCGGACATTCGCATACCGTCCATATACGCCGAATATGCTTCGTCGTTGATCTCAAACTGGCTGAGAATCGTCGGCTGCTTCTGATAGATCAGCTCCTCATAGTCCGCCGAAAGCACGCGGCGCAGGAAGGTCGCCTGATAGCGCGTGCCGCGGTTGGCAAGCGTCGCGGTATAGGAACAGAGCTGCATGGGCGTGAAGCGGTGCTCGGACTGACCGATCGCCGCCTGCACGAGGTCGCCGCCGTACCAGACGGAGTAGTCGCCCTGATACAGGGCGTCTTTGACTTCGGGATTAGCTCTTCGTCCGACCGATTCCGGAAGCTCGATGCCCGTATGCTCGCCGAGACCGAATTCCTTCGCCGTCTGGTCGATCAGATCTATGCCGGTCAGCCAGCCGAGCTCGTAGAAGAAGTAGTTGCAGGAGACCTCCAGCGCCTGCCGGACGTCCAACACGCCGTGGGTCGCCTTTGCCGTCGTCCATAACATGCAGCGCGGCAAGTAGCCGACGTCCGCAAAGCGCATATAGATACCTTCGTCCTTGACCTTGAAATCCGGCGATACGATGTTGTTGTTCAGCGCAGCGACCGTTGTGACCATCTTAAAGATCGATCCGGGCGGATAGGTTGCGGTGAGGGCACGGTTGTACAGCGGGGCGAATTTCTGGCTTCTGATCTCATTGTAGTCTTCAAAGAAGCGCGACAGATCGTAGGTAGGATAGCTCGCGCAGGCAAGCACCTCGCCGGTCTTGACCGACATGGCGACCACAGCGCCGCCCTCAGCGTCCAGACCCGCCTGCTTCGCGCCGATGCCGTTTTCACGCAGATCGAGGATCAGCTTTTCCAGCTCGTCCTCCGCGACGCGCTGCAGATTGATGTCGATCGAAAGCTCGACGTTGTTGCCCGCGACGGGCTCTTTGATGTAGTGCTCCTCGACGATCTTGCCGTCCTGCGTGATCACGGTCTCGCGAAGACCGTCGGTGCCGTGGAGCTGCAGCTCGAAGGCCTCCTCCAGACCCGCCTGTCCGACCTCTGCGTCCATTTCATAGTCGTAATCCTTGTAATACTCCCATTCCTCTGCGTTCATCTTGCCGACGTAGCCGAGGATGTGCGCGGCATAATCGGTGTGGTACTCGCGGACGGTGGAGGTCGTCACGCCGACGCCGGGGACGTTCAATTCCATCAGAGAAGCAAGCGCCTCCGCGTCGATATCGTTGACCAGCTCATAGGTGGGAAGATTCGTGCAAAAGCGCAGCTCCAGCTCATAGCGCACGGAGATGACCGTTCGAATTTCCTCCTCCGTCCACGTGTCGGGCAGATGGTAGCGTTCGCGCAGGCGGCGCACCAACTGCGGCGCGGAAATATCGGTATCCCAGTCGCGCTCGTTCAGGAAGGTGCGGAAATAGCCGTTCCACGCGGAAGAGAACTGATCAGTCGTGTATTCGTAGGGCTTCTGCATTGTCACCGGGAAATGGTCGATGATCTCCATGCCGGACTCTCGGCACAGGTTGGTGAGCTGCCGCAGGCTTTCGTTCGGGTCATCCGAGCTGAACAGAACGTCATAGAACAGGATGATATTGTACGAAGCGCGGTTTGCGATGAGAATATTGCCGTTTCGGTCCAGAATCTCGCCGCGCGCGGCAGTGACGCGCGTCCAATAGGTAAACGTATCGGTGGCGTTCGCCACGTTTTCACCGCCCTCGCGGATCTGCAGACCGTAAAGACGGACGCTGAAAATGCCGAGGACAAGTACGAGAAGCAGTGAAAAGGTGATGATCCGGAAAGAGTATTTACTACGATTCATAGGCATCTCCGATTTTCTCAATGCACTTCACCAGCAGATAGACTGCCGGCTGCGCAAGGGTGGAAACCAGCACGCAGGGGATCAGTTCCGTCAGGAAGCTGCTTCCCGCCGCCGCGCCGAAGAAATACTTGAGCAGGAAGATCAAGGTCTGCTCGGTAAAGAGCGTCACGACCGTGATCGCAAGGGAGGGCAGAAAACGGTTCGCCAGCACCGCACTGCACAGAAGGCTCCCGAGTACCGGCACGATCGTCAGCACCGCGATGCTGACGCTCCCCTCGTCGGCGCCGGACAGGCACCAGAACAGAGAGGTCAGAAGCGCGAACAGTCCGCCGCGTTCCGCACCCTCGCGCAGACACACGCAGGTGATGACCACAGGGACAAGATTCGGCTGCACGCCGAACAGCTTGTGATTGCCGAAGACCACTGTCTGCAGCATCATCGCAAGCAGGAACAGCAGCGAATACAGCGTCCAGCGCAGAATATGCAGCCACTGCTTCGGCGTAATATAGAGTTTATCCAGCACCGCTGTTCCCTCCTTTCAGATCCTTGAATGATCCGTTATTCGCTGGCAAAATCGGTAATGATATAAATCTGTTCCAGGGTGTCGAAGTCTGCCGCGGGACGCAGCAGCGCGTATTTTGCGACACCGGTCTCATCATAGCCCGCGTCGATCACGTAGCCAATGATGAGGTCCTTTGGATAGACCGAAGAGCCGGTGGTAACGACCTGGTCGTTGTTGCGCAGGACCGCTTCGCTGGGCAGATACGTCATGCGGAGCTTTCCGGCCTCACCGGAGGAATACGCCCCCTGCACGACGCCGATATGACCGGAGGAAGCGATGCTCGCTCTGATTTCCAGAGAGGTGTCCAGAATGGTGGTGACGACCGCCCAGTTTGAGCCGACCTCGGTGATCGTGCCGACGACCTGCCCGTACTGCGTCACAGCGACCATGCCCGTTTCCAGACCCGCGTTCGTGCCCTTGCCGATCGTGAAGGTGCTCTTCCAGTTCGACGAATCCCACGAGACGATATAGGCGTCGCAGAACTTGTAATCATCATGCTGCCTGCTCAGGTTCAGCAGCTCGCGGAGATAGGCGTTCTCGCGTTCCAGCGCGTCCGCGCTGCGGACCTGATCCTCGATCTCGATGATCCGGCGTTCCAGATACTCGTTTTTCGCCTCGAGCGCCTCATATTCAAAGATATAGTTGTAATAGCGTTCGATCCCGCGCGAAATGGAACTGAAGCCGCTGCGGATCGGCGTCAGCACCGTCTGCACCGCCTTTTCCGCCCACGTTGTTCCAAACAGACCCGACGTGATTGCCGTCACGATCGCCAGGATCAGCGCCAGCACGAGGATCACCTTCACGCGTCCGCTCCATCGTTTTTTCAATCCGATCACCTCAACAGCCCATCAGCTTCACGCCGTACCCGCGGAGCATATCCGCAAGCGTACAGACGGGCAAGCCCATAACGTTGTAAAAATCGCCGTCCAGTCCCTCGATAAAGATCGCGGCAAGTCCCTGCACGCCGTAGGCGCCGGCCTTGTCCATCGGCTCGCCGGTCGCGACGTAGGCGCGGACCTCCTGCTCCAATAAAGGGCGGAAGCGCACGGCGGTCACCACGGTCTTCGTCACCGAACGATCGCCGCATTTGACGCTCACGCCGGTCATGACGTGATGCTCTCTGCCGGAAAGACGGCGGAGCATGCGGACCGCGTCCTCAGCGTCATGCGGTTTTCCCATGATCTCTCCGTCCAGAACGACGACGGTATCCGCCGCGACGATCACGTCGTCCGCGGCGCACAGCGGCTGCACGGCGTCCGCCTTCCGGCGGCTGACGTCCGCGACCTCGTCGTAAGGGTCGCCGTCCGGACGCATGGTCTCGTCGGTCGGCGCGGTGCGGACGGTAAATTCCAAACCCATTCGCTCCATCAGTTCCCTCCTGCGCGGGGAGGACGATGCAAGAATAATCCTCATGTTTTCTCCTTTATTCGACGCCGCGCAGATACAATCCGCGCGTACAGCCGCCAGGCTCAAAGCGCCCCTCGCCGCGGTAGGCGGCAAGAATGCCGTCGATCTCCGCGCCGTTTTCCGTGGTAAAGCTCAGGCGCAGCGCCCAGAGTCCGAGGCTGCGAAGCTCGTCCTTTTTGTCGAGCATGTAGAGCTTCTTTCCGTTCAGGATAACGCTGCGGCAAGTGCCGCAGTCGCGCACGACGCGGAATTCCTCGCCGATGCGGTCGATCAATTTCGTATTGCCGCTCTCGCAGGAACAGATGCCCGCGCGGTTGCGCATCAGGCAGTTTTCCGTCAGCATCAGCGGCAGACGGCCGTAGACGATCATTTCCGTCGGCAGCGGCTTGGAAAGGTCGCGGATCTGCGGCAGGCTCATCTCAAACGACGCCGTCGCGCTCACCAGTCCGAGCTGCTTCGGCAGCGCCATGGCGCGGGAATTGTAGAGATTCAGGCCGAAATCGCCGGCGATCTCCAGCTCCCGCGAACGCGCCAGCGGGATCTGCCCGAGATTGCCGAGCAGGACGCGGCGAATGCCGATATGCTGCAGCGCCGTGAGCTGGGAAAGCAGGGCGGGCGTCTCGTCGTCGCGCGTCACCCGCGGCAGTACCGCGGCGACGGTCATATCCTTGTTCAGACGGGTATAGTAATCCTGATGCGAGACGATCTCCGAAAGCGGGGCGTACAGAACGGCAGGCGCCATCTCGCACAGCCTGCGCGTGATCTGCTCGGTCTTGAGCACGCTGACCGTCAGCACGGGCGCGCCCTTGGTGCCGTCGAAGTGCGGCGGCTCCGAATACGTTCCCGTTTCGACCGGCTCGCTTCTGGCGCGCAGCGCGGAAAGCTGCGCCAGCGCCTCGCGGCGCATGCGGTTGATCTCCGCCGCGGAAACGCTCAGCCCGCGGTCGATCGCGGCGCGTACGCCCGTGCAGACGTACGGCGTGCCGCCGGTCTTCGACAGGCGCTCCGTCAGCTCTTCCTCCGTCAGCTCCCTGTAGCGCGCAGGCTCCGGCAAGCCGCCCTGCACCTTGCTGACGTTGCCGAGCTCGTCCTGCGCGGCGATGCGGATATTTTCCTCCGCTGCGATCAGCGCGTAAAACTGCACGGGAACGCGGGCAGGCTCGACGTTCTCATACGAAGCGCGGGCGGCCTGCAGAAGCTGCCTGCTGCCGTCGGTGTTCGAACGGACGCCGAACATCTCCGGTCCGATTCTTCCTTCGTAATAGCCTTGCGTAAAGCCCTGGCGGGAGAAGATCGCGCGCAAAGCGCGCTTGCCCTCGTCGCTGGCGGTTCCCTCGTCGAGCGCGCTGCGGTAGACGCTCGTGACCGTCGCAACGTACTCCGGCCGCTTCATCCGTCCTTCGATCTTCAGGCTGGCAACGCCGAGCGTCTCCAGATCGCGCAGATAGTCGATCAGACAGTTATCCTTGAGGCTCAGGGGATATTTTTCTTCAAACCGGTCGTAGCCGTACGGCAGACGGCAGGGCTGGGCGCACTGGCCGCGGTTGCCGCTGCGCCGGCCGATCACGCCGGACATATAGCACTGACCCGAATAGCACATGCACAGCGCGCCGTGGACGAATACTTCAATCTCGACGGGACTGCTGCGGCAGATGAACGCGATATCCTCGCGCGGCAGCTCTCTTGCCAGCACGACGCGGGAGATCCCCATCTCGGCTGCCTGCTTGACGCCCTCGAGCGAGTGAATGCTCATCTGGGTGGACGCATGGAGCGCGACCGTCGGCGCGATCTCGCGGCACAGCGACACCATGCCGAAATCCTGCACGATAAAGGCGTCCACGCCCGCCTTTGCGGCGGAAGCGATGATCTGCGCGGCGGCGCGCATCTCGCGATCCGCGACCAGCGTGTTCAGCGTCAGATGCACCTTGACCCCGCGGACGTGGCAGTAGCGCACGACTTCGGGCAGCTCGTCCACTCTGAAATTTTTCGCGCCGCGACGGGCGTTGAAGCCCTCCACGCCGAGATACACCGCATCCGCTCCGTTGCAGACGGCTGCGCGCAGCGCGTCCATGGAGCCGGCGGGTGACAGTAATTCGATCATGGTAAAACTCCTGAGAGTATAGAATCCGATTTTCAACAGCATACATTATATCAAAAACGCAGCGCAATTGCTACCCTTTCCGCAAAATTCTCGAAAAATTTACATATCATTTCTCTCTGTGCAAATGCGGAAAAATATGCTACAATACGATCCGTAAGGAGTGAGGATTATGGCGATCGGTCAGGTATGCCTGATACGCGGCGAGGAGCAGGACGTCCTGCACGGCGGACTGTGGGTCTATGACAACGAAATCGACTGGGCGGACGATGTTTGCGCCGACGGCGGCGTCGTTGAGGTGCTCGACAGCCGTCTGCGCTTTCTGGCAAAGGGTTTTTTCAACCGCAATTCCAAAATCGTCGTGCGCGTCCTGTCGCGCGACCGCGCGGAAGAGATCGACGCGGACTTCTTCCGCCGCCGCATCCTTGCCGCGTGGGAAAACCGGAAGAGCCTCGGCTTCTCCGACTCATGCCGCGTGGTTTTCGGCGAATCGGACGGCATGCCCGGTCTGACGGTGGACAAATTCTCCGACTGTCTCTCCTTCCAGATCGTCTCGCTCGGTATGGAACGGCACAAGGCGGAGGTCGTCTCCGCGCTGATCGGCATTTTCGCGCCGCGCTGTATCTATGAGCGCGACGACGTGCCGGTGCGCGAAAAAGAGGGCATGGAGCAGATCAAAGGCTGCGTTTACGGAACGGTGCCGCAGGAGCTGATTATCCGCGAGCACGACGCGAAGATGGCGGTGGATATCGTGAACGGGCAGAAGACCGGCCATTTCCTCGATCAGCAGGAAAACCGCGGTCGGCTCAAGCCCTACTGCAGCGGCAAAACCGTGCTGGATCTTTGCTGCCATACCGGCGGTTTTTCGATCCACGCGGCGCTCTACGGCGCAAAGAGCGTCGAAGCGGCGGACGTGTCCGCTGAAGCCCTGGAGATGGTGCGCGAAAACGCTGAACGCAACGGCGTTGCAGGCGTGGTCACAACGACCTGCGCCAACGTCTTCGACCTCGTGCGGCAGTACTGCGAGGAGGGAAAGCGTTACGGCGTCGTAATCTGCGACCCGCCTGCCTTCGCCAAGAGCAAGCGCGCGCTGGAGGGCGCGTATCGCGGCTACAAGGAGCTGAACCTGCGGTGCATGCACCTGTGCGAGCCGGGCGGCATCCTGCTGACCTGTTCGTGCAGTCAGTTCATGACCCAGCCGCTGTTCGAAAAAATGCTGCGCGAGGCAGCCGCGGACAGCGGCAGAACGGTGCGCCTTCTGGAGCGTCTGACGCAGTCGCGCGACCATCCCGCCGCGCTGAACGCGGAACACTCGCATTATCTCAAAGGCTGCGTCCTGCAAGTGTTGTGATTTTCGACCTTTTATGCTATAATTATCAATTGAGGTGATGCGAGAGTGTATGAGATCATCGAAACGATCGTCCGCAGCGCCGGAGAGATCGTCCTTCGCGCGAAGCACATTGACGAAAGCGTGCAGGAAAAGTCCTCCCACTGCGACCTGGTTACAAAATACGACGGCATGGTGCAGGAATACCTCCGCAAGGAGCTTCTGAACGCCTTCCCTGACGCCGGATTCTACGGCGAGGAGGAAGAAGAACACGATATCGTGGGCAAAACCGCCTATTTTATCGTCGATCCGATCGACGGCACGATGAATTTCGTCCGTCACGCGCGGCACAGTTGTATTTCCGTCGCTCTGATGAAGGACGGGCAAATCGAGTACGGCGCGGTCTATCAGCCCTATACCTGCGAGATGTTCACCGCGCGGCGCGGCAAGGGCGCGTTCTTAAACGGCAGACAGCTCCGCATGCGCGACGTTCCCCTCTCGGAGAGCATCGCGATGTTCGGCAGCGCGATCTACTACCGCGACACCATCCCTGCAACGGCACGGATCATGCAGGAGGCTCTGCCGCTGATTCTCGACTTCCGCCGCAGCGGCTCGGCGGCGCTGGATATCTGCTATCTCGCAGCGGGCAGAGCCGACGTGTTCTTTGAAGCCTGCATCCGTCCGTGGGACTACGCCGCCGCCGCGCTGATCGCGCAGGAGGCTGGCGCCGTCGTCAGCGCGCTGGACGGCACGCCGCTTCGCTATATCGACCGCTGTTCCGTCGCGGTCGGCACTCCGTCCAACTACCCCGAGCTTATGAACATCGTTCGCCGTGTTTTGAGCGATCCCGATATGAAAGGAAGAATCAAATGAAAAGAAAGATTACTGCTGCGCTTGCACTTCTGATCGCGCTGAGCGTCCTGCTGCAGGGCTGCCTGATCCGTCCATCCAAGCCGAGTCCGTTCTCCTGGAAAGATTTTGCCGGCGCATCGACCGAATCGACGGATCCGACCGGTCCGACCGAAGTGACCGAGCCGGATGACTCAACGAAGCCGACCGACCCGACCGAGCCGACGACCTGGGATGAGCTGGAGCGCGACGAGCCGTTGATGGATTTGGTAGATTTTTCGGAAATGGAATACGTCCGACCGGATACCGACGCGCTGTGCAAGGGTTTTAACGACGTGCAGAGCATGGTCGAAGACGGCGGCTCGGCAAAAGACGTACTGGACGCTTTCTATCCGGTCTATGATGACTATATCCGCTTCAACACCATGAGCTCGATCGCCTACATCCACTACACGCTCGACCTCAATGACACGTTCTATGACGAGGAAAACCAGTGGTGCGACGAGCAGTCTCCCTTAGTCGAGCAGGCCATGGAGAAGTGCTATATCGCCATGGCTGACAGCCCCATCCGCAGCGAGCTGGAAGCTCTGGAATTCGGAGAGGGTTTCTTCCTCTACTACGATGAAAACGAGGTCTATTCCAACGACCGCGTGGTAGAGCTGATGCAGCAGGAGGCCGCGCTGCAGACGCAGTATATGGCCCTGCAGAGCGACACGACGATCATGTGGAACGGCGAAGAGCGTCTGGTAGACGAGCTTATGGAAGAAGATCTTCCCTATATGACCCTGCTTGAGGTCTACCGCCTCTACTACGAGAAATACAACCCGCTGGCAGCGGACATCTTCATCCAGCTGATCAAAGTCCGCAAGCAGATCGCAGAAGAGCTGGACTATCCCAGCTATGCGGATTTTGCCTACAGCTTCCACTTTGACCGCGACTACACGCCCGATCAGGTCAAGCAGTACAACGCGGATGTGGCGAAGGAGCTCTCTCCCTATTACTATGAAGTTTACTACAACAGCTACAGCAAGCCGATGACCATGGAGCGGGTCATGGCGCTGGTCAAGCAGACTGCGCAGACCTTCGGCGGTGAGTTCGCCGCGGCGTACAGCTTTATGGAGCAATACAAGCTCTTCGATATTACAAAGTCGACCAGCAAGATGCCCGGCTCCTACATGACCTATCTGCCCGCCTACGAAGCGCCGTTCCTGTACGTTTCGCCCACGGATGATATCGGTGATTTCATGACCGCAACGCATGAATTCGGTCATTTTGTCGACGGCTACGTCAACTGCGGCGGCACGAGCTCCATCGACTGCAACGAGATCTTCTCGCAGGGTCTGGAATTCCTGTCTCTGAGCCGCGCCGAACTGAGCAAAACCGATCGGGACGGTCTGACGAAGTCCCAGATTGCCGACGCCATCTCGACCTTCCTCACGCAGGCTTGTTATGCGGAATTCGAGCTGCGGGTCTATTCCCTGCCCGACGAGGAGCTGACGGCGGAGAAGCTCAACGAAGTCTTCCTGGAATGCTACGAGGAATTCGGCATGGGCATGTACGGGCTGGAAGACATCCTCGCGCCTGGCTGGATCGACATTCATCACTTTTTCATCGCTCCGTTCTACGTCATCAGCTACTGTATCTCCCTCGACGCCGCGCTGCAGGTCTATCAGACGGAGCTGCGCAGCGGCAACGGTCTGGAGACCTACCGCGCGCTGATGCGCAGCGCCTCCGGCAACACGATCCTCGCGCTTCTGGAGGAAGCAGGCCTGGAATCCCCGTTCAAAGAGGGGCGTATTGCGGAGCTTGCGGATTTCTTCAACGAACAGCTTTACGGATAATACTTATTTTCTATGAAGGAGTTTTTCCATGCGTGATGTGATCGCCGCCGTCGCGACGGGCAAGGTTCCCTGCGCGATCGGCATACTGCGGCTTTCCGGAGACGGCTGCGCGCAGGTTGCGGACAAGGTCTTTTCGCTCGACTGCGGGCAGAAGCTGACCGAGGTGCCGAGCCGCAAGCTGCTCCTGGGGACGCTCTATGACCGGCAGGGTCGCGTGATCGACCGCGCGATGGCGGTCGTCTGCCGCGCGCCGCACAGCTACACGGGCGAAGACACCGTAGAGCTGCAGTGCCACGGCTCGCCTGCCATGCTGGCGGCGGGACTGGAGGCGCTGTTTGCCGCCGGCGCAAGGCAGGCGCTGCCCGGGGAGTTTACCAAGCGCGCGTTTCTCAACGGACAGCTCGATCTGACGCAGGCGGAAGCGGTCATCGACCTGATCGACGCCGAAACTGCCGACGCGGCAGCCAATGCCGCCGGTCAGCTCAGCGGCGCTCTGCTGCAGAGAATCGACCCTGTTTATAACGATTTGACCGACTTGTGCAGCCATTTTCACGCCGTGCTGGACTATCCCGACGAGGATATTGAGGACATCGGCGTTGACGAGCTGGCAGGCACGCTCGCACGCGCGGAAACCGCGCTGACGGAAATGCTGTCGACCTTCGAGCGCGGCAGGCACCTGAAGCACGGGGTCAAGGCGGTTTTGCTGGGCAGACCGAACGCAGGAAAATCCTCCCTGCTCAACGCCCTTGCGGGCTTTGAGCGCGTGATCGTCACCGAGATCGCCGGCACGACTCGCGACACGGTGGAAGAGCCCGTCCGCATCGGGCGGGTGCTGCTCCGGCTGACCGACACCGCGGGCATCCGAGAGGCGAACGATCAGATCGAAGCGCTCGGCGTGGCGCGGTCGGAGGCGGCTGCGAAAGATGCGGAGCTTGCGATCTTCGTCTGCGACGCCTCGGAGCCGCTGAACGAAGAGGATCTGCGCGCCATGCAGGCTGCGCAGGCTGCGCCGAAGCGGCTCGCCGTGCTGAATAAGTCCGACCTTCCGCAGTGCGTCCGTGAAGATGATCTTCCCTTTGACACCGTGATCTCACTGTCCGCCAGGAGCGGTGATAATCTGGATGCATTGAAAGAGATCTTAGAACAGTGGTTTGCAGACGGCGTATCCTGCGACGGCTCGATTTTGACCAATGCCCGTCAGTTCGGCGCGGTCACCCGCGCCGCAGCGTCGATCCGCAGCGCGCAGAGCGCGCTGCGCGGCGGAATGACGCCGGACGCCGTGCTTTTGGACGCGGAAGAGGCCATGCAGGCGCTCGGCGAGGTCACGGGGCGCACCGTGCGCGAGGATATTACCGACCGTATTTTTGAACGCTTCTGCGTCGGAAAGTGAGACGACATGAGAACTTGCTTTACCCTGCCGGACGGCTATGCGGAGGCAGATTATGTAAACCTCTACACCAACCGGCGTCTCTATCGGAATCTGAATACCGCTTCTTTTCTGATCGGCGCGGCAGTCATTGCCATCGGCTGGCTGTGGCGCGGCTTTGACGGTCTGCTCGCGCTGCTCAAGCGCGGGATCAGCGACTATGTTCTCTGGCTGCTGCTGCTTGTTGTCTGTGTGATCGCCTATCTTGCGCTGCACGAGCTGACGCACGGACTGTGTATGCGCATGTTTTCCGGCATTCGACCGCACTACGGCAAAAAAGGCGTTCTGCTGTTCGCCGGCAGCGAGGCGTATTTCAGCCGCCGCGACTATATCGTCACCGCCCTTGCGCCCGTTGTGATCTTCGGTGTTTTGTTCGCCCTGCTGAGCGTTTTCCTGCAGAGCGAGTGGTTCTGGCTTGCTATTGTCCTGCAAGTTGTCAATCTGGGCGGCGCGGTCGGCGATTACTACATGACCGGTCGTGCGGTTCGTCAGCCGAAAAGCGCCCTGTTTCACGACAGCGGCGTCGCGGTGACGATCTATACGGAGATGAACGATGAAACGAACACTGAAAGCGGAGAGTGAGCGGCTCGGCATCGCGCTGACGCAGGAGCAGATCGACCTGTTCTGCGCCTTCGGCGAGGCGCTGATCGAAAAGAACAAGGTCATGAATCTGACCGCCATCACAGAGCCGGAGGCAGTCGCGAAGCTGCACTTTGCCGACTGTCTGGCGCTGCTGAACGTTGTCGATTGCAGAGACAAATCCGTGATCGACGTCGGCTGCGGCGCGGGATTTCCGGGCGTACCGATGAAGCTCGGCGAGCCGTCGATCCGGCTGACCTTGCTCGACAGTCTGCAAAAGCGCGTCAACTGGCTGCGCGAAACGCTCGAAACACTCGGCGTGAAAGCCGAATGCGTCGCAGCCCGCGCAGAGGAATACGCGGCGAGAGAGCAGTACGACATCGCGACCTCCCGCGCGGTGGCGCGGCTGAACGTGCTGGCGGAGCTGTGCCTGCCCTTCGTGCGCGTCGGCGGGTATTTTCTCGCCATGAAGGGAGCCGCCGCGGAAGAAGAACTGAAAGAAGCGAAGCGCGCGCTGCGCGTTCTGGGCGGGAGCGTGGAACGGATCGCAGAATATGAAATCGACGGCGCGGCGCACCGCGTCATCGTCGTCAAAAAGGTCCGCCCGACGCCTGCCGCCTATCCCAGACGCTTCGCAAAAATCAAACAGCAGCCGCTGTAAAGGAATTGATCATGATGCGATATTTCGCAGGAGAATATGATATTGCCGTCGTCGGCGCAGGGCATGCGGGCATAGAGGCGGGGCTTGCGGGCGCAAGGCTCGGTCTGCGCACCGTGGTGTTCACCATCAACCTCGACGCGGTGGGCAACATGCCCTGCAATCCCGCGATCGGCGGCACGGGCAAGGGACATCTGGTGCGTGAGCTGGACGCGCTCGGCGGCGAAATGGCGAAAGCCGCTGACGCCTGCTGCATCCAGTACCGCATGCTCAACCGCGGCAAGGGTCCCGCCGTTCACTCCTTGCGCGCGCAGGCGGACCGCCGCCGTTATCAGGAGCACATGAAGCACGTTCTGGAGCGCGAGAATAATCTCGATCTCAAGCAGGCGACCGTCACCGAGATCCTGACGGAAGACGGCAGGGTATCCGGCGTCGTCACACAGCTCGGCGCGATCTACCGCGTCCGCGCCTGCGTCATCGCCGCCGGCACCTATCTCGACAGCCGCTGCATTACGGGCGAATGCTCGATCGCCTCCGGGCCGGACGGAATGCACGCCGCGCCCGAGCTGACCGGAAGTCTCCGCGCGCTGGGTCTGAGTCTGCGTCGCTTCAAAACCGGTACCCCCCCGCGCATCAACGCCAGAAGCGTCGATTTTTCCAAAATGGAGCTGCAGCCGGGCGACGACGACCCCGAGCCCTTCTCTTTTTCGACCAAAACGCCGCCGGAAAACCGCGCGGTGTGCTACCTGACCTACACGAACGAAAAAACGCACGAGATCATCCGCGAGAATCTGGAACGCAGTCCCCTCTACGACGGCTCGATCACCGGTGTCGGCCCGCGCTACTGCCCGAGCATTGAAACGAAGGTCGTCCGCTTCGCGGACAAGCCGCGCCATCAGCTCTTTTTGGAGCCGTGCGGGCTTTCGACCGACGAGATGTATCTGCAGGGCTTTTCCTCGAGTCTGCCGGAGGACGTGCAGCTTGCGATGCTGCACACTGTCCCGGGACTGGAGCATGCGGAAATGCTGCGCCCCGCCTACGCGATCGAATATGACTGCGTCGATCCCACCGAGCTTTTCCCCACACTGGAGACAAAAAAAGTGCCCGGGCTCTACGGCGCCGGACAGTTCAACGGTTCCTCAGGGTATGAGGAAGCCGCGGTGCAGGGCTTTGTCGCGGGCGTGAACGCCGCGCTCAAGCTGCTGGAAAGAGAGCCGCTGATCCTGCGCCGCTCGGACGGCTACATCGGCACGCTGATCGACGATCTCGTCACCAAGGGCACGGAGGAGCCGTACCGCATTATGACCTCTCGCAGCGAATACCGGCTGCTGCACCGGCAGGACAACGCCGACGAGCGGCTGACGGAAATTGGCTGCAGGATCGGTCTGATTCCGCTGGAGCGTCTGGATGAAGTTCGTGCAAAATACGACGCCGTCCGGCGCGAAATGCGCCGTCTTGACGCCACGGGAACGCCCGCCTCGCCGGAGCTTAACGCCTTTTTGCGCTCGCGCGGCTCGGCTCCCGTGGTCAGCGCAGCGCGGCTTTCCGACCTGCTGCGCCGTCCGGAGCTGGACTACGACTGCCTTGCGCCATTCGACCGCTGCCGTCCCGACCTTCCCCGCGAGGTCACCCAGCAGGTGGAGATTCGCGTCAAGTATGAGGGCTATCTGCGCCGGCAGGAAAAGCAGATCGAGGACTTTGCCCGCGAGGAAGCGCGCCTGCTCCCGCCGGACGCGGACTACAACGCCATCGGCGGTCTGCGCCTGGAGGCGCGGCAGAAGCTCTCGGAAATCCGTCCCCGCTCGATCGGGCAGGCAAGCCGTATCTCCGGCGTCAGTCCGGCGGATATCGCCGTCCTTCTGATCTGGCTGGAGCGAAATGAATAACGGCTGGCGCACGGTTTCGTGCGCCAGCCGTTTTCTTTTGGTTGACCAAAGAGAACCACCGGCTGTGCCGGTGGGAAAGAAATAGCTTCTAG
>CAMUZA010000016.1 GCA_947165085.1 uncultured Clostridia bacterium | reverse complement strand
CCGGCGTGCACTTCGTAGATGTTCATCGGGCTGTCCAGCAGCTTCTTTTTGCCCTGCTGTCTGCGGTAGGCGGCGTCGCTCCATGCATAACCCTCCAGCGTGCAGACGCGGCTGGAAGTGTCCGGGCGGTCCATCATGCGGAAGCCGTAGGGATCGGATTTGTACACGCGGCTGCCGTCCGGTCTGCGGATGCAGAATTTATAGGCCTGTCCCTCCTGCGCAAACGGAGAAAACGCTTCCCAGACGCCGTTCTTTACCCAGGTCATCGGCATGTCTTCTTCGTTCCAGAAGTTCCAGTCGCCCGTTACGCTGACACCGTGCGCGTTCGGCGCCCACACGCGGAACACATAGCCGTTTTCCCCGTCCAGTTGCGCCTTATGGCAGCCCAGAAAAGTGTAGGCACGCAGCTCGTCGCCGTCGGAAAAGCGCTTCACCGCATTGAGTAGATTCTGTTCCATCTCTGCCTCCTTTGGTCATATTTCGGGAGTATAATATCTTTATATTGTATTATACCACTTTGCACAAAAATTGCAACCGTTTCATAGGAAAACTGATAAAAATGTTGTGTTTTCCTGTTAGAATGTCATTTTAGCGGCGTTTGGATGTATTGTACGCCCATTTCATTGAAAAATGTGGTGAATTCGCGCGCCCTCATCGCACTTTTCCGTCTTCCGCGCTTGACTTTTTTTCCGTTTTGGACTATCATAATATGGCTGAAAATTGATCACAAAGGAGGGAATGACATGGATGCTGGGAGTACCAACGGCATAGCGGCAGGCCGAAGTCCGCAGGGATGGCTCCGCATCCGTGAGAGCTGTTCCCTGTCCCGATAAGCGTCTGCCGCCGCCGGCTTCCGAATCTGTGAAAAACTATGATGCAGGAGGAAAGAACCGATGGCAGAACATAGCGTTACCGTCGAAAGCACGCTGCAGCGGCTTTTGGAGGAAAAAAAGTACCCGACGATCCGCGACATTCTGATTACGATGAACCCGTCCGATATCGCCTCCGTTTTCGACGAATTAGAGGTGGAGCGTCTTCCCCTTCTGTTCCGTCTGCTGCCGAAGGAGCTGGCAGCGGAAACCTTCGTTGAAATGGAGCCCGAAGCGCAGGAGCTGCTGATCCGCGGCTTCTCCGACGTGGAGCTGCGCGAGGTGCTTGACGAATTGTACGTCGACGATGCGGTCGACCTTGTGGAGGAAATGCCCGCGAACGTCGTGCGGCGTATCTTATCCCAGGCGGACCCCCAGATGCGCAAGGAGATCAATGAGATCCTGCGCTATCCGGAAAACTCCGCCGGCTCGATCATGACGACCGAGTACGTTTCCCTGCGCCCCGGCATGACGGTGGAAGAAGCCATTCTTCGCATTCGCCGCACCGGTGTGGACAAGGAAACCATCTATACTTGTTATGTAACACGCAACCGCACGCTGATCGGTCTGGTCACGGTCAAGGACCTCCTGCTGGCGCAGGATGATGAGACCACGATCGAAGACATCATGGTGACCAACGTCATTTCTGTCAGTACCATGACCGACCAGGAAGAAGTCGCGCAGATGTTCTCAAAATACAACTTCCTCGCGCTGCCCGTGGTCGATGCGGAAAACCGTATGGTCGGCATCATCACCTTCGACGACGCGATGGACGTCATGGAAGACGAGGCCACTGAGGATATCGAGATCATGGCAGGCATGACGCCGTCGGACAAGACGTATCTGCGTTCGACGGTCTTCGATCTGTTCCGCCACCGTATCCCGTGGCTGATGCTGCTGATGGTCTCTGCGACCTTCACCGGTCTGATCATCACCGGCTTTGAGGACGCGCTTGCCGCACAGGTCGTGCTGACCGCTTTTATCCCGATGCTGATGGATACGGGCGGCAACTCCGGCTCGCAGTCCTCCGTTACGATCATCCGTGCGCTCTCGCTCGGCGAGATCGAATTTGCCGATCTGCCCAAGATCATCTGGAAGGAGATCCGCACTGCGGTGCTCTGCGGTGTGTCCCTCTCCGTCGTCTGTTTCGGCAAGATCATGCTGGTCGATCATCTGCTTCTCGGCAACGCGGACGTAACGTGGCTGGTCGCCCTCGTCGTATGCGCCACGATGGCGCTGACCGTGCTGATCGCGAAGGTCATCGGCTGTACCCTGCCGATGCTGGCAAAGAAGCTCGGCTTTGATCCGGCGGTCATGGCAAGTCCGTTCATCACCACCATTGTCGACGCCCTGTCTTTGCTGGTTTATTTCGGCGTCGCCTCCGCGCTGCTTACGCTATAGAAACATCAAAACGGCTCGCACAGACGTGCGAGCCGTTGAGCGTGTCAAAAAAGCCTTTTTGACACGCTCGTGCGGATTTTCAAACTTAAAATCAGTTTGAAAATCCTGCTTGATTGAACGTGAAAGACAACCCTGACGGTTTTCTTTCACACTTTCTTTCCCTCCGAAACACCCACTCCCTGCCTTTCTTGACAGTCTGAAAACGGCTCGCACAGACGTGCGAGCCGTTGTTTCTTATCTGCTTCTTGTGAAATTGCCCATCGTCTCTCTGACGTTGGAAAGATAGGCGAACGAGCCGGGGAATTTGCTGATGACCTTCTGGAAGCGGACGATCTGCCGCTTGTTGACCACGCAGATCAGCAGCGTTTTGTTGCTGTGCGTATAGCCGCCGACTGCGGGGAGCTCCGTCACGCCGTGGTGCAGATTCTCCATCAGCGCTTTCGCCATCTCCTCCGGCTGATCGGTCACGATCTCGAACTTGACCGCTTCCTTGAAGCCTTTGAGAATGACGTCGCTGACCTCGCTGGAAATAAAGCAGTAGATCACGCAGAGAATGACCGGCTCGATCTTGAAGCCGTAGACAAAATAGGACGCGCCGGCGACTGCGGCGTTAATCGCAAAAATGATCCAGAGAATATTGTATTCCGGATACTTGTGCTGCACCAGCGCGGCGACCAGATCGGTGCCGCCGGTGCTGCCGTTGCGCCGCATCACGATGCCGTAGCAGAAGCCGGTGATCACGCCGCCCGCGATGGGCGCGAGGACGGCGCTGTTTTCCGTCTTGTATAGGAACATGGACAGATCCACATAATCCAGTACGAGCAGCATGCCCGCAAAGGTGGCGGCGAAAACCGCCGAGCGGATCGCGTATTTATGCCCGATCATCAGATAGACGATGATCACCAGCGGTATATTGATGATGAACATCATGTAGCCGACTTTGAAATTAAACAGATACTGCAGCATCGTCGCAAAGCCGGGAAGTCCCGCGGGCGCAAATTCATTCGGAAAGATAAAGATGTGATAGCTGAATGCCAAAAGCAATGCAGCAAACATGATGAAGGAAAAATCCCGTACATAGCGCCAGCCTTTCATTTCCGCCCTCCTTAGTGAGAATACCTACACATATATAGCAAGTTTACACGGAAAAGTCAACAGCAAAAATGCTGCCGCGCATGCGGCAGCATTTGAGCGTGTCAAAAAAGCCTTTTTGACACGCTCATGCGGATTTTCAAACTTCCAAAAAAGTTTGAAAATCCTGCTTGATTGAACGTGAAAGACAACCCTGACGGTTTTCTTTCACACTTTCTTTCCCTCCGAATGCCCCACGTTCTACCTTTTTTTGACAGTCTGAAATGCTGCCGCGCATGCGGCAGCATTTTTCGATTCTGATCAGAACAGGTTCTTCAGCGTATCTGCGACGCCGGAGAGCTTGTCGCCCGCGAGCTTCGCCTTGACGCCGGAAACGACGGTATCCAGCGCACCGTCGGGAATATCGATGCCGGCAACGCCTTCGATCGCCTTTTCGGGATTCTTCGTGAATTCTTGCGCCAGGGACGGATCGTTCTTGATCTTGTCAACGATCTCCGTGATCTTTGCCTTGATGTCCATGGATTACTCCTTTACGATGGGAGCTTCGGGCGCGTTCTTCTTTACGGACTCGATGCCGTTCTTGCAGCTCGCCATTGCCTTGTAGCCCTCGCCGATCGCGATGATCTGACCGTTGGTCGCCTTCAGGCGGAAACGGAACTCGCCTGCCTTGTCCTTGTAGATCTCAAACTTCGGATGCTTCTCGGCCTTGTAGCCTTCCACGGTCTGATCCTCAACAGCGGCGATCGGAGCATTCTTCTTCACGCTTGCGATGCCCTTCTTGCAGGCAGCCTCAGTGGTGTACACTTCAGAAGTTGCGATGACTTCGCCGTTGCCGGCCTTCAGGTCAAACTTAATGCCGGTCGCGGTGCTGCGAACAGAAAACTTACCCATGATATGTATTCCTCCTGATAGTAGTTTATTGGTTTCCCGTTTTTATTATAAACCATGCATTTTGGGATTTCAACACTTTTCGACACTATTTCCTTCACAGATTTTGGAGTAGAGCAACGGCAAAGACGGCAAGGCGGACGTGCCCGCTCACGGCGGAAGAAACGAATGAACCAGATCTGCTCACAAATCCACGCAGCGGAGCTATCATTGAAAAAAGCACTTGCTTTCGCAAGTGCTTTTTTCTGGAGGTGCCGCCCAGATTTGAACTGGGGAGTGAAGGTTTTGCAGACCTTTGCCTTACCACTTGGCCACGGCACCGGATATGAAACAAGGAACGCAATGCGTTCCTTATTTTTTTGGAGCGGGTGACGAGGCTCGAACTCGCTACCTCCACCTTGGCAAGGTGGCGCTCTACCAGATGAGCTACACCCGCATGTGGTTCTTCGTTCCGAAGAACCAATTGCCATAAAAATGGTGCCTCCGGTCGGAGTTGCTTTCCTGCGGGAAAGCCACGGCGGTTGCAACATGCCACAGGCATGTTGCCAAGAGCCGCCTTTCAACTCCGACACGCGAAGCTGATGCGTAAAAATGGTGCCTCCGGTCGGAGTTGAACCAACGACACGCGGATTTTCAGTCCGCTGCTCTACCTACTGAGCTACAGAGGCATGTTGAGCCGAGATAATCTCGGCTCAGATGCGTTACTATGGCGACCCGGAACGGACTCGAACCGTCGACCTCCAGCGTGACAGGCTGGCGTGCTAACCGACTGCACCACCGGGCCAGATGATGGTGGGAACAACAGGGCTCGAACCTGTGACCCCATGCTTGTAAGGCATGTGCTCTCCCAGCTGAGCTATGCTCCCGAACTGCCGCATATCCGCGACAGTCGTTATTATACACATAGCTTCAAGGATTGTCAAGCACTATTTTTGTTTTTTTCGGTTTTTTCTTCCACCGCATGCGGAGGCAGTTTTACCTCCGCATGCCGCCTATAACGTCGCCTGAAGTCCCCGGATCTCCTCCGGCGAGAACTGATACTTCGTGTCGCAGAACTGGCATTCGATCGTGATCGGCTCGCCCTCGTCGGCGATTTCCTGCAAATCCTTCCTGCCGATGGCGATGAGGGTCGCGCTCACCCGTTCGCGGCTGCAGTAGCACTTGTACGCGACCGGCGTGGTTTCCAGGAATTCCAATTCAAAATCAGACATCACACGCCGCAGGATATCCTCCGGGCTCAGTCCGTCCGCGAGCATCGGCGTCACCGCGCCCGCCTTCTGAATGCCTGCCTCCAGCTTGTCGATCGCCTCCTCCGGCGCGCCCGGCAGAAGCTGAATGAGATAGCCGCCCGCGACCCTGACGCTCTGATCGGGATTCACCAGCACGCCGAGCGCGCAGGCGGTCGGCGTCTGCTCGCTCTGGGCAAAGTACGCCGTCACATCGTCCGCGATCTCGCCGGACACGAGTGCGACAGAGCCAATGTACGGCTCTTTCATCTGCAGATCTCGGATGACCGTCAGCATGCCGTCTGTACCGACCGCCGCGCCGACGTCCAGCTTCCCCGCGTATTTTTCGAGCAGGGTGATCGAGGGATTATGCACGTAGCCGCGCACGTTGCCGACCGCGTCCGATGTTGCAAGGATCGTCCCCAGTGGACCGCCGCCCTTGATCTGCAGGGTCAGCGCGCCGTTCTCCACCTTCTGGACGTTGCCCATCATGGACGCCGCCGTCAGAACGCGGCCGAGCGCCGCCGTCGCCGTCGGCGTGGTTTTGTGAATATTCCGCGCGCGCTCCACAAGATGCGTCGAGCGGATCGCCATTGCCTTGATATACCCGTCCGACGTCATGGCGCGAACAATATAGTCCTGCATAGAAATCACTCCTTATAGGCAGCGAAATAGATGCGCTGCTCCCCTGCCGCCGGGGCATCCAGACTGCAGTCGCCGTACTGCTCCACGCGCGCGAAGCCCGCCGCCGCGAGCCACTGCGCAAGCTCCCGCGGATCGTAGGCATATTCGCAGTGCTGCTCAAAGCTGCGCCTCCAGCGATCTCCGTCCTTTTGAAACAGGTCGATGCCGTAATAGCAGCAGTTCTCGGCTTCGTCGAATTCCGTGCGCCAGACGCAGTAGCTGTCCTCGTTCTCGTCCAGAAAAACCTGCCCGTCCAGACCGCGCAGCTTCTCCGGCGTGTTGATGTCAAACAGGAAGACGCCGCCGGGCTTGAGCGATCGGAACACACGATCGAAGGTCTTCCTGCAATCGCTCGGCTTGTCCAGATAGTTCAAGCTGTCCAGCAGGCAGAATACAACGTCTACCGGCTCCGGCAGGCGCAGCCGCTGCATCGGCTGGCAGATAAAAAAAGGCGGCTGCGCCAGATCGCCTGCCTTCTGCGCGGCGACCGTCAGCATCTCCTCGGAGACGTCCGAGGCAATCACGCGGTAGCCGCGCTTTGCCAAAAGCAAAGACATGGAGCCGGTACCGCAGGCAAGGTCGAGCGCCGTTTCCGGCTGTTTGCCCGACTGCCGCAGTATCGCCTCCAGAAAGTCCAATATAGGTTCGTAAGGGATGTCTTTTGTCAGGCCGTCATAGGAGGCGGCAAGAGACGAATAAGCGGTCATTTCGGATCCTTCAGACGGTTGAAGACAACCTCATACATGCCCTCGCCGTTGAGCAGGCTGCGGTTGACACGGCTGACGGTCGCGGAGCTGACGTTCGTCTTGCTGAGGATGTCGTTATAGATCATGCCGGCATAGCGCATCTTCGCGACTTCATAGCGCTGTTCAATCGCGCTCAGCTCGGACTGCGTGCACAGATCGAGGAAAAACTTATGCAGTTCCTCCGGCGTGTGAAGCGTCAAAATAGCCTGATAAAGTTCGCTTTTCGGGTCAGAGCGCTTGTTTTGGTTGTTCATAGGATCCCCTCCGAAGTATGTTCTTCTGTATTATAGCACTTTCTTTCATGAAAGTAAAGTAAAAATACAAAAATCGGGCTGTCTTTTTTCGACAGCCCGATATGATTCCGGTTTACTTATTGAAAATTTTGAAGATCTCGTCGATATCGTCGATGCCCGCGGCGGGATCAGTGACGATCGTCTCGGCAACGGCGGGTCTTGCGGCGCTGCCGGCGGCGGAGAAGACGCCCTTGGATTCCGGCTTCTTCTTTTCGTCAAAGCCGGTCGCGATCACGGTAACGCGCATCTCATCCTCGAATTCTTCGGAGAAGGTCGCGCCGAAGATGATGTTGGCTTCGGGATTCGCGGCTTCCATGACGATATTGGCGGCAGTCTCGACGTCGTCCAGACCGAGATCGGCAGAGCCGGTCACGTTGATCAGAACGCCGGTCGCGCCGTTGATCGAAGTCTCCAGCAGCGGGCTTGCGACTGCAGCCATCGCAGCCTGCTCCGCCTTTTCGCGGCCGGAAGCGGTGCCGACGCCCATGTGCGCACGACCCGCGTTCTTCATGATGGCGGATACGTCGGCAAAGTCAAGGTTGATGATGACGCGGTCAGAGTAGCCGACCAGCTCGGAGATGGAGCTGACAGCCTGCTTCAGAACGTCGTCCGCAATTCCGAACGCATTGGCGAAGGTGATCTTCTGATCGGTGACGTACTTCAAGCGATCATTCGGAATGATGATCAGGGAGTCGACCTTTTCCGCCAGAGCGGCAATGCCCGCCTCCGCCTGCTTCATACGGTTGGCGCCTTCGAACTTGAACGGCTTGGTGACGACGCCGACGGTGAGGATGCCGGCCTCATGCGCCAGATCCGCAATGATGGGAGCCGCGCCGGTGCCGGTGCCGCCGCCCATGCCGGCGGTGATAAATACCATGTCGGTGCCCTCGAGGACCTTGGAGATCGCGGCTCTGCTCTCTTCAGCGGACTTCTTGCCGATTTCCGGCTTGGAGCCTGCGCCCATGCCGCCGGTCAGCTTCTCGCCGATCTGCAGCTTGTTCTCGCACTTGGACTTATTCAGATCCTGACGGTCGGTGTTGATGACGATGAACTCGACGCCGCCGATCTTGCTCGAAATCATGCGGTTGACAACGTTGTTGCCTGCGCCGCCGACACCGATGACTTTAATATTAACTACCTTATCTGCGTAAACTTCGGACATTGTAAATCTCCTCCTATGTATACTGATTATGGATAAAGTCTATTCTTCCAGATTTATACCTTTATATTCTACAGTCAAATTGCGCTTAGGTCAATAGATTTTCTCATTTTTCGGAAAATTATTTACATTTTTTGCGGATTCATTCCTCTCGCGGCATGATATGCGCCGCCTGACCGCTGCTGAAAGTCAGGTCGATGATGCTCGACGCATAGTCGGTTTGTTTCTCAACGACGGCTTTCAGATACTCGAGCTTCAGCGCCAGATCATCTGTCGAGCCGAGCCAGACTTCAAACCGATTTTCATACCACAACGTCAGCTGGAACGCGGACGGCACGCTGACTGCGGTGACGTCCTTTTCCAGACCGGACGCCTTGATCTCATTCAGCAGCTTCGTCAGCGCGTCCAGCAGTTCTGCGGGGGATTCCGTGCTGTCCGGATCCTCGGCGACGTGGATCGCTTCGCCGATCACCGGCGGCTGAATGACAAGGTTCTGGATCAGAATGTGCTTTTTTGCGTCGTACTCCTCGACCTGCTTCGTCGCCTTGCCGGCAGCGGTGATCAGGTAGTACTTCCCGCCCTGATCCCTGATCGCGAAGGTCGTCTCATCCTCCGTTACCGTGATTACCACGGTATCCGGCAGCTTCCGGGTCACGCGCACGTTTTTGACATATTCTGTTTTTTCAATGACTCTGCCTGCAATCTCCGCGCGTGAAAGCGTCAGGAGATTGTCGCCGCTCGCGATCCCCGCCGCCTCGATGATCTCCTCGGCGGAATAGTACTGGTTGCCCTGTACCTCGATCGTGCGGACGCGGAAGAAGATGATCATGCTCAGCACAAGCGCAACGGCGATACCGCCCATGATAATGAGCCGCTTCCATGCGTCCGGGCTGACGCGGTGACGGACGCTGTGCTTTGCCTGCCTTTTCTGCTTGTCGCGCATCCCGTCCAGTCGGGTGCGCTCCTTGCGCTCATCGCGCCTGCGCTGGGCTTCGGCGGCAGCACGGGAAGAGCGTTCTTTCCGCGCCTCGCGTCTGCGCTTTGCCTCCTTGGCTTTCTTGCGCCGCTTTTCCTCCTGCGTCTGCTGGACCTGCTGCGCTTCCTCGGCAAGGCGCTGTCTGCGCCGCTGATTCGCGATCCGCGCTGCAGGAGAGGTGCGCTTCTTTTTGCCGTTCGACGAAGAACGCTGATTCTGTTTAATTCTGTTCTTTTGTTCCATAGCCGTTTTCCTTATATACACTCGATCTGCGCCCCGCAGGATCGCAGCGTTTGGACGAACGAGGCATAGCCGCGTTCCATGTGCTCTGTCTTCGTGATTCTGCTTTCCCCTTCCGCGCTCAGCGCGGCGATCACCATTGCCGCGCCGCCGCGCAGATCGGTCGCCTCCACGCAAGCGCCGTGCAGGCGTTTTACGCCCGTGACCACGGCATGCCGGTCCGTGGCGTAGATCCTCGCACCCATTGAGCGCAGCGCAGGCACGTGCCGCATGCGGCCGGAGAATACCGTTTCTTCAAAAACGCTGACGCCCTCCGCAGTCGCCATCGCCGCCATGACCGGCGCCTGCGCGTCAGTAGGAAAACCGTCGTACGGTGCGGTAACGATCGGACTGACCGCCCTGAGACGGTCGCAGCGAGCGATCATCTCGTTCGGACGCTGCACAATTTCGCAGCCGCCGCGCTCCAGGGTTGAGATCACCGCCTGCAGATGCGCAGGCGTCGCGTACTGCAGGACGAGCCTGCCGCGTGTTGCCGCCGCTGCGGCGAGATAGGTCGCCGCCTCCATGCGATCCGGCATCACGGCGTATTCCGTTCCGTGCAGAGCGGCAGCTCCGGCGATATGGAGTACGGAAGTGCCCGTGCCGTCGATCTTCGCGCCGCAGGCACGAAGGAAGGCGATCAGATCGCCGATCTCCGGCTCTCGCGCTGCGTTGCAGATCGTGACCTCGCCCTTGCAGGCAAGCGCAGCGATCATCAGATTTTCCGTTGCGCCGACGCTCGGAAACGGCAGCGCGACCGTACATCCGCGCAGCGCTTTTGCCCTGCATCGCAGCGTTTCGCAGTCATATTCATACTCCGCGCCCATCAGTCGCAGTCCGAGCAGATGTAAGTCGATCGGCCGCTCCCCAAGAACGCAGCCGCCGGGCGCGGTCAGGTTTGCTTCTCCAAAGCGGGCAAGCAGCGCGCCCAGAAAAAGGATCGCAGCCCGCATTTTCTTCATAAGTGCTTCCGGGATCTCCCGGTTCTCCGCCGCTGACGTATCGACGCACACACGCGCGCCGCTGCGCTCCGTCTTACAGCCGAGTGCATGCAGGATATCCAGCGCGGTATCGACGTCGGAGATCTCCGGACAGTTGTAAATCGTATATTGTCCGCCGCCGGCTAACGTTGCGGCGAGGATGGGCAGCACGCTGTTCTTTGCGCCGTGGATATGCACCGCGCCTTCCAGCGGTCTGCCGCCGATGATTTGATACGCCCCCATAGGCAAACCTCCGTAACGGAAATTTGCCCCATTCTATGCCCTGGAGACGTTCAGCGTGATTTTGCCAAATCCAGAAGGATCTGATAGATGCGCTCCGCCGAGTCGATCACCGCAATCTCCCGCAGCGCGCTTCGCATTTTTCTGCAGCGTTCGGGGTCGGCAAGCAGCTCCTTTGCCGCGCGGTAGAGCACTTCTCCGTCGCAGTCCGCCTCGCGGATGACGATTGCCGCGCCGCGCTGCTCAAGAATGCGTGCGTTCTTTTCTTGATGGTTGTTCGTCACATTCGGCGACGGAACGATAATGCACGGCGTTCCCGCCGCAGCGATCTCATTGAGTGTGGACGAGCCTGCGCGGCTGATAAAGACGTCAGCCGCCGCCATAACTGTCGGCATATTGTAGATGTATTCCTGCATCTGCACCAGCGGGTGCGCAGCAAGGTCAACACCGAGATTTTTCACGTAATCCGGCATCCAACGCCAGCCGAACGAGCCGGTCGCGTGAATGTGGTGGAACGGTTCCTCCTCGCATTCCAGTTTCATAAACTGTGCGATCTTTTTGTTCATTTCCCTTGCGCCGAGGCTGCCCCACGCCGACACGACCAGAGGCTTGTCGTCCAGTCCCAGCTCCTTGCGCGCGTCCTCGCGCTTGGTAAAGACAAATTCCTCGCGCACCGGCATGCCCACGGCGATGACGCGGTCCGCGTTCTTATACTGCGATTTGCTCTCGGCAAAGCTGACAAGGATTTTATCCACCTTGTCGCAGACCAGCTTTGTCGCAAGACCCGGCACGGCGTTCGCCTCATGCAGAGCGGTGGGAATGCCGTTTTTCACGCCTTGCCGCAGCATCGGATAGCTCGCGTAGCCGCCCGTGCCGATAATCACGTCCGGCCGGAAGTCTTTGATGATCTGATTTGCCCTGCGCAGCGCCTGCCGGATGATAAAGACCGCCTTGGCGTTATGCCACAGCGCCGTCGGCTTCAGGCTGCGCAGATAGTTGGAAATCTTCACCGTCTCGATGCGGAAGCCTTCGCGCGGAACCAGTTCCGTTTCCATGCCGTCGTCCGCGCCGACAAACAGGATCTCGCAGTCCGGCTTGCGCTCTTTGAGTATCTTCGCGACCGCGATCGCCGGATTGATATGACCTCCGGTACCGCCGCAGGTGAATATGACCTTCAAAGGAAAGCCTCCTTACTTCGGACTTTGGGAAATGCTGCGGGAGATATTCAGCACGATACCGCACTCTGCAAGCTGCATAATGAGCGCCGTGCCTCCCGAAGAGAAAAACGGTAGTGAGATGCCCGTCGAGGGCAAAAGATTGGTCACGACCGCCACGTTCAGTAAAACCTGAATGGCGAGCAGGGTCGTCAGTCCCGCTGCAAGCAGCATGGAAAAGCGGTCTCTGGCATGGATCGCGATCCAGAAGCCGCGGATGATCAGCAGCGCGAAGAGGAGCAGAATCGCGAGCGCGCCGAGAAAGCCGAGCTCTTCACAGACGATGGAAAAGATATAATCGTTGTGCTCCTCCGGCAGATACAGGTATTTCTGACGGCTCTTGCCGAAGCCAAGGCCGAGCAGACCGCCGGAGCCGATGGCGTATTCGGACTGCAATATCTGCAAGCCCGTATCCAGCGGGTCTGCTTCGGGATTGCGCCACGCGCTGATACGGTCGCCGGTATATCCGCCGCTCAGGAGCAAAAACAGCAGCACCGCCGCGCCCAACGCGGCGACGACGCCGAGGTATTTCAGATTGACGCCGCCGATCGCCATCATACAAAAGCAGAGCGACGCAATGATGATCGTGGCGGAAAAATGCGGCTCCAGCACGAGCAGGATCGCGATAACGATCATCGCAGCCGCGCAGAGCAGGAAGATGCGAAACGATCGGATTTCCTTCTGAAACCGCGTCATTATGACGGATAACGTGAGAATCAGAGAGAATTTTGCGACCTCAGAGGGCTGGAACTGCGTGAAACCGAGGCTGATCCAGCGGGTCGCGCCGTTGACATTCGTTCCCGCGACCAGAACCGCCGCCAATAGCAGCACCGTCACGCCGTAGATCACGCGCGAGAGCTTCCGGTACCAGTCGTACGGCACGCGGCTGACCGCGAACAGTACGGCGACCCCCGCCGCCGCAAAGACAAGCTGCGCGGTAAAATAGCTGGCGGGATTCCCGGTGACGTAGTACGCCCGCGCAAAACTGGCAGAATACAGCAGGATCAGACCGATTGCGACAAGCAGGAGCGTGAGGAGCAAATACGGCAGATCAATGACGCCGAGATCCGTGACCGCCGCGCGTCTTGCAGTTTCTTCCGTATTGATCTTCCCGCTTCGGGTCAATGCTGTACCTCCTTATTTCAGAACCAGATTCGAACGCCGAAATATGCGATCACGCACATAATCACGGTGACGAGAACGAAGACGATCCATATCTTCTCTTCCGACCATCCGCACATTTCAAAGTGATGATGGATCGGCGCCATTTTGAAGATCCGCTTTCCGTGGGTCAGCTTGAAATAGCTGACCTGAATAATATCGGACAGGGTCTCGATGATGTAGATCAGTCCGACGAAGAGCAGGACGAGCGGCATATCGAGCGCAAACGCCAAGCCGACCACCGCGCCGCCGAGAAACAGCGAGCCGGTGTCGCCCATGAAGACCTTTGCCGGATGGAAATTATAGCACAGGAAGCCGCCCAGTCCGCCGAGCAGCGCCGCCGGGAAGGTCGCAAGTCCCGCCCTCTTCATGCTCATGGAGACGATCGTAAAGAACGCCATGACAGGCATCGTTACGCCGGACGCCAGTCCGTCGATGCCGTCGGTCAGATTGACCGCGTTCACGCAGCCGACGATGATAAAGACCGCCGCCGCCAGATACAGCACGGTCGGCACCTTTACGACAGGCTCTTTGACAAAGGGAATATACAGATCATAATGCAGATTGTCGGTGAAATGCATCGCGGCGAGGAAGATCGCGGCGGCAAGCACCTGCAAAAGGAGCTTCTGCGTGCCGGTCAGACCGAGATTTCGCTTCTTTTTTACCTTGATGAAATCGTCGTAGAAGCCGATCAGGCCGAACATCAGCGCAAGCGCGAGCACAAGAAGATGGCTGTAGTCGCCGTCGCGCATCGCAAACCAGCCGGTAAAAACGCACAGAACGGACGCTGCGATAAACATCAGACCGCCCATGGTCGGCGTACCCGCCTTGCTGTTGTGCCACTTGGGACCGACCTCGCGGATCGACTGTCCCGCCTTCAGCGCGCGCAGCGCGGGAAGCAATACCTTTCCCAGCAGCAGTGCAAGCACAAAGCCCGCAGCGACGGAGATCAGCACCGTCAGAATTGTTCTATCCATTCTCTTTTCCTCCGATTTCGCTTGTATCCAGGTTTTGGAGCACACGCTCCATCTTCATGCCGCGGCTTCCCTTGAACAAGACGGTATCGCCGGGCAGCAGCGTTTTCTGCAGCGCGGCAGTCAGGTCTTCATGCGTGTCGAATTCTCGGGCGTACTGCATGCCCTCTTCCAGAGCGCCGCGCACGTATTCCCCGCTGTTCTCGCCGTAGGCAAAGAGCAGATCCGCCGCTTTTGCAGCCTCTTTACCGACGAGGTAATGCTCCCGCGGCGCGAAGCTGCCGAGCTCGAGCATTCCGCCGAGCACCGCGATTTTACGCCCTTGTGCGCCGGCAAGCACCTTGAACGACGCCCGCATGGATTCGGGTCCGGCGTTGTAGCAGTCCTCGATAATATGTATGCCGTCGCGTACATACATCTTCTGCCGCATGCCGTGGTTTTGAAAATGCAGCAGACCTTCCTGAATCTGCTCCGGCGTCAGCTTACAGCACAGTCCCACCGCAACCGCGGCAAGCGCGTTGACGACGTTGTGCTCGCCGACCGTGCGCAGGGTGATCGGAATACGCTTTCCGAAGCCGACCGCAGTAAAATCGGTCTGATCGTCCCGCGATCGGATATCCTCGGCATGGATCGTGTTCTGCCTGCCCAATCCGAAGGTCAGCGCGTGATGCTGCGCCGCGACGCCTGACAGCAGATCATTATCACCATTGAAGATCGCGACGCCGCCGGGACGCAGCCCCTCCAGAATCTCCAGCTTCGCCTTGAGGATCCCCTCGCGGGAGCCGAGATATTCAATATGCATCGTGCCGACGTTGGTGATGACGGCAATATCCGGCTGGGCGATGCTTGTCAGCAAGGAGATTTCTCCGAAATGGTTCATGCCCATTTCCAGAACCGCTGCCTCGCAGGTTTCGTCCATGCCGAGCAGGGTCACGGGCAGTCCGATGCCGTTATTGAAGTTTTCCTCCGTCCGCTGCGTCACGAACGCCGTTTGCAGTACGGAAGCGATCATGCCTTTCGTCGTCGTCTTGCCCACGCTGCCGGTAACGCCGACCGCTTTAATATGGAGCTGTTCGCGCCAATGCCGCGCGATCTCCTGCAGCGCTTTGACCGTATCTTCCACATAGATCGCAGGGATCGCAGGATCGAGCGGTCTGCTTGCCAGCACTGCCGCAGCGCCGTTCTGCATGGCGGTTTCGGCAAAGTCATGCCCGTCTCTCGCGCCCTTGATGGCGATGAAAAGCTCGCCGGGCTGCAGTCTTCTCGTATCAAAATTCGCACCGCTGAACGCAATTTCGGCAAACTCCGGCGCAGCCGTTCCGCCGCACCACTGTGCCGCCCGTCCGAGCGTTATTCTTCCGTTTCGCATAATGCCGCGGCTACCTCCTCGCGTTCATCCAAATGCGTTTTTTCCGTGCCGATGATCTGATAGGTTTCATGTCCCTTGCCTGCCAGCACGATCACGTCGTCCTTCTGCGCCATGCGCATAGCGAGGCGGATCGCCTTGCGGCGGTTTTCCTCCACCTTGCAGGGCGTTTTTGTATCCCGCATACCGGCGAGGATCTCGTCAATGATCGCCAGCGGCTCCTCCGTTCTGGGATTATCCGAGGTCACGATGGCGAGATCAGCAAGCCGCACCGCGATTTGGCCCATAATGGGACGCTTCGTGCGGTCGCGGTCGCCGCCGCAGCCGAATACAACGATCAGTCTGCCCTTGCAGAAATCACGGACGGAGCGCAGGACCTTCTCCAGTCCGTCCGGCGTATGGGCATAGTCGATCAGAACGGTATAGTCTTTGCCCGGAGTCGGGACGATCTCGATACGACCCTTGACCGGCTTTGCAAGGCTGAGCGCCTGCGCCGCACGGTCGAGCGGAATATCGAGCTGACGGGCGATGCCCAGGGCGATCAGAGCGTTGCTGACCGTGAAACGTCCGGGAATGCCGATGCGAAGATGTGCCCGCTGCGAACCCTCGCAGACGTCCATTCCGACGTGATCCGCGCCGAGCTCGATATTTTCCGCGCGCAGGTCGGCAGCAGGCTCAACTCCGACAGTATACACGCTGCAGGTCGATCCGTCAATCATCGTTTCGCTCGCGGGATCGTCTGCGTTGAACACGCCGCGGTCGCAATTGCGGAACAGGATCGCTTTCGCCCTGCCGTAATTCTCCATCGTGCCGTGGAAGTCCAGATGATCCTCGGTGAGGTTGGTGAACGCGCCGACGCGGAAATGAATGTTCGCGGCGCGGTGCAGGTAGAGCGCGTGGGAGGATACCTCCATGACAACATGCGTACAGCCGGCTTCCTGCATTCGCGCAAGCAGTCCCTGCAGCTCAAAGCTCTCCGGCGTCGTACGCTCGGTCGGGAGGACTTCGTCGCCGATCCTGTTGCAGATCGTGCCGATCAGTCCGACCTTCGCGCCGAGCGCATGCTCCAGCAGAGCTTTGAGCAGATACGTCACGGAGGTCTTGCCGTTCGTGCCGGTCACGCCGATCACCTGCATCTTTTCAGACGGATCGCCGTACCAATTCGCGCCGAGCTTCGAAAGCGCCTCGCGGGAGGATTTCACCCGTATCCACGGAACGTTTTCCGGCATATCCCGCTCGCACAGCACCGCTGCCGCGCCATTTCGGACGGCGTCCGGAATGTACCTGTGACCGTCCGTCGCGTAACCGGGAACGGCGACAAAGAGGTCGCCCGGCTGCACGTCGCGGGAGGAATAGCGAACGCCGCTGATCTCCAGATCCATCGGTGCGTCGGTGTCCAGTATTTCGATGTCTTTCAGCAGCGATTGCAGTCTCATATTTATCTCCTCAGTCCATATCAGTCGTGTCGGCAAACAGCACCGTCACGGTCGTGCCGCGCTCGACCTGCGTGCCGGGCGGGATATCCTGTGCGGTCACGACGACGTGTCCGCGCGTCGTATTCGTTCCTTTTGCCTGTAAATACAGTCCGGCGTCATTCAGAGCGCGCGTCGCTTCCTCCACCGTTTTTCCGAGCAGATTCGGCACGCTCGTCTTCTGCGTCGGCATCGTGTCGTCGGTATACAGAAGAACGGTGGAACGTCCCGGTACTTCCCTGCCCGGCGCGGGGATCTGGCTGACTATGCGGCTGCCGGAGCCGATCACGCGGCAGTCCAGCATGACCTCTTTCAACGCCGCGACTGCCTCGCTTCTTGTCATTTCTCTCACGTCCGGCATGCGAACACTGACGCGGCAGAGGTCGCCGTCTTCATACTGCGGTTCGACGCCGAGATAGGGCAGAATATCCTCGAATACGGCAGCGACGGTCGGCGCCGCCATGACGCCGCCGGAGATATAGATGCCGCTCGTCGGACTCGGCGTATCCAGCGCGATCAGGATCACGTAGCGCGGATCCTGCATCGGCGCGATGCCGACGAAAGATACGATCTTGTCGTTTGTGAGCTGTCCGTTATCCTCGCGCTGATCGGTTTTTTCCGCCGTACCGGTCTTGCCGCCGATGCGGAAGCCCGCCACATTTGCGTTCTTCGCCGTACCCTCGGTGACGACCGACTCGATCAGCTCGCGCATCATCGCGGACGTCTCCTCGGAGATGACCTGTCGGATGACCGTGCGCTCCTGCTGACGGACGATCTCGCCGTTTTCGTCCAGTACCTGTGAAACGACGTATGGCTTGAGCAGATAGCCGCCGTTGACGATCGCGCAGACAGCGCGGACAAGCTGGATCGGCGTGGGCTTGATCGTCTGACCGAACGAGGTCGCGATCAGATAGCTCGTGCCGTAGGTGTTGCGGTCGGCAAGGCGTTCGCGCGTATGGAAAATGCCGCTCGATTCGCCGGGCAGATCGATCCCCGTCCGCTCCATCAGACCGAACGCTTTGCAGTAATCGTAGAGCGTTTCGCCGCCGATCTTCAGCCCCATGTGCGCGAAGGCGAGATTGCAGGAATTCTGCAGCGCCTGCGCCGTCGTCTCCGAGCCGTGCCCCTGATGCCGCCAGCAATTGAGCGGCTGGGAGCGGCCCTCGAACTGTTCTCTTCCGCCGCAGTAGAAGCTGTCGCGCAGCGTCACCGCGCCGCAGTCCAGTCCCGTGGCAAGCGTGATCAGCTTGAACGTCGAGCCGGGCTCGTAGCCGTCGGAAACACAGCGGTTGCGCCACTGGCGCAGGCGTTCCGCCGCGACAGCGTTGTTGTAGTCGTCGATCGCCTGCTGCCGCTCCTCCGAGTTCTCCGGCAGCTCCATGGCAGCGTCGTAGAGCGATTCCAACTGCCTATCCTTCAGCGGGTCGAATATCTCAAGATAGCGGTTGGGATCGTAGCCGCCGAGCGTGGACATGGCGACGATCTCGCCGGTCTGCGCGTCCATGACGATGCCGAACGCGCCGTTTTTGACGTCGTAGCGGTCGATCGCGTCATGCATCTGCTTTTCCAGCGCGCGCTGCACCGTCAGGTCGATCGTCAGCACCATGCTGTCTCCGTCCGTCGCCTCGTAATAAGTCTCGTAGGAATACAGCATTTCGGTCTCGTTATTGCCCTTTGTCGTAATGACTGCGCCGGCAGTCCCCTCCAAAGTGCCGTTATAGTAGGCCTCCAGCCCCTCGGAGCCTTTGTTCTCCACATTGGTGAAGCCGAGCAGCTGGGAAGCCAGTTCATGATTCGGATAGTAGCGCAGAGAGTCCGGCTCCAGGTGAACGCCGACGATCCCGTTGTCGCTGACAAACTGCCTTACCGCGTCGCAGACCACCTGCGGCTGCTTGCGGCGCAGCACCTTGTAGCGCATGGAGGTGTCCGCAGCCTGCTTTTTGATGTACGCCTCGTCCAGATCCAGGATTCTTGCAAGGTTGCTCGCCAGGTAGTCGATATCGACCTTGTTCTGATAGAGCTCCAAAGGATCGAGGAAAATGTTTTCCACGCTGGCGGACGCCGCCAGCACTTCCATGTTCCGGTCGTAGATCGTGCCGCGGCTTGCCGTCACGCTGGTTGATCGCGTTTGGTTGCTGATCGCCTTGGACTGATAATACTCATGATCGATCAGCATCAGCTTGACCAGTCTTCCCGTCACCACCGCAAACGCTGCGATCCCGAAGAACAGCAGCAGTACGAGGATCCCTCTGCGAATGTAGGTGTCGGAAACGCTCTGCTGTTTGCGAATACGTTTCCTGTTCAGACTGACCGCCGTGTGCTTCATGCATTTCCCCGCCCCGGAATATAGTTCAAAAACATGGGCGGCTATTTGGTTCACCGCCCATGCTCTGCTTGTTTACTATATGTCGCAGGCTATGAGAAGTATTCCACCGCATCACGGAACAAGCTCTGGAATGCGTCAAAGACCTGCTCGAATATATTGCGTTCTTCCGGTGCGTCGAAAACCTGCGTGGTATCGCCGGCTGCAATTTCTATTTCGCGGATCTGTGACTGCTGGACCTCGCGCATCCCGAGCTGTCGGGCGCGCTGTTCCACTTGTTTCAGATCCAGAGATTGCTCGTATTCCGCCGTCAGACGTTCCTGTTCCTGCGTCAGCGCGGCGCGCGTCTGCTGCAGTTCGCTGACCCTGCTCTGCTCCTCAAACATGCGAACCAGGCTGAACACGACGAGAAGGAGCATGAAGATCGCGACTGCGCCGCCCAGGATCGTAAACGGCGAGACGACCAGACGCAGTCTCTCCTTTTGCTGTTCCTGCGCCGGTGCGTCGGGCAGTTTTTTCGGGCGTTCCAGCGGTCGCGCGGTGTTTTCCTGCGTGTAGATATTCAGCGCAGCAGATCCGTTTGTGCGGTATTGCTCAGCCACCGGAATCGCCCCCCCTTCGTCAAAATCAGATTCTTTCCGCGACCCGCAGCTTTGCGCTTCTGGCGCGGGGATTGTCCTTTAATTCCTCTTCGCCGGAGAGGATCGGTTTTTTGGAAACAATGCGGATGATCGGCTTCTTGCCGCAGACGCAGACCGGAAACTCCGGCGGGCAGGTACAGCCCTTTGCCGCCTGCTGCATTTCGTTTTTTACGATACGGTCTTCCAGTGAATGGAAGGTGATCACGCACAGCCGTCCGCCCGGCTTGAGACGGCGAAACGCCGTTTTCATCAGTTTGCTGACCGCGCCGAGCTCGTCGTTGACTGCGATGCGGATCGCCTGAAAGCTCCGCTTGGCAGGGTGCTGCTTTTCCCGCAGCGCCTGCGGCGGCATCGCCCCGCGGATCACATCCACGAGCTGCAGAGTCGTCTCGATCGGTGCAGCTTCACGTTTTTTGACGATACTGGCGGCGATCTGCGGCGCGTACCGCTCCTCGCCGTATTCGTAAAGAATTCTGCGCAGATCTTCCTGCCCCCACGTGTTGACCACGTCGTAGGCAGTCAGCGTGTCCTCCCGGTTCATGCGCATGTCCAGCGGCGCGTCCGCCATATAGGAAAACCCGCGCTGCTTATCATCGAGCTGGGGCGAGGATACGCCCAGATCGAAGAGCATGCCGTCAAGCGCGTCGATACCGAGACCGTCAAGGATTTGATCCAATTCGGAAAAATTGGAATGCAACGTCGTCACGCGCTCCAGAAACGGCGCAAGCCGCTCCCGCGCCGCCTGCAGCGCTACGGCATCGCGGTCGACGCCGATCAGTCTTCCGGTCGTCAGCCGCTTCGCGATCTCGAATGAATGCCCCGCGCCGCCGAGCGTACCGTCCAGATAAATCCCGTCCGGTTTGATCGCCAAGTTTTCAATGCACTCGTCCAAAAGGACGGACTTATGTGAGAATTCCATCAGAAGCCCAGCTCTTCCATCACGGAGGCGATCGCCTCGGGCGTGAGGAACTTCTCCTCCTCCGCCGCGTAGCGTTCCGCCGACCAGATCTCCGCGCGTCCGGCCTGACCGAGGAAAACGACGTCCTGCTTGATGCCGGCATAGTCGCGGAAGGATTCGGGCAGCAGGAATCTGCCCTGCTTGTCCGGCTCGCACTTTGCGACGTTCGCGAAGAAAAAGCGCATGGCGCGCGCCTTGGAAGACGGCAGCTCGTTGCAGTGATCCAGTACCTTCTGCCACTCAGCCTCCGGATAGACCGTCAGGCAGGCGTCCGGCGCCTTCGCGATATAGAAGGATGCGCCGAGCTCTTCCTTGAGCTTTGCGGGAACGAACAGTCTTCCCTTCGCATCTAATGCATGTTGATATTTACCGTACATTCCCTTCACCTCGCTCCATTTTACTCATTTTTCATCCATTTTGCTCCACTACGCTTTCAGTATACAATCAACAAAAGAAAAAAGCAATCATTTTTTCGCATATTCTATAGTAATTTTATGATTTTTTTCGGTACTTTCTGCCGGAAATCCGAATTTTTGAACATACGTTTGTGTTTTTGGCAAAAAAACACGGTATCTCGTAACGAGATACCGTGTTTTGAATTGCGTACAGATCAGATTTTTCCCAACGCTTTCAGGATCTTCTCCGGCGTCATCGGCCAGTCGCGCAGCCACACGCCGCAGGCGTCGTGGATGGCAATGCCGATCGCGGGCGCCGCGCCGTTGCAGGCGATCTCGGAGATCGACTTCGCGCCGAAGGGACCGAACTTGTCGTCCACGTCGATGAGCACGGACTTGAAGTCGTCCGGCGCTTCGTTGATCATCGGCACGCCGTAGTCAGTCAGATTGGCGTTGACGCACCTGCCGTTTTCGTCAAGATACATGCCCTCGTACAGGCTGTGACCGATGGACTTCATCACCGCGCCGTAAATCTGCGTCAGCGCGCATTCGGGATTGATCGGCGTGCCGGCGTCCTGCAGCGCGTAGAATTTCTGCACCTTGATCTCGCCGGTCCTGACGTTGACCGCGACCTGCGCGAAATGCGCACCGTATGGTACGGAGGAGGCTGTCGTAACGAAGCTGCCGTGCGCGATCATCTGTCCTCTGCCGCCGCCGGAGGTGGCGGTATGCGTCAGCTCATAGTAGCTGATCGTCGCGCCGGAAGCCTTGGAATAGACCTCGCCGGGCGCGCGAACGTCCAAGTCCTCGACCTTTTCATTCAACTGCAGCGCAGCCTCTTTCAGGATCAGCTCCTTCAGCTTGGTCGCTGCCGCGAGAGAGGCGTTGCCGGAGAAGAACGTACCGGAGGAGGCGTAGGAGCCGGTGTCGAACGCGCACGAATCGGTATCGCCGGAGACGACCGTGATGCGATCCATCGGGAGCTTCAGCACCTCGGAGACGATCTTTGCGGAGATCGTGTCCAGACCGGTTCCGAGGTCGGCGCCGCCGCTGTTTAGGATGACCGTGCCGTCCGTTTCCAGCTTCGCAATCGCCTCTGCGTGGTCAAGACCCGGCAGGCCGCTGCCCTGCATGATCATGGCAAAGCCCTTGCCGATCTTCCAGTCGGGGTCGTCGGAGACTTCCTTCTTGCCCCATTCGATCATCTTGCAGCCCTTTTCGATCGCTTCGTCCAGACCGCAGGAGCCGACGGGAACGACCGCGCCCTCGCGACCTTCGCCGAGACCCTTCAGAATCTCCAGCATGTAGCCCTCTTCGACGTGGTTCTTTTCGATCATCAGCTTGAAGTCAATGCCCAGCTTATCCGCAAGCTCCGCCATCGCCATCATGATGCCGTAGTTGCCCTTGGGCGTGCCGTAGCCCTGATAGGCGCCGGCAGGCGGTGTATTGGTGTAGAAGACCTTGAGGTCATACGCCATGTTATCGACCTTGAACAGCGGCAGCGTCTTCGAGCAGCTGTTCATCGGGACGGTCAGGCAGTGGTTGCCGAAGGGGCCGGTATTCGCGCAGACCTCCATGAAAATCGCCGTGATCGTGCCGTCCTTCTTGCCGCCCATCTTGACTCTGACGCGCATCGGATGGCGGGTGGAGTTGGCGATGAATTCTTCCTCGCGGGTGTTTCTGTAGTAGACGGGTTTGCCGGTGATCCATGCGGCGTAGCCGGTGAGTTCTTCCACCAGAATATCCTGCTTTGCGCCGTAACCGCCGCCGACGCGCTCCTTAATGACGTGGATCTTATTCTCGGGGATGCCGCAGACCCAGCTCACGATCCTGCGGACGTGATACGGAACCTGCGTGGAGCAGTTGAGCACCAGTCTGCCGTGCTCGACGTGGGCATAGCAGACGTGCGGCTCCAGCGGGGTATGCTGGATCTGGCTCGTCTGGTAGGTGCGGTCGACGATCGCGTCCGCCTCGGCAAAGCCCTTTTCCATGTCGCCGATGCCGCCCTTGTTGGACGCGGCAATGTTCTTCTGAATGTTCGCGCCGAGCGGGAACTGATAGACGACCTTGCCCTCGCGCTCGTCGCCCGCTCTGGCGTTGAATTCGTCCAAATCGGCAGGCGCGCCGGCGTTGTACTGCACAGGTCCGTTATGCACCAGCGGCGCGCCCTCTGCCATCGCTTCTTCGACGGTGAAGACGGTGCCGGTCGGCTCATATTCGACCTTAATTAAGGAGGCCGCCTGATCGGCGATTTCCTTCGTTCTTGCCACGATACCCGCGACGCGGTCGCCAACATGGCGCACTTTCCGGTTAAAGAGGCGGCGGTCATGGGGAGACGGCTCAGGATTGCCCTGACCTGCCTGCATATAGTAGACGTCCGGGCAGTTTTCCGCGGTGATGATCGCGGCAACGCCGTCCAGCTTCTCCGCCTCAGAGGTGTCGATCGACTTAATGTACGCGCTGGCAAACGGGCTTCTGAGCACATGCAGTACCCAGGCGTTCGCGGGAACCTTGTCCTCGACGAAGACCGGCTCGCCGGAGACAAGCGCCGCGCCGTCGATCTTGTCCATCGGCTTGCCGACGATCTCGAGCTTCGGACGGAAAGAGGGCGCGATCTCGCTCTGATACGCGCCGGTGTCACGCAGCTCGATCGCCAGCTTGACGGCAAGATAGTAATGCTCGTAGCCGGCGTCTCGGATGAAGATACCGGTCAGAACTTCCTTGATTTCTTCTCTCGTGGGATACGGATTCTTTTCCAGCAGCCATGTCAGGATCAGCGCGGCCGTCGGCGCGTTGTACGCGCTGGCGACGACGCCTGCGGAGATCATGGCCTTCTGCACGAAGTTGAGTTCTCTGCCGTTGAGAAGTCCCTCCGCCGTGCGGATCTCGGCGTTTTCCGCCTGATACAGCAGGATAAGATTGGAGTATCTCAGTTTTCCGTTGAACACGATGGTATCGGAGCCGGCAAATCCCTCTGCATCGTCACTGTCGCGGACGGAGAGATAACCGCTGCGGTAAAGAACGTCTCTCAAACGCTCGGTCGGCTCGCCGATCAGCGTGCGAAGCTCGCCGTTGATTCTGCATTTATATTCCATCGCGCTTACCTCCCCTGTTCAAAAACGATTTTGGCAAGATACTTCTTGTAGTCCGCGCTGCCGGTCAGATCGTCCTGATATTCCAGCGTTTTCCAGATATCGGGACTGCTGCCGACCGCGAGACCGCTGCCGGAAACGCTGAGCGCGTAGGTATCGCCGCTCTGTGCCGCGATCACGGCGGCATGCGAGGCGGCGGTGTTGCCGAAGCGCTTGACCCTGCCGGTGATCGACGGGTCGATCACGAAGCCGCGGAGCAGGCAGGCGCAGTCGCAGGCAAGATACTTTGCGATCGGCACTTCCCTGTCGCCGTCCGGCGAGGTCGCAAGGACGGTCGCATTCGCAGCGGCAAAGGCAGCCGCCATGTAGCTGTCCTGCCGGCGGAGCGCGATGTTGCCGCCGACGGTCGCGCTGTTTCTCTTGACAAAGGAGGCGCAGAAGCCTGCCGCCTCGCGCAGGAATGCGGGAACCTTCTCGCATTCTCTCAGGGTCTGCAGGGTGCAGAGCGCGCCGATGACGAGCTTGCCGTCCTTTTCCTCGACCGTGTCGGAAAGAAGACCGTTGATGTCGATCAGGTCTTTGCCTTCCGCGCAGGAGCCGAGGCGAAGATCGTCCGTGCCTCCCGCGAGATAAACGGTATCATCCGGGTGTTCTGCCCGCAAGGCGACTGCCTCACGAACGGTGGTCGGTTTGTAGATCATCGTTTTATCCTCCGATCATTCCACTCTGCCTGCCGGATGACCGGCGGCGAGCGCGTCGATAAAGTATGCCAGCATTCTTCTGGTAGAGTTTCTTCTGTATTCCGGCATTGCGTGCGGACTGATGACGCCGTTCCAAGCGTCCAGGAATTCATCCTTGACGGCGGGCAGCTCGGACAGCTTCCTGCCGATCAGGATTTCCTCCGCCGCTCTGGACCTTGCGACCTTGGGACCCGCCGCGCCGGAGGAGGCGCGGAAATCGACCACAACGCCGTCCTTGACGGTCGCAGCCGCGGAAAGCGTCAGCTTGGAGATCGCGTTCGCACGGCGCATGCCGATCTTCCGGTAGAAAATGTGGGTGAAGTCCTGCGGCGGCAGAATGACCTCGGTGATGATCTCATCGTCTCCGAGCGCGGTTTTCTTGCTGCCGAGGATAAAGTCGTCAACTTTCATTCTGCGTTCGCCGTCAACGCTTTTCAGCACAAGCTCGGCGTCGAGCAGGATCAGCGGCTGCGGCATGTCGCCCTTCGGAGAGGCGTTGCCGATGTTGCCGCCGATCGTCGCGCTGTTGCGCAGGGCGATCGCGCCCATGCGGGACGCGGCGTCAATGAGCAGCGGATGCACCAGCTCCGAGCGGCTGATTTCCGCAGAAGTCGTCAGCGCGCCGATGGACACGCTGCCGTCGGCATTCTTACGGATGCCTTTCAGCTCCTTCACGCCGGTCAGGATCAGCACGGGATCCGTAAACGCGGGCGTAATGCCTGGACCCATGCTTTTGGAGACCATCAGGTCGGAGCCGCCCGCGAGGATCGTCGCGTGGTATTCCTTGCGGATCTGCAGCGCCTCCTGCAGCGTCTGGGGCATGAAGCATTTTACCTGTTCCATAACGCCGCTCCTTTCTTCGCCGCCAGACGGATGGATTCAACGATCAGATCGTAACCGGTGCAGCGGCAGATGTTGCCGCTGATGCCGAGCCGGATCTCGTCCTCCGTCGGGTCGGGATTCTTGTTCAGCAGGCAGTAGGTCGCCATGACCATGCCGGGAATGCAGAAGCCGCACTGTACCGCGCCGCCCTCTGCGTAAGCGTCGATGATGCATTTGCCTTTTTCGGTGTCGCGGATGCCCTCGATGGTGAGAAGCTCGCAGCCGTTCACCGCGCCGATCGGGATGATGCAGCTCGTGACCAGCTCGCCGTCCTTGACGATCGAGCAGGCGCCGCATTCGCCCTCGCCGCAGCCCTCCTTGGAGCCGGTCAGCCCATAGTCCTCGCGCAGCACGTCCAGAAGCCGCCGCAGCGGATCACCCTCGTAGCATTTCTCTTCGCCGTTGAGCTTGAAACAAACGTTACTGTACATTCTTCAACGCCTCCTCAATATCTTCCGGGGGAATCGGAATGGCTGTAAAACTGGTATTCAGCGCACGCTCGACCGCATCGACGTAGGCGGCTGACGCGCCGTTAAAGACCAGCTCGCCCATGCCCTTCGCGCCATAGGGACCCCAGGGATAGGGGTTTTCCTGAATATGATAGAACTGCTTCGGGAAGTCCATGGAGGTCGGAATCACGTAGTCGGACATGCTCTTCTGACGGAAGAAGCCCTTCTTATTCTCCAGCTTCTCCATGGAGCCGTAACCGAGCGACTGGATGACGCCGCCGTTGATCTGTCCGTGGACGATCAGCTCGTCGATCGCCTTGCCGATCTCGTGGGAGGTCCAGATACCGACGGTCTTGATCTCGTTGGTCAGCTTGTCTGCTTCGACCTCGATGATCGCCGCGCCCCAGCCGTAGCCGAGATACGCGTCGCCGCGGAACGTGCTCTGATCCCACGGATAGCCTTCGGGATGCTCATATTCGACCTCAACGGAGAAGTCGCCCTCGTCCCAGCGCTCTTTCATCTGCTGCGCCGCGCGCTCGACCAGCTTGCCGACGATCATCGTTGAACGGGAAGCGGCGGTCGGGCCGGAGTCGACGACCTTCGAGGTGTCGGGGTCGGGATAGTCCACGTTGTCCATGGAAATGCCGAGGGTCGCCGCGCAGATCTTCCGCAGAGAGGTTTTGAAGCCCTGGCCCATTTCGGTAGAGCCGACCAGAATCGTGACCTTGTCGCCCTTCTTTACCAGCAGGGAGTGCGCCTTGATGATTGCCTGCTCGCCGTTGCCGGTGAAGGCGCCGCCGTGGTTATACATCGAAATGCCGATGCCCTTGCCGCAGCCGGGCTTGTATTCCTTCGCTTTTCTCCAGTAGTCGGATTCTTTCGTCAAGACCTCGATCATCTCGGGGAGCTTGACCTCCTCGATGATATGACCGTTCGTCGTCGTCTCGTCGCCCTGCTTGCAGATGTGCTTCATCTTGAACTCCAGCGGGTCGATGCCGAGATGCCGCGCGATATGATCCATGTGGGTCTCAATGGCAAACAGCGTCTGCGGCGCGCCGAAGCCGCGGAAGGCGCAGGTCGGGAAGGTGTTCGTGCCGATGCCTTCGCCCTTGAGATAGGTGTTGGGGAAGGTGTAAACGCCGTTGGCATGGAAGACGCCGCGCTGCAGGACAACGTAAGAAGAAGCGAGGTATGCGCCGCAGTTGTAATAGATATGTCCCTGCACACCGATCACTCTGCCGTCCTTGATCGCGGACTTGTAAACGCACTTGGACGGATGGCGCTTGACGGAGAACTGCGTGTCCTCTTCGCGGTCAAAAACCATCTTGATCGGCTTGCGGATGATGTTCTCCGCAACGAGCAGAGCGCCGCAGATGACGTCGGGGAAATGCTCCTTGCCGCCGAACGCGCCGCCGGTGGTCTGCTGGCGGACAATGATGTCGCTATACGGGATATCCAGCAGTCCCGCGATGGATTTACGGATGTAGAACGGGCACTGCGCGGAGGCGTAGAAAACGAATTTGCCGTCTTCATAAGTCGCGATCGCGCTGTTGGTCTCCAGATGCACGTGCTCCTGATAGGGCGTGGTGATGGTCTCCTCAAAGACCTCGTCCGCCTCGGCGAAGACCTCTTCCATGGGTCTTCCCTTCTCGCAGAACAGCTCGCACATGACGTTGCTGTTCTTCTCGGGGAACATCGGACCGCCGACGCAGGCAATGCCGTCGTCGATGGTGACGGCAGGCGTCTGCTCTTCATAGTCGATCTTGATCTTGCTGCGGAGCTCCTTCAGAACGCCGCGGTCGGGACCGACCACGACGCCGATCGTCTCGCCGACGTAGAGGACGTACTCGTCAGCGAAGCACCGCCAGTCCTTGGTAATCATCCAAAGCTCATTTTTCCCCTTCGCCGGGATATCCTTCGCGGAAATGAAATAATAGCCTTCGGGAAAGTCCGGAAGCGAAATATTGAGGATCTTTCCTCTCGGAACAGTGGAGCGCACCATGTATGCATACTGCATATCCGGGAAGGTCAGGTCGCAGACATATTTCGATTCGCCGCGCGCCTTCTGAACGGCGTCGACTCTCCGTATTCTGTCACCGATTCTGGTTGCCGCCATAGTTTTGCCTCCTTGCAATATCGATGATCGCTTTGGTTCTTTGCGCCATCGGGAGCAGCGCAAATGCACAGACTCCCATTTCTCTAAATAGAGTATACTATATATTTTCCACAAGCGCAAGGGATAATCGACAAAAAAACAGTGCAATTTCGTTATTTTTTGTAAAAAATAACCATATCGCAGTTTTGCGAAAATCAAATTATTACGGCGTTAAAAAGAGGCATGAACCTAAATTCATGCCTCTTTTGCAAACTATTTGGTTTTTAAGAGCGTTATCTGACCTCGTTGTCGATCATGTCCTGCGTGACCTCGGATTCCGGCCACTCGCTCACCGTGTAGTCGCGGTAAATGTCGAGTCCGGAGCCGGCGGGGATCAGCTTGCCGATGATGACGTTTTCCTTCAATCCGACGAGGTGGTCGACCTTGCCCTTGATCGCGGCTTCGGTCAGGACCTTGGTGGTCTCCTGGAAGGAAGCGGCGGACAGGAAGGATTCCGTTGCCAGAGAAGCCTTGGTAATGCCCATGAGCAGCAGCGTGCAGGTCGCGAGGCGGAGATCCGTCTCGCCCGCGTCGATGCGCGCCTGAATCTTGTCATTGGCGTCGTCGAATTCATAGACGTCAATGACCGTGCCGCTCAAAAGCTCGGTATCGCCGACGTCCTCAACGCGCACCTTGCGCATCATCTGACGGATGATGACCTCGATGTGCTTATCGTTGATGTCGACGCCCTGCTGACGGTACACCGCCAGAACGCCCTGCGTCAGATAGTTCTGCACTGCCTCGACGCCGGAGATGCGGAGCACGTCGTGCGGGTTCAGCGCGCCGTCGGTGATCGGCTCGCCCTTCTTGACGCGCTTGCCGGTCTCGACCTTCAGGCCGACGGAATACGGGACCTGATAGATCTTGACTTCGCCGTCGTCCGCTGTGACCGTGATGTCGCGCAGCGCGCTGCGGTGGCTGTCGTCCACGTCGACGGTGCCGTCGATCTCAGCGATGACCGCCATCTTCTTCGGCTTGCGCGCTTCGAACAGTTCCTCAACACGGGGAAGACCCTGGGTGATATCGTCGCCCGCGACGCCGCCGGTGTGGAAGGTACGCATGGTAAGCTGCGTGCCCGGTTCGCCGATGGACTGCGCAGCGATGATGCCGACCGCTTCGCCGAGGTTGACGAGCTCGGAAGTCGCGAGGTTCATGCCGTAGCACTTGGCGCACACGCCGCTGCGGGCGCGGCAGCCGAGCACAGTACGGGCATAAACGCTGTGGATGCCGTGCGCTTCGAGCAGCTTGGCGTCCTCTTCCATCATCATCTTGGTGTTCGGGATCAGCACTTCGCCGGTCTCGGGATCGAGGATATCATTGACCGGATAGCGGCCGTGGATACGGGAGGCAAAGCTCTCAATGATCTGTCCCTTTTCGACGACCTCCGCAAGGTGGATGCCGTGCTTTGTGCCGCAGTCGGGCTCACGGATGATGACCTCCTGCGAGACGTCGACCAGACGGCGGGTCAGATAACCGGAGTCCGCGGTACGCAGAGCGGTATCCGTCAAGCCCTTACGCGCGCCTCTGGAGGAGATAAAGTATTCCAGAACAGACAGACCTTCACGGAAGTTCGCCTTGATCGGGATTTCGATGGTGCGGCCGTTGGTGTCCGCCATCAGTCCGCGCATGCCGGCGAGCTGACGGATCTGGTTCATGCTGCCTCGAGCGCCGGAGTCCGCCATCATATAGATGGGGTTGAAGCGGTCGAGGTTCTCCTGCAGCGCGCCGGTAACGTCCTTGATGGTCTGCTCCCACTGGTTGACGACCAGGCGGTAGCGTTCCTCGTTGGTAATGAAGCCGCGCTTATACTTGCGGTCGATCTTGACGGCTTCTTCTTCCGCCGCCGCGACGAGCGCGTATTTCTTTTCCGGGATCGCCATATCCGCGATAGAGACGGTGATCGCGCCCTTGGTGGAGTACTTGTAGCCAAGCGCCTTCACGCGGTCAAGCATCTCGGTCGCGATGGTGAAGCCGTGCTTGCGGATGCACTTGTCGATGATAACGCCGAGCTTCTTCTTGCCGACCAGGAAGCTGATCTCCAGATCGAAAGCGTTTTCGGGCTTGCTGCGATCCACGAAGCCGAGATCCTGCGGGATCGGCTCATTGAAGATGAGCCTGCCGACCGTGGCGTTGATGAGCTTGTACTGCATCACGCCGTCGATCTCCTTGCCGTAGCGGACGCGGATGGGCGCATGCAGACCGATCGCGCCGCAGGTGTAGGCGGTGATCGCCTCGTCAACGCTGGAGTATGCGTGCTTCGCCATGAACTGCGGTGCCTTCTTATGGGTGCGCTCCGCTTCGTCCAGCGCAGCTTCGACCAGATCGCCGTCGACGAGCTCTCCTTCCGGCAGATCGAAGTCGCCCTTATCGGTCACGATGACCTCTTCGGCGCCCTTCTCACTCTTGCCCAGACGGACATAAGTGAGATAGTAGGTGCCGAGGATCATATCCTGCGTCGGCACGGTGACGGGCTTGCCGTCCTGCGGACGCAGCAGGTTGTTCGCCGAGAGCATCAGCATGCGGGCTTCCGCCTGCGCCTCCGCGGACAGCGGAACGTGAATCGCCATCTGGTCGCCGTCGAAGTCCGCGTTGAACGCGGTGCAGCACAGCGGATGGAGCTTGAGCGCGCGGCCCTCAACCAGCACCGGTTCAAACGCCTGGATGCCGAGTCTGTGCAGAGTCGGCGCGCGGTTCAGCATGACCGGGCGATCCTTGATGATGTCTTCCAGCGCGTCCCAAACCTCGGGCTCGCCCCGGTCGATCTTCTTCTTCGCGCTCTTGATGTTGTTTGCAACGCCGTCCTCGACGAGCTTCTTCATCACGAACGGGCGGAACAGCTCGATCGCCATTTCCTTCGGCACGCCGCACTGATAGAGCTTGAGTTCCGGACCGACGACGATAACGCTTCGGCCGGAGTAGTCAACGCGCTTGCCCAGCAGGTTCTGACGGAAACGGCCCTGCTTGCCCTTGAGCATATCGGACAGGGACTTGAGCGCACGGTTGTTCGCGCCGGTGACGGCGCGGCCGCGGCGGCCGTTGTCGATCAGCGCATCCACCGCTTCCTGCAGCATGCGCTTTTCGTTGCGAATGATGATGTCGGGCGCGTTGAGCTGAATGAGCCGCTTGAGACGGTTATTGCGGTTGATGACGCGGCGATACAGGTCGTTGAGGTCGCTCGTTGCGAAGCGGCCGCCGTCGAGCTGGACCATCGGGCGAATCTCGGGAGGAATGACGGGCAGGACGTCCATGATCATCCATTCGGGCTTATTGCCGGACAGACGGAACGCCTCGACGACCTCCAGACGCTTGATGATGCGCAGCTTCTTCTGACCGTTCGCGCCCTTGAGCTCGCTGCGGAGCTGCTCGGAGAGCTCTTCCAGGTCGATGTCGGCAAGCAGCTTCTTGACTGCTTCCGCGCCCATGCCTGCGTCAAAATCATCCTCGTACTTTTCGCGCATATCGCGGTATTCTTTTTCGTTGAGAATCTGACCCCTGCTCAACGGAGCGTCGCCCGGATCGGTGACGATATAGCTCGCGAAATAGAGCACCTTTTCAAGAATGCGGGGGCTGATGTCAAGCAGCAGACCCATGCGGGACGGGATACCCTTGAAGTACCAGATGTGGCTGCACGGCGCGGCGAGCTCGATGTGACCCATGCGCTCGCGGCGCACCTTGCTCTTGGTGACCTCAACGCCGCAGCGGTCGCAGATCTTGCCCTTGTAGCGGATCTTCTTATACTTGCCGCAGTGGCATTCCCAGTCCTTCGTCGGTCCGAAGATCTTTTCGCAGAACAGACCGTCGCGCTCCGGCTTCAGGGTGCGGTAGTTGATGGTCTCCGGCTTCTTGACCTCGCCGTAGGACCAGTCTCGAATCATTTCCGGCGAAGCAATGCCGATCTTGATTGCACTGAATGTCTTGTTGCTCATCGTATTGCTCCTCCTTTTACTCTTCGTCGTCGGCTTCCATATCGTCGAAAGCCTCGTCGGTATCGTCGCCCTCATCGTCGCTCAGACCAATGATCTGGGAAAGCGCGGACACGTCGCTGTCCAAGCTGTCCGGATCGATGGCAAAGCCGGAAGAGAGCACTTCGTTCTCATCGGTGATGAAGTTCTCGCTGCCTGCGGTGTAGACGACGTCGTCTTCGTCCTCCTCACGCAGCTCGATCTCCTCGCCCTGATCGTCCAGCACGCGGACATCCAGGCAAAGTGACTGCAGCTCCTTGACCAGAACCTTGAAGGATTCCGGCACGCCGGGCTTCGGGACGTTGTGACCCTTGACGATCGCCTCGTAGGTCTTGACACGGCCGGTCACGTCGTCGGACTTGACGGTCAGGATCTCCTGCAGGGTATAGGCGGCGCCGTAGGCTTCCAGCGCCCAGACTTCCATCTCGCCGAATCGCTGACCGCCGAACTGCGCCTTGCCGCCCAGCGGCTGCTGGGTCACGAGGCTGTACGGACCGGTGGAACGGGCATGGATCTTATCGTCGACCAGATGGTGCAGCTTGAGGAAGTACGGATAGCCGACCGTAACAAGGTTGTCGAACGGCTCGCCGGTACGGCCGTCATAGAGCACGGTCTTGCCATCCTCGCGCAGACCCGCAAGCTGAAGGGTCTCGCGGATGTCCTTTTCGTTGGCGCCGTCGAAAATCGGAGTTGCGACCTTCCAGCCGAGGGCATGGGCGGCGTAGCCGAGGTGGACTTCCAGAACCTGTCCGATATTCATACGGGACGGAACGCCCAGCGGATTCAGGACGATATCCAGCGGGGTGCCGTCCGGCAGGAAGGGCATATCCTCCTCCGGCAGAATGCGGGAAACAACGCCCTTGTTGCCGTGGCGTCCGGCCATCTTGTCGCCGACGGAAAGCTTACGTTTCTGCGCGATGTAGCAGCGCACGACCTTGTTGACGCCGGGGCTGAGCTCATCGCTGTTTTCGCGCGTGAACACTTCGACGTTGACCACGATGCCGTATTCGCCGTGCGGCACGCGCAGCGAAGTGTCGCGCACTTCCTTGGCCTTTTCACCGAAAATGGCGCGCAGCAGGCGTT
>CAMUZA010000015.1 GCA_947165085.1 uncultured Clostridia bacterium | reverse complement strand
ATGTAAAACGCCTGCCGGAATTGACCGACAGGCTGTTTTCGGATATTGGACCCGTACAGATCGACGCGGTCGGCGTCAGTACCCGTCCGCGAGCGGTGGAGGGGTCCTACATGCCGTGCTTTCTTGCAGGGCATTCTCAGGCGAAGGTGCTCGGCGCCGCGCTCGGCGTTCCGGTCTATGAATTCTCCCATCAACAGGGGCATATCGCCGCTTCGCTGTGGTCTTCGGATCATATCGAGCTGATGGGCAAGCCGCATCTTGCGTGGCATCTGTCCGGTGGAACGACGGAGCTGCTGCTTGTCACGCCGGACGGCGCGAGCGTCCACGCGGAAAAGATCGGCGGCACGACGGATATCTCCGCCGGTCAGCTCATTGACCGCACGGGAAAGCTGCTCGGGCTTCCGTTTCCCGCAGGAAAAGCGCTCGACGCGCTGAGCAGGGAAGCGGCTGACCGTTCTTTCTTCCGCGTGAAGGTGAACGGCACGGAGTTTTCGCTTTCCGGCGTGCAGAACAAGATACAGGACTACCACTGCGGCAATTTTGCCGAAACCGCCGGCTATGCGCTGCGCAGTCTGATCGGCGCGATCGTCGCGGCGACGAAGAATGCGCTGAAGGAGTATCCGAATTGTTCCGTGGTATTTGCCGGCGGCGTCGCATCAAACACTATGCTGCGGAAAGCCTGCGCCGACCTTCCGGCGATCTTTTGCCCGCCGCAGTTCGCGACGGACAACGCGCTCGGCGCGGCAGTCCTGACATGGAGGGCGCATCATGCAGCAGGAAGTATATGAAGTCTCGCAAGTCAATGAATACCTGAAGCTGCGCTTTGAAGACGACGAATTTCTGTCCGCGATCTTCATCCGCGGAGAGATCAGCAACTACAAGCTCTATCCGTCGGGACACCATTACTTTTCATTAAAAGACGGAAACGCCGCGATCCGCTGCGTTATGTTCAAAGGAAGCGCGTTCCGTCTGCGCTTTCAGCCGAAGAACGGCATGAAAGTCATCGCGTTCGGACGTGTTGCGGTCTATCCCAGAGACGGCGTATATCAGCTCTACTGCGAGGCGATGACGCCGGACGGGGTTGGCGATCTGCACGCAGCGTTCGAGCAGCTGAAAGAAAAACTGCAGGCGCAGGGGCTTTTCTCCCTCGACCGAAAGAAGCCGCTGCCCAAATACCCGCACCGGATCGCGATCATCACCTCCGCTGCGGGCGCAGCGCTGCACGATATGCTCCGCATTCTGCGCAAGCGTTATCCGCTGACGGAGGTAAAGCTGCTCGCCGTGCGCGTGCAGGGCGAGGAAGCGCCGGCGGAGATTGCCGCCGCGATCCGCTACGCAAACCGCTTTCAGGTCGCAGATCTGATCATCACCGGCAGGGGCGGCGGCTCGATCGAAGATCTCTGGGCGTTCAATGACGAGCGTGTCGCTTACGCGATCGCGGACTCCGAGATCCCTGTGATCTCCGCCGTCGGGCATGAGCCGGACGTGACAATATCCGACTTCGTCGCAGACCTGCGCGCCGCGACGCCGTCCAATGCTGCAGAGCTTGCCGTGCCCGACCAGGCGGAGCTGCGGAAGTCTCTGCAGGCAAGCATTACGCTGCTTCTGACCATCATGCAGAAGCGGATCAAGCAGGAGCGGCAGCGGTTGAATGCGCTTGCGTCTGCAAGGTCGCTGCGCAGTCCGGTCAATTATATCAACGACCGCAGACTCTTACTGGATCACACGCATCAGCGGCTGTGCGCCGCGTCTGCGCAGTTATTGAGCCGCAAGCGCGAGCAATTCGTCCGTCTGACGGCAAAGCTCGACGCGATGAGTCCCTTAAAGGTTCTTTCCCGCGGCTACAGCATGGCAATGGGCGGTGACGGCGAGCTGATCAAATCAGTCCGGTCCGTCTCTGTCGGAGAACGGATCACCGTGCGTTTTTCCGACGGCGCGGTGATCACTGAGGTACAGGAGGTACGCAAATGAAATCGAAATCACAGAGCTTTGAAGCGTCCGTTTCGCGTTTGGACGAGATCGTAGAAAAGATGGAGCGCGGCGACGTGCCGCTTGAAGACGCGCTGAAGCTGTTCGAAGAGGGAACAAAGCTGGTCGCTTCCTGCACCAAGCTGCTCGATGAAGCGGAACTGAAGGTCGTTCGTCTGACAAAGGGTGCGGACGGAACGCCGGAAGAAACGGAGTTTACCGATGACGCAGAAGTATCTTGACCGGATCGAAGCCTATCTGAACGGCTGCTTCACGAACGAGCAGCCGCAGAAGGTCTTATTTGAATCCATGCGCTACAGTCTGCTTGCGGGCGGCAAGCGTCTGCGTCCGACCTTTGTGCTTGCCTTCTGCGAGCTTTGCGGCGGCGATATCGAAGCTGCGCTGCCGTTCGCCGCGGCGATGGAGATGGTGCATACCTACAGTCTGATCCACGACGATCTGCCGTGCATGGATAACGACGACTTCCGCAGAGGAAAACCAACCAATCACAAGGTTTATGGCGAAGCGACAGCGTGTCTGGCGGGAGATGCGCTTTTGACGGCTGCTTTCGGGCAGCTTGCTTGTGCGAAACTGCCGCCGGAGCGTATTGTCGATGCTGTTCGTGTGCTGAGCCTGTGCGCCGGAGAGCTCGGTATGGTCGGCGGGCAGATTCTCGACATGGACGCAGAGCGCCGCCTCTGCACAGCGCAGGAGGTATATGATATCCAGTCGCGCAAGACGGGCGCGCTGATCTCCGCCGCCTGCCAGCTCGGCGTGATCGCCGCGGGCGGAACGAAAAAGCAGCAGAACGCCGCCGCGGAATACGCCGATCATCTGGGACTTGCGTTCCAGATCCGCGACGACATTCTTGACGTCGTCGGCGACGCGGTAAAGCTCGGCAAAGCGACCGGCGTGGACGAGCACAAGAACACGTTCGTTCGTCTTTACGGCGTGGAACAATGCAAAATCATGGTCGCGGACGAAACGAAGAAGGCGATCGCCGCGCTGAATTGCTTCGAATCGCCGGATTTCTTAGTCGACATCGCAAACCGTCTGATCTCGCGCGAGAATTGAAGTAATACGGACTTGCCGCTTCCGAATACGCTGTTTCGGAGGTGGTTGGATGCTGGGCGCGGCTGTCTGGCTGATGATCAGCAGCATTCTGTACTCCCTTCGGCTGTCCAACGGCTCGGGTTCTTTTCCGAAACCGCTGAGCGCCAAGGAGGAAGCGCGCTATCTGGAGCTTTCCGCGCAGGGCGATCTGCATGCGAGAAACATCCTGATTGAGCGGAATCTGCGCCTTGTTGCGCACATCATGAAGAAATACTACACGCAGACTTCCGACCAGGAGGATCTGATCTCCATCGGGACGATCGGACTGATCAAGGGCATTTCGACCTTTGATGCCTCAAAGGGCGCGCGGCTTGCAACCTATGCGGCAAGATGCGTGGAAAACGAGATACTGATGTACTTCCGTGGGCAGAAAAAGAGCGCCGCCGACGTCTCGCTTTCGGAATTCATCGAAACCGGGAAAGACGGCACCGCGCTGTCACTGATGGACGTGATCTGCTCGGAGGACGATCTGTTCGAGCAGCTCTCGGACAAAGAGATCTATGCAAAGCTCTATCAGAAGATCGAGACCTGCCTTGAACCGAGAGAAAAGCAGATCATCATTTTACGCTACGGTATCGGCAACCGAAAACCGCTGACACAGCGCGAGATTGCGCTCAAGTGCGGCATCAGCCGAAGCTACGTCAGCAGGATCGAAAAGAAAGCGCTGCAAAAGCTCGAAAAAGCGCTCGAAGAATAGAGGAAAAACATGTACTTTTGGAAACATCTGCACACCATTACAAAGCACCGCCGGTTCGTCCGCAGGGGCTGTTTTGCCGTCGGCCTGTATCGTCAGGGCTTAACGCACGACCTGTCTAAATACTCCTGGACGGAATTCCGCTCCGGTCTGAAGTATTATCAGGGTACGCGCAGTCCGAATTCCAAAGAGCGCGAGCTGTTCGGCTATTCCAAAGCCTGGATGCACCACAAGGGCAGAAACCGCCATCATTTTGAGTACTGGACGGATATCAACATCAAGACGCGCCGCTATGAGCCGGTCCCGATGCCGCGAAGGTTTCTTGCAGAGATGGTTATGGATCGTATCGCCGCCTGCAAAACCTACCACGGCAAGGCTTACAAAGACGGCGACGCGCTGGAATACCTGGAATGCTCCTTAGAGGCGCGAGAATCATCCATGATGCATCCGCAGACAAAGCGTGAGCTGGTCTTCCTTCTGACCATGCTGCGCGACAAGGGCGAAAAAGAGACGTTCCGCTTCATCCGCGAGGTCGTCCTGAAAGATAAACCCTTTGCGGAAGAATAAAAACAACCTTCACCAAACCGAACCGTGAAGGTTGTTTTTCCATATCAGAATGTTGCGACCTCGTTTTGTGCAGGCTCGGCAGGGGAGACTTCCAGCGCCTCCAGCACAGGTCCGACGCCGCGGTATATTGTATGGAAGCGCACGATGACCTTCGCCGTCACCGTGACCCAGTCGCGGGCGCGAAGCTCTGCGCTCTTTTCATATTTGCAGGGCATGCCCATAAACTGAATGTCTTCGACGCAGCAGGTCATCACGAAGCGTCCCGGCGCAAAGAAGCCGTCCTTTTCCTTCTTCAGGCGCGCGACCTGCGCCTTGAAGCGCACGGTCTTGTCCTTGTATTTCTTCGGCTCCTCGCTGATATCCCGGTACCACAGCGCATAATCGTCGTCCTGGATCTCTATGACCGGCGCGTTGATATCAAAAGGCAGTGGATCTTCAATGTCATCGTAATCCATCTTCCCGTCCGTGTATTCGTAGAGGATACCGACACGGCGGTTTAGCGCGCGCGCCAGCTTGTGCAGCGGCATGATGTCTGTGCCGACCGGCACGCGGTTGAATACGACCATCTCGCAGCCGGTCAGCTTGTCCACGACGAGAGAGCGCATATTGGCGTTGTATTGCAGGATTGTCGTTGCGTCGGCAAACATGACCTCCTGAGCGATTTGCCAGTCCTGCGGCATTTTCTGGTAAAACGCGCCGATCTGCTGCATGCCGTTCAGCTCCACAACGACGCGCTCGCAGCGGTGTTTTTTGAAAAGTGCTTCCAGCTCCTGTGTCGTCACGTTCTCCTGATCGATCGTCTCCGGATAGACGTGATGATAGGGATAGGCGGAAATATCATATTCTTCTTCGCCTTCCTCACAGATCAATAGCAGGGTGCGCTCGCCGGCATTGAATCGTGTGTCGCACAGCGTGTCCTGAATGAATTTCGTCTTGCCGGCGTCCAGAAAGCCGGAAAATGCATATACGGGAATCGGCATGGCTTACACCCCAAACAGCTTGACGATCTCGTCCTCTTTGAGCTTCGAGCCGATCACACACAGGCGGCCGGTAACGGCTGCACTGCCGTTTCGGACGTCAATCTCGCCCGGAACGTGGTCAAAATGGAGCCAGGAGCCGTCCGGCGACTGGACGATTCCCTTAGCGCGAAGGACGATGCCGTACGTCTCGTCGCTGTCCAGCGCGGCAAGGATCGTATTGAGATCGTCTTTGCTGAATCTCTTATGTGTTTCGACACCCCAGCTCTGGAAGACCTCGTCGGCGTCGTGACCGTGATGATGATGATGGTGGTGATGCTCCTCACCGTCCTCATGATGGTGATGGTGATGCTCCTCACCGTCCTCATGATGGTGATGATGATGCTCCTCGTCCTCATGATCGTGGTGATGGTGGTGATGATGCTCCTCACCGTCCTCGTCCTCATGATCGTGGTGATGGTGGTGATGGTGCTCCTCACCGTCCTCGTGGTCATGATGATGGTGGTGGCAGGAGCAGTCGGGATCGTCGCACTCCTCATCGTCGTGATGGTGATGCTCATGCTCGATCATCTCCGCCAGTTCTTCCGTCAGACTGTTTTGGTGGCGCATGGCTTCCAGAATCTGCGCGCCGGTGAGTTCCTCCCACGGAGTCGTGATGATTGCGGCTTCCTTGTTATGCTCACGGAGCAGGGAAACGGCGGTATCCAGCTTGTCCTCCGAAATAGTGGACGTGCGGCTGAGAATGATCGCAGACGCCGTCTCGATCTGATTGCTGTAGAATTCACCGAAGTTTTTAAGATAGACTTTGCACTTCGTCGCGTCCGCAACCGTCACGAAGCAGCCAAGCTGCACGTCACCGCCGACGCTGCGCTGCACGGCGGCGATCACGTCGCTGAGCTTGCCGACGCCGGAAGGCTCGATCAAAATGCGGTCAGGCTGATACTCCGTAATGACCTGCTGCAGCGCCTTGCTGAAATCGCCGACGAGAGAGCAGCAGATACAGCCGGAATTCATCTCATTGATCTGGATCCCCGCCTCCTGCATGAAGCCGCCGTCGATGCCGATCTCGCCGAACTCATTTTCGATCAGGACGATCTTCTCGCCGGTGTACGCCTCCTTGATCATCTTCTTGATCAGGGTCGTTTTGCCTGCGCCGAGAAAGCCGGAATATATGTCGATTGTTGTCATAGATACGCTTCCTTTCAAGTCTGTAAAAGGCTTATCAAAATTCCAATATATTTTATCACCAAACCCGCATATTTGCAATAATTATCCTTGCATTTTTTATTCAAAATGATATACTAACATCAAAATCCGGAAGGGAAGCTGTCAAATGAGAACACTGGATGAAATCAGGAACGCCTTTACTGCCGACCGCTTTGCGACGGAGGCGGCTGAAATCATGATCGAAACGGCGGCGCCCGGTCATGCAGTCTGTCAAATGCCCGTTCTTCCGAAGCATCTGAACGCGAGGGGCACCGTTATGGGCGGAGCGATCTTCACGCTTGCCGATTTTGCTGCCGCCGTCGCCGCAAACGGTCATGCAGAGGACACGAACACGATCACCCTGCACGGGGATATTACTTATCTTTCGCCCGCGAAGGGGAAGACGCTGATCGCCGCCGCCGACGTCGTCAGACAGGGTCGCACAACCGCGCTTTACGACGTCGTTATCCGCGACGAGCTCGGCACGCTGGTCGCAAAGGCGGGCATGAACGGCTACGTTCTCAGCACGCCGTTTCCCGTTGAAAAAAACACTTGACTTTAACGATTAAAAGTGCTAAAGTGTTCCTAATAGAAAACGCAATGACGAAACCAAGTACACCTGTGAATGCGCCTACAGAGAACTGCCGGTCGGTGCAAGACAGCGGCGGCGCACAGGCGGAATTCTTTTCCGAGCGGTTCTGCCGAACGGCTTTCCAGTAGGCGGAAACGGCTGCGCCCGTTACAGCGCGGGATCGACAGATCCACTGAGACCCAATAGAGGTGGTACCACGGGAAATACTCGTCCTCTGCGCAAGCAGAGGGCGATTCTTTGTTACAAAGGAGACAATAAATGGTAATTACTGATTTTTTGGAAAGAAACGCACGATTTTACGGCGCGGAAGTCGCGCTGGTGGAGATCAACCCCTCTGAGGAGCGCGACCGTGCGAAGACGTGGAGCGAATTTCGCCTCATCGAGAATACGAGCACGGATCAGCCCTACCGCAGAGAGATGACCTGGCAGCAATTTGATCATCGTGCAAACCGTTTTGCCAACCTGCTGCTGAGCCGTGGGATTAAGAAAGGGCAGAAGGTCGGCATCCTGCTGATGAACTGTCTGGAATGGCTGCCGATCTATTTCGGCATTCTGAAGACCGGCGCGTTAGCCGTCCCGATGAATTTCCGCTATTCGAGCGACGAGATCGAATACTGCGTTGACCTTGCGGATGTGGAGGTCTTGGTGTTCGGTCCGGAGTTTACCGACCGCATCAAACCGATCGTCAAAAACATGGACCGCGTAAAATTCATGTTCTACGTCGGCAAGGACGTCCCCGAATTTGCCGAAGCCTATCTGGAGCTCGTCAACTACTGCGCGCAGTCCGCGCCTCCCATCGAATTGAATGAGGATGACTACGCGGCGATCTATTTTTCCTCCGGTACGACCGGCTTCCCGAAAGCGATCCTGCACAATCACCGCGCGCTGGTCAGTTCCTGCCGGACGGAGCAGAATCACCACGGTCAGACCCGTGACGACGTTTTCCTCTGCATTCCGCCCCTGTATCATACCGGCGCGAAAATGCACTGGTTCGGCAGTCTGCTCTCCGGCAGCCGCGCCGTTCTTCTGCGCGGTGTGAAGCCCGAGTGGATCCTGCGTGCCGTGAGCGAAGAAAAATGCACCATCGTCTGGCTGCTCGTGCCCTGGGCGCAGGATATTCTGGACGCGATCGACTCCGGCAAGGTGGATATCTCGCATTACGCTCTTGACCAGTGGAGACTGATGCACATTGGCGCACAGCCCGTTCCGCCCAGCCTGATCAAACGCTGGAAGGCGCTCTTCCCGCACCATCAATACGACACGAATTACGGCCTTTCCGAATCAATCGGTCCCGGCTGCGTCCATCTCGGCGTGGAGAATATCCATAAGGTCGGCGCGATCGGAAAGCCCGGCTTCGGCTGGGAGGCGAAGATCGTTGACGAGCAGGGGAATCCCGTTGCGGACGGCGAAGTAGGCGAGCTGATCGTCCACGGTCCGGGCGTGATGCTCTGCTACTATAAGAACGAAGACGCGACGAACGAAGTCCTGAAGGGCGGCTGGCTCTACACCGGCGACATGGCGAAGTACGACGAAGACGGCTTTATCTATCTCGTTGACCGCAAGAAGGACGTCATCATCACCGGCGGCGAGAATCTGTATCCCGTCCAAATCGAGGACTTCCTGCGGGCGCATGAAAAGATCAAGGACGTCGCCGTCATCGGTCTGCCTGATCCGCGTCTCGGCGAAATCGCCGCCGCGATCATCGAGCTGAAGGACGGCATGACCTGCACGGAAGAGGAGATCAATCAGTTCTGCCTCGGCATGCCGCGCTACAAGCGTCCGCGTAAGATCATCTTTGAGAAGGTTCCGCGCAATCCGACCGGCAAGATCGAAAAGCCCGTTCTGCGCGAGAAATACTGCCACGGCCGTCTGGTCGAAGCGCAGATCACGAATTGACAAAGGGAGGCACTGCATGAAACAACTGATGCTCGGCAACGAAGCCGTTGCCAGAGGCCTGTATGAAGCCGGATGCTCCTTTGTATCCAGCTATCCCGGCACACCGAGTACCGAAATCACGGAATGTGCCGCGAAATACCGGGAGATTTATGCGGAGTGGGCGCCGAACGAAAAGGTCGCTGTCGAAGCGGCATTCGGCGCGTCGCTGGCGGGGAAGCGCAGCTTCTGCGGCATGAAGCACGTCGGTCTGAACGTTGCCGCCGACCCGCTGTTCACAATCTCCTATACGGGCGTGAACGCCGGCATGATCATCGCCGTCGCGGACGACGCCGGCATGCACAGCTCGCAGAACGAGCAGGATTCCAGAAACTACGCGAAGGCAGCGAAGGTGCCGATGCTTGAGCCGTCGGACGCGGCAGAGGGGATCGCATTTGCCAAGCTCGCTTATGAGATCTCCGAACAGTTTGATACGCCCGTCCTGCTGAAAATGTGTACCAGAGTGGCGCATTCGCAGAGCATCGTCGAGCCGTCGGAGCGTATGGAGATTCTGCAGAAGCCCTACGAAAAGAATCCGATGAAGTACATCATGATGCCCGGCTACGCCAAAAAGCGCCACCCGGTCGTGGAGGCGCGCCTGGAGGCTTTGAAGGACTATGCCCAGACCGCTCCGTGCAACCGCTGGGAAAAAGGAACGGACCGCAAGCTCGGCATCATCACCTCGAGCACCTGCTATCAGTATGTGCGCGAAGTCTGCGGCGAGGACGTCAGCGTGCTGAAGCTCGGCATGATCTGGCCGCTGCCCGACAACCTTCTCAAAGACTTCTGCGCTTCCGTCGACCGCGTTGTGGTCGTGGAAGAGCTGGACGGCTTTGTCGAAGACTACTGCAAGACGCTTGACTTGACGGTGGAAGGCAAAAACCTCTTTTCCAACATTGACGAGTTGTCACAGAACAAGATCGCAGCCGGTCTGGGACTGCCTGTACCCGAAGGCATCACGCTGAACGAAGCTATTCCGCCGCGTCCGCCTGTCATGTGCGCCGGTTGTCCGCACCGCGGTCTTTACTACACGCTCAAGAAGCTGAAGCTCAACGTAATCGGAGACATCGGCTGTTATACCCTCGGCGCAGTCGCGCCGCTGAACGCCGTCGATAGCGTCATCTGCATGGGCGCTTCCGTCTCAGGCATCCACGGCTTCAATAAGGCGAACGACGGAAAGACCGACGGCAATACCGTCGCGGTCATCGGCGACTCGACCTTTATGCACTCCGGCATGACGGGTCTTGTCAATATCGCCTACAACGATTCGCACAGCACCGTCATCATTCTGGATAATTCCATCACCGGCATGACCGGTCATCAGCAGAATCCGACCACCGGCTACAACCTCAAGGGCGATCCCGCCGCAAAGGTCGATCTGGAGGCGCTCTGCCACGCGCTCGGCATCCGCCGCGTCTGCGTCGTTGATCCATACGATCTTGCGCAGTGCGAGCGCGTCATCAGGGAAGAGCTCGCCGCGCCGGAGGCGTCGGTCATCATTTCCAGGAGACCCTGCGCGCTGCTGAAGTATGTGAAGCACAACGCGCCGCTTCATGTGGATACAGAAAAGTGCAAGAACTGCAAAGCGTGCATGAAGATCGGCTGCCCCGCCATCAGCATCGCAGACGGCAAGGCGAAGGTCGACGCGACCCTCTGTACCGGCTGCGGCGTTTGCCGCCAGCTCTGCAAATTCGACGCATTACGGGAGGGCAGAACATGAAAACAAAGAATATTATGATCGTCGGCGTTGGCGGGCAGGGCAGCCTGCTCGCGAGCAAGCTGCTCGGCAAGCTCCTGCTCTCACGAGGCTTTGACGTCAAGGTTTCCGAGGTACACGGCATGAGTCAGCGCGGCGGCAGCGTAGTCACCTACGTACGCTACGGCGACCGCGTCTTCTCTCCGATCATTGATCTCGGCGAAGCGGACTTTATCGTCTCCTTTGAGCTGCTGGAGGCGGCGCGCTGGACGCAATACCTCAAACCAGACGGCACGATCATTACGAACACGCAGCAGATCAATCCGATGCCGGTCATTACCGGCGCGGCCGAATATCCTGCCGCGCTTGCGGAAAAAATGAAAGCTGCCGGCTGCAGGATCGATGCGTTCGATGCGTTGTCTCTTGCCGAGGAGGCGGGCTCTTCCAAGGCGGTAAACCTTGTCCTGATGGGCAGATTATCAAAATACTTCGACTTTACACCGGAGGAATGGAAAGAGGCGATCGTGCAGAGCGTCCCGCCGAAATACCTCGACTTGAACGTCAAAGCCTTTGCTTTGGGAGCAGAATTGTAAACGTATGGAACGATACTATCAGAAAGAAATTGAAACTGCTTCAAGGGAAACGATCGTTTCTCTGCAGAACGAACGCCTGACCGCGACGGTCAAGCGCGTCTATGATAACATTCCGTTTTACCGCGATAAGATGATCGAGGCGGGCGTCGCACCGGATGATATCCAATCGATCGACGACCTGCACAAGCTGCCGTTCAGCTACAAAAAGGATTTACGTGACACCTATCCGTATGGACTGTTCGCCGTTCCGATGAAGGACGTTGTGCGTATCCACGCCTCCTCCGGCACGACCGGCAAGCAGATCGTCGTCGGCTATACGCAGAAGGACCTTGAGATCTGGGCGGACTGCTGCGCCAGAGCGCTGACTGCGGCTGGCTGCACGAATGAAGACATCGTGCAGGTGTCCTACGGTTACGGTCTGTTCACCGGTGGCCTCGGCGCGGACGGCGGCGCGATGCGCCTCGGCGCGACGGCAATTCCGGCGTCCACCGGCAATACGCAGCGGCAAATCACCATTATGCACGACTTCGGCAGCACGGTGCTCTGCTCCACGCCGTCTTACGCGCTGCATCTTGCGGAGGTGCTCGAGGCGAGCGGCATGACAAAGGACGACATCAAGCTGAAAGCCGGTATTTTCGGCGCTGAGCCGTGGACGAACGAAATGCGCCGTCAGATCGAGGACAAGCTCGGGCTTAAAGCCTTTGACATCTACGGCTTAACCGAGGTAATGGGGCCGGGCGTCGCCTTTGAATGCTGCGAGCAGACCGGCATGCACATCAACGAGGATCATTTCATTGTCGAGGTCATCGACCCCGATACCGGAGAAGTCCTGCCGGACGGTATGCAGGGCGAGCTGGTCTTTACCTGCATTACGAAGGAAGCGTTTCCCATCCTACGTTACCGCACCCGCGACATCGGTGTGATCACGAGAGAAAAGTGCGCCTGCGGACGCACTCTCGTCAAGATGACCAAGCCGCGCGGCAGAACGGACGACATGCTTATCATCCGCGGCGTCAACGTCTTCCCGTCGCAGATCGAGACCGTTCTGATCGACAAGGGTTATCCCGCGAACTATCAGATCGTCGTTGACCGCGCGAACCACACAGACAGCATCGAAGTGCAGGTCGAGCTTACCAACGAGATGTTCTCCGACACCGTCCGCGATCTTGCGAAGCGCGCAAAAGAGCTCGAAGCCGCGCTGCGCACGCTGCTCGGCATCGGCGCGAAGGTCTCTCTTGTGGAGCCGAACACGATCCCGCGCTCCGAGGGCAAAGCCGTCCGCGTGATTGACAAACGCAAGCTACTGGACTAAGGAGGTAAGTCATGGTACCGCAGCTTTCCGTATTTTTACAGAACAAAGCCGGCAAGATCGCCGCGATCACCCGCGCCCTGCACAAGGCAGGCGTGGATATCCGCGCCTTATCCATCGCCGATACGACGGACTTCGGCATTCTCCGCATGCTCGTCAACGACGTCAATCAGGCAAAAGACGCGCTCGCCGAGCAGAATTGCATCGTCAAGATCAATGACGTCGTCATCGTCGCCGTACCCGACGTGCCGGGCTCGCTTGCAAGTGTGCTGGAGCTGATGGCGCAGGAGAAGATCGACATCGAATATATGTACTCTCTCTTCAACCGCGGCAAAGAAGACGCCTACATGGTCTTCCGTGTTTCCGACGAAGCGCGTCTGATCGCGCTGCTTGAAAAGAACGGCGTGCGGATCATCGACCCGGACGAGATCGGATTACGGTGACAGATAGAATAAGCCGGTGGCTCATGCAGAGTCACCGGCTTATCATTACTTCATGCTGCGCTCGTAGGACTCGATCATCTTCTTGACCATCTGGCCGCCGACGCTGCCTGCCTCGCGGGAGGTAAGATCGCCGTTGTAGCCGTTCTTCAGGTTGACGCCGACCTCGCTGGCCGCCTCCATCTTGAACTTGTCCATCGCGTCGCGTGCTTCCGGAACGTTGATCTGATTGTTGGTTTTCATTGTTGTCATCTCCTTTTCAGATTTAGTCATCAAAACGCCTTTGATGACCTCAACGGTAGTTTCACCGCAAATTCCGCGATTATCAATGACAATTTTTGTTCGAATTGGCAGCGTTCGCTTGCCGGTTGCGCCGTATCGCGTGTTTGGCGGCAAGGCTTGACAAGGAAAGAATCGATAATTATAATCAGACCGTAAGTTCAAATTTCAAATTCGGAGGCGGTTTACTTGAAATCATTGAAAACCATTCAGGTTCTGGCGAAAATCGGCAGGATTATCAGCAAGATCATCTTCATTCTCTGTATCGTCGGCTTCTGCTGCATTGCCGCGGGTATCGCCGCAATGGTGATCGGCGTCGGAACGGTAAAAATCGACGGCACGACGATTCATGCACTGATCGAAGAGTATGCAGAATTGAATGTTCCGAGCATCATCGCCGGAATGAGCTGCGCAGCGGTGTATTGCGCGGCAGGAGCCGTTAACAGCAAATTTGCGGAAGTGTATTTCAAAAACGAATTGAAGGACGGCACGCCATTCACGCACCGAGGCGCAAAGGAATTACTGCGGCTCGGCATCCTCAACATCGCAATCCCCGCGGTTGCGGCAGCGCTCTGTGCGGGCGGTCTGTTTCTTGCAAACAAGCTGTATCCGGAAATCGCGCTGAAGGAGTTTGACGGCGGCGCCTACTTAGGCGTGGGTATTATGATGATTGTGCTGTCGCTGTTCTGCCGCTACGGCGCGGAGCTGCGGGAAGGGAAAAGCGAAGGATCTTCCGAGGCGTAAGAATTTCAAGCCATAAGAAACGGACTTCTCAAAAATGAGAAGTCCGTTTCTTATAAAGGACGATTATGCGTCCAGATAACGGCAGGCGTTGAGCGCGGCGGCTGCGCCGTCCGCGATCGCCGTCGCGACCTGACGGTACGTCTTCGTCCGGCAGTCGCCGGCAACGAATACGCCGGGCGTTCCGGTCATGCAGTGCTCGTCTGCTTCGATATAGCCCTGCTCGTTGATCTTCGCGACCTTTTGATAAGCGCCGTTTTCCGGCACTGTGCCGATTGCGAGGAAGACGCCGTCCACTGCGAGGCGGCTTTCTTCGTTCGTCTCCGTGTTGATCAGACGGATCGCCTGCAGGCTGTTTTCGCCCTCGTAGGCGGTGACGACGGTGGAATAGATGATCTCGATGTTGTCTTTCGATTTCACCGCGTCGATCATCTTCTGCTCACCGGTCAGAAATGCCAGATTCTGCACGACCGTGACCTTGCTGCAGACCTCGGAAAGAAGCAGTATCTCCTGCAGAGCGGTGTTTCCGCCGCCGATCACGGCGACGTGCTGTCCCTTGTAGAACGCGCCGTCGCAGACTGCGCAGAAGGAGATGCCGCTGCCGATCAATTCTTCCTCGTGAGGAAGATTCAGACGGCGATGGCGCGCGCCCGCTGCGATGATCACTGCTTTTGCCTCATGGGTCGCCGCTTCGCCGACGACGGTTTTTACATCGCCGTCTATCACGTCGGTCACGTTGTCCATATCGACCTCTGCGCCGAGCGCGAGCGCCTGCTCGAGCATTCTCTGCGCCAGCTCGTTGCCGCTGATCTCCTGAAAGCCCGGATAATTTTCCAGCTTCGGAGAGAACGTGACCTGTCCGCCGAAGGTATCCTTTTCCAGCACGAGGACTGATTTCCCTGCACGCCGCGCGTAAATCGCCGCGGTCAGACCCGCGGGACCTGCGCCGACGATGATAATATCATACATAAGAAGACCTCTTACTTCTTGTGCGCTTCTGCAAACGCGCGGATGTTGGACGGATTTTCCACGCGGTTGATCTCCTTGTCTCCGTCGAGGATCAGAAGGGTAGGCGCCTGACGAACGCCGTACTTTCTCGCCGCGTCGGGTGTTTCGTCCACGACGACTGTCTCATAGGAGATACCGGCGTCCGCGAGGAACTTTTTCGCCATCACGCACTTCGGGCAGGTGCTCGTGGTGAAAAGCACCAGTCTGCCCTCCGCGCAGGGAGCAGCGGCGGGAGCTTCGCTCTCGGCCTGCGCGGGCACTGCCTCTGCGCCGAAGCGCTTCTTCATGGAGCTTGCGACGTTGTATTCCAGGCGATCCTTGAATTCCTGCGCCTTGCCGTCGTTAAAGTTCTGAACGGGACGATAGTAGCCGGTGATACGGCTGTAAACCTCGGTCGGTTTGCCGCAAATCGGGCAGGTGTACTGCTCGCCGGTGATATAGCCGTGCTCGCGGCAGACGGAGTAGGTCGGAGAGAGGGTGTAATACGGCAGACGGTAGTTCTCCGCGATCTTGCGCACCAGCGCGGCGGCAGAACGCCAGTCAGGCAGCTTCTCGCCGAGGAAGGCGTGGAAAACGGTGCCGGAGGTGTAGAGGGTCTGCAGCTCGTCCTGCACGTCCAGCGCCGAGAAGATGTCCTCGGTGTAGCCGACAGGCAGGTGGGAGGAGTTGGTGTAGTACGGGGTGCCGTTCTCATTGGCGGTGATGATGTCGGGGAAGTCCTTCTTGTCGTGCTTCGCGAGGCGGTAGGTGGTGGACTCTGCCGGCGTCGCCTCGAGGTTATAGAGGTCGCCGTACTTCTCCTGGTAGTCGGACAGACGCTCGCGCATGTGGTTCAGAACGTCCTTCGTGAACTCCTGCGTCTCTTTATGGCTCATGTCCTTGCGCAGCCACTTCGCGTTCAGACCGACCTCGTTCATGCCGATCAGTCCAAGGGTGGAGAAGTGATTGTCGAAGGTGCCGAGGTAGCGCTTGGTGTAGGGATAGAGACCCTCGTCCATCAGTCGGGTAATGACGTTGCGCTTGATCTTCAGAGAGCGGGCGGCAATGTCCATCAAGCGGTCAAGACGCTTGTAGAATTCTTCCGGCGTTTTGGAGAGATACGCGATCTTCGGCATGTTGATCGTGACGACGCCGACCGAGCCGGTGGACTCGCCGCTGCCGAAGAAACCGCCGGACTTTTTGCGCAGCTCGCGCAGGTCGAGACGCAGACGGCAGCACATGGAGCGCACGTCGCTCGGCTGCATGTCGCTGTTGACGTAGTTGGAGAAATAAGGCGTGCCGTACTTCGCGGTCATCTCGAACAGCAGCTTGTTGTTTTCGGTCTCGGACCAGTCGAAGTCGCGGGTGATCGAATAGGTGGGGATCGGATACTGGAAGCCGCGGCCGTTCGCGTCGCCCTCGATCATCGTCTCGATGAAGGCGCGGTTGACCATGTCCATCTCCGCTTTGCAGTCCTTATACTTAAAAGGCATCTCCTTGCCGCCGACGATCGCGGGCAGCTCCGCCATATCATCCGGAACGGTCCAGTCGAGCGTGATATTGGAGAACGGCGCCTGCGTGCCCCATCTGGACGGCGTGTTGACGCCGTAGACGAAGGACTCGACGCACTTCTTCACCTGATCGTAATTCAAGTTGTCGACCTTGACAAACGGAGCAAGATAGGTGTCGAAAGACGAGAACGCCTGCGCGCCCGCCCATTCGTTCTGCATGATGCCGAGGAAGTTGACCATCTGGTTGCACAGGGAAGCCAGATGCTTTGCCGGCGCGGAAGTGATCTTGCCGGGCACGCCGCCAAGACCTTCCTGGATGAGCTGGCGCAGCGACCAGCCGGCGCAGTAGCCGGTCAGCATGGACATATCATGGATGTGCAGATCGCAGTTCTTGTGAGCGTTAGCGATCTCATCGTCGTAGATCTCACTGAGCCAGTAGTTCGCAGTGATCGCGCCGGAGTTGGAGAGGATCAGACCGCCGACGGAGTAGGTGACGGTGGAATTCTCCTTGACGCGCCAGTCCTGCACCTTCACGTAGCTGTCCACGAGCTCCTTGTAGTCGAGGATGGTGGACTTCATGTTGCGGATTTTTTCTCTCTGACGGCGGTAGAGGATATATGCCTTTGCCACGTCGTCATAGCCGGCGCGGCTCAGAACGGATTCCACGCTGTCCTGCACGTCTTCGACCGCAATCTTGCCATCCTTGATCTTCGGCTCAAAGTCAGCCGTTACCTTGAGCGCGAGGAAATCGATGGTGTCCTTGTTGTACTCTTTGCCGAGGGCGTCGAACGCCTTCTGAATGGCTACACAGATCTTCGACAGGTCAAAATCTACGACCTTGTCATTACGCTTGACTACTTGATACATATTTAAACACTCCTCTATTCTTATAATCCTCTGATTTGTGACGTTGGTATATATTGACCGGCAATCGCCAGGCATCGCTCCATTTTTTCCTTGCTCGCAGCGTGAAGTCCCGGGCGCAGGATGTCGCCGGAGTCAACGAAGCCTTGCAAATAATAATGCTGCGCGCCGGCAAGCCATGTTCCGATCGCTTCAAAATCCGACGGCTCGTGCAGTTCGTCGACCACGGTGGTGCGGAACTCATAGGAGACGGAGCCGTTCAGCAAAATCTCGACGCTCCGCCTGACCGCGCCGAGCATGCCGTCCGCTCCGGCAGTAGCGGCATATTTCTCCGGGCTGTTCTTGATATCCATCGCGACGTAATCGACAAGTCCCTCGTCGATCAGTTGACGCAGCTTTTCCGGAAAGCTGCCGTTCGTGTCGACCTTTGTTTGATAGCCGAGCGCTTTGATTTTCCGAAGAAAGTCCGGAAGCTCCGCGCTCAGAAGCGGTTCGCCGCCGGTGATCGCAACGCCGTCCAGCAGTCCCTGCCGCGTGTTCAGAAAGCGGAAAATCTCGTCCTCGCTCAGTGTGTCCGTCCCCAGAATCAGAGAAGTATTGTGGCAGAACGGACAGCGAAAATTGCAGCCCTGCAGGAACACCGTGCAGGCAACATGACCAGGAAAGTCGAGTAAAGTCAGCTTTTGAAGGCCTCCGATACGCATAATTGCCTCCGAAAATCAGAAAATAAGATTGGATTATTTTGTGGATAAGCCGCAGAGTCACCACAATATCTTGTGTCCTTTGACAAGTATACAAGCAGATGCTGGAATTGTCAACAACAAACTTGAGAAATATTGCACAAATTTCTCCTGCAATATTCTCTGTTCTGTTTTCATTATTTACAAGTCTGTCAATATGTTGTAAAATAAGGATCGAGAAGGTGAAAACTTGGGCTATCAATCCAATCGTGAATGGAACCCACGGCCGATCCCGCAGCAGAACGATCTGTACGAATCGGGGTTTGCCGGCAAGCTGTATAAAGATGATTATCCCGTAGATCAGGAAGACTTTACAGGATCCCTGCGGCCTGCCGCGGCGGACAGAACGGTGAACCAATTCTATGATCCGCGGAATAAGCGGCCTAAAAAGCACCGCTTTTTGAAATTCGTACTTATTCTTTTTCTGATACTGCTGATCATTCCAACCCTTGCGGCGGGCGCGCTGCATCTATTCTCCCATGAGCCGATGTACCGCTCGGCGGGACGAAAAGACGACTGCTGCACGATCCTGCTGGTAGGCGTGGACGCGGCGAGCTATAACACGGATACCATTCTGCTGCTGAACGTCGACCGTGCGAACCGTGCAATCAGTATTATGAGTATTCCTCGGGATACGAAAGTCAATTCGTCCTACCGTCCGCAGAAGATCAACGGCGCGTACGCCGCAAACGGCGGCGGTGCAGATGGCGTGGAAGCGCTGATGGACTATGCCGCCGACTGCGTCGGCTTCCGTCCGGACGGCTATATCCTTGTCGACCTCGCTGTTTTTATCGATCTTGTCGATCTCTTTGGCGGGGTGGAATTTGACGTTCCGCTGGATATGTACTATGAAGATCCTGCGCAGGATCTTCATATCGCGATCCCGGCGGGCAGGCAGCGGCTGAACGGAGAAGACGCGATGGGACTTGTCCGCTTCCGTTCCGGCTATGAAAATGCAGACATCGGCAGGATTAACGTTCAGCGCGATTTTATCAGAGCTGCGATCGACCAGTGGGCAAGGCTGCGCAACGTATTCAAGCTGCCGTCTGCGCTGTCCATGATCACGGACAACTGCATGACCGACTTGACGAAAATGGAACTGTTCTGGCTGGCGGAATCCGCCGCCCTTTGCGGGACGGATTCGATGTATTCCGAAGTGATGCCGTATTATTTCAGCGATATATACGTTTGCGTCGATTTTGATCAGGATTATATTGATCTGATCAACGAGCATTTTAATCCCTACGTTGCGCCTGTGAGTTGGGACGACTTTGACGTTGCCGAATGAATCCGGAGGTTCATCATGCGAAAACTGCTGATCCTGTCCGATTGCGGACAAAACGTACCGCACCTGACAGATGATTTTGAAGTTACCGCGCTGCCGCGTGACGCGGACGCCGATCTGCGCCTGCGAAGTATCGCGGACGCCGAAGTCATCATCGGCGAGCCGACCCTCGAAGAGCTGTCTTATGCAAAAGATCTGAAATGGGTGCAGATGACATGGGCAGGCGCCGACCGCTATCTGCACGGCGGTTTCCCGCAGAACGTTCTGCTGACCACCGCCTCCGGCGCATTCGGCGAGACGATCGCCGAGCACGCGCTTGCCATGCTGTTCGCCCTCTGCCGCAGACTGCCTGCGTATCAGAAAGCAGAGAAGTGGCAGGATCTCGGCAGTGAGAAGCGGATCGCGGGAAGTACCGCGCTGATCTACGGCTGCGGCAATATCGGCACGGAGATCGCCGTGCGTCTGCAGGCGCTCGGCGTACATGCGATCGGCGTATGCCGCGCGGCGCGTCAGCCGAGAGCGCATTTTGAGGCGTTGACCACCTTAACCTGCGCAGAATTCTTCCTTCCCGAAGCGGATTTCATTTGCTGCGCTCTGCCGTCCAACGAGGAAACGGAGCATTACTTCAATGAAGAGCGATTGTCTCTGTGCAGGGACGACGCCGTTTTGATCAACGTCGGAAGAGGCAGCCTGATTGACCTGAACGGGTTAACAAAGCTCATGGATACCGGAAAATTCTTCGGTGTCGGTCTGGACGTGACGAATCCGGAACCTCTGCCGCAAAATCACCCGCTGCGGAGCAAATCAAATGTAATCATAACGCCCCATGTTGCCGGCGTGAGCTTCGGACACCTGCCGGAAACGGAGGAGAAGATCTGGGCGATCTGCCGCGAAAATCTGCAGAACTATGCGGAAGGCAGGTCTTTAAGAAATCAGGTGAGCCTGCCATGACGGTCGGACGATTCGCGCCGAGCCCTTCCGGACGGATGCACCTGGGCAATCTCTTTACCGCGCTGCTCGCGTGGCTTTCCGTCCGCTCGCAGAACGGAAAAATGCTCTTGCGCATTGAGGATCTCGATCCCGACCGCAGTAAGGAGGAATATATCGACGCGCTGCGGGACGACCTGCTGTGGCTCGGTCTGACTTACGACGAAGAAATGCCCCTGCAGAGTACGCGCGCCGAACGGTACAAAAAAGCGTTCGATCAGCTTCCGACCTATCCCTGCTATTGCAGCCGCAGCGAGCTGCATGACGCTTCCGCGCCGCATGCTTCGGACGGAGCACCGATCTATGCCGGCACCTGCCGCAATCTGACCGAAGCGGAACGAAAGACAAAGACGAGACCCCCTGCCTGGCGCGTCCGCGTGCCCGATACGGCGATCGCCTTCACAGACGGCGTGTTCGGAGATCAGCAAGAAAACCTTGCGGAGGCATGCGGAGATTTCATCGTCCGTCGCTCCGACGGCGTCTACGCCTACCAGCTCGCCGTGGTCTGCGACGACGCAGACGGCGGCGTAACGGAGGTCGTTCGCGGCTGCGATCTGCTGCGCTCCACGGCGCGGCAGATCTGGCTGTATCAGATGCTCGGGCTGCCCGTACCGCACTTTTACCATGTCCCGCTGCTGGTCGCGCCGGACGGAAAGCGCCTCAGCAAACGTGAAAAAAGCCTTGATATGGCGCACCTGCGCGAACGCTTCCGGCCGGAGCAGCTGGTCGGTCTGCTCGCATTCCTTGCAAAACTGACCGATACGCCCGCGCCTGTTGAAGCAGCGGAGCTGATCGACGTCTTTTCCTGGGAAAAGATCGGAAAAGATCCGATCACTGCAGATTCTCTGTTATCATTCGGAAAACGCTTTGATTCTGTCTGAATCTATGTTATAATCCATGCAGAAAATCACATGAGAGGTAAATGCTTATGTTCAAAATCATTCGAAAGAAAGAACTGAACGCCGCGGTCACGCTGATGGAGATCGAAGCTCCGTTCGTCGCGAAAAAGGCGAAAGCCGGTCAGTTTATCATCTTCCGTGTTGACGAATGCGGTGAGCGCGTCCCGCTGACCATCGCGGGTTATGACCGTGAAAAAGGGACCGTTACCGTTATCTTCCAGAAGGTCGGCCTTTCGACCAAGTTGCTCGGCTCCATGAACGAAGGCGATGCGATCCTCGACTTTGTCGGTCCGCTCGGCAGACCGACGCATACGGAAGGGCTCAAGCGGGTCTGTGTTGTCGGCGGCGGCGTCGGCTGCGCGATTGCCCTGCCGTCTGCGCAGGCATTCAAGGAAGCCGGCTGCGAAGTGGACGTGATCGTTGGTTTCCGCAGCAAGGATATTGTCATTCTGGAGGATGAATTCCGCGCCTGCAGTGACAATCTCTATCTGATGACGGACGACGGCTCCTACGGCGAGCACGGCTTCGTCACGGTCAAGCTGCAGGAACTCCTGGAGGCAGGAAACCAATATGACGAGGTGCTTGCCATCGGACCGATCCCGATGATGAAATTCGTCGCGAAGACGACGGAACCGTTCGGCGTGAAAACGATTGTCTCGCTCAACCCGATCATGGTCGACGGCACAGGCATGTGCGGCGGCTGCCGCGTCACGGTCGACGGCGTGGTGCGTTTTGCCTGTGTCGAAGGTCCGGATTTCGACGGCCATAAGGTCGATTTCGCGGAGCTGATGAACCGCAACAGTGCCTACCGCGATCAGGAAGCGCAGGATGAAAGAGAACATGTGTGCCGGATTGAAACACTCGGTAAGGCGCTGATCCGATGAAGGGAGGAATCACCATGCCGAATATGCAAATGAACAAAACTCCCATGCCGGAGCAAGATCCGAACGTACGTAACCGCAATTTCAAAGAGGTCTCCCTCGGTTACACGGCGGAGATGGCGATCAATGAGGCGCAGCGTTGCCTGCATTGCAAAAATCCGCAGTGCGTGACCGCATGCCCTGTCAGTATCCGCATCCCTGAATTCATTGCCAAGGTCGCAGAAGGAGATTTCCTCGCGGCGTATGAGATCGTTACATCGACGAACGCGCTTCCCGCCCTGTCCGGCAGAGTCTGCCCGCAGGAACGTCAGTGTGAAAGCAAGTGCGTTCGCGGCGTCAAGGGCGAGCCGGTCGCGATCGGCCGCTTGGAGCGCTTCGTCGCGGACTGGTATCTTGAAAACGTCGGCAAAATGCCGGAAAAGCCAGCGTCCAACGGGATCAAGGTCGCCGTGGTAGGCTCCGGACCTTCCGGATTGACCTGCGCGAGCGAGCTTGCCAAAAAAGGCTACGAAGTCAGTATTTTTGAAGCCCTGCATACCGCCGGCGGCGTGCTGGTCTACGGTATTCCCGAATTCCGTCTGCCGAAGGCTCTTGTTGCCAATGAGATCAAGAAGTTGGAAGCTTTGGGCGTCCGGGTCATGACGAACATGGTCATCGGCAAAGTGCTGTCGATCGACGAGCTGTTTGAGCTGGGATTCCGCGCGATTTTTATCGGCTCGGGCGCAGGGCTTCCGATGTTCATGCACATTGAGGGCGAGGCGCTCAAGGGCGTCCTGTCTGCAAACGAATATCTGACCAGAATCAATCTGATGAAGGCGTATACGCGCAGCAGCGATACCCCCGTCATCGTCTCCAACGCCGTCGCCGTGGTCGGTGGGGGCAACGTGGCGATGGACGCGGCGCGCAGCGCAAAGCGTCTCGGCGCGGAACACGTCTATATTGTCTACCGCCGCAGCGAGAAGGAAATGCCCGCCAGACTCGAAGAACAGCACCATGCCAAGGAAGAAGGCATTGAATTCCTCACCCTCACCAATCCTGTTCAGATCCTTGACGACGGTGCGGGCAGAGTCGGCGCGATGCGGTGCATCCGTATGGAGCTTGGCGAGCCGGACGCCTCCGGCAGACGCAGTCCCATCGCGATCCCGAACAGCGAATTCGAGCTGCCGGTCGATACGGTCATCATGGCGCTCGGTACCTCTCCCAATCCGCTGATCCGCTCCACGACGCCCGGACTTGAAACCAACAAGAAAGGCTGTCTGATCGTCAATGAGGAGAACATGACGACACGCGACGGCGTCTATGCCGGCGGCGACGCCGTGACCGGCGCTGCGACCGTCATCCTTGCGATGGGCGCGGGACGAAAGGCTGCGGAAGCGATCGACGCAAGATTCCGCAAGCAGGTATAGAATTGCCGCTATTTTCCCATACTTCCAAAAGACAAACGCCTCTGCCGGCTTTGTTCGGCAGAGGCGTATTCTTTGGAGGTAGATCAATGAAAGTTCAGGAAGTTATGAGCAGACGCATCATCAGCGTTTCGCCGGACGAGACTGCCGCAGTCGCGGCAAGACTGCTGTCGCACTACAATATCGGCGCGCTGCCGGTCTGCTCGAAGGACGGCAGGCTGCGCGGCATGGTAACGGATCGCGATATCGTTCTGCGCTGCGTTGCGGCGGAGGAAGATCCGCTATGCGTTAAGGTATCGGATATCATGACGCGCAGGATTTTCTCTATCAGCGCGCAGCAAACTGTCGACGAGGCGTCTGCGCTGATGGCAAAGGAAAAGATCCGCCGACTGCCGGTGCAGGACAATAACAAAGTTATCGGCATGGTGTCTCTTTCCGATATTTCCAAACAGCCGCAGTGCGGACGTCAGGCGGCGCAGGCGTTCAACGAGATCACGAGCAATATCCGTACCTATTGAAAGGCAGGGGCAAAGCGCCCCTGCCTTTAGCCAATGATCGCGTCATACTCCTGCGAGGATGAAAAAGTGATGACCAGCCGGTTTGGCAGGCAGACGATCGGCGCGCCGGAATTCGCGGGCGCGTGATGCACGCAGTCCTGCGAGGGACAGTCTGCGGAAACGACCGACACTCTGCCGTTTGCAACGCGGATCGTGTTCACGCCGTAGTCTGACGCGATCCGGTATTCGCCGTCAACGGACAGATCAAGGGTCATGACCGTCACACCGTCTGAAACGACTGTCGCCGTCGTGCCGGACGTACCGCCGAAAAAAAAGAAATAACTGCAAAGCGCGCAGACTGCCGCAAGAAGCGCAAACAGTAGGATCCAGTATCTTGTCTTCATCGTTCGACCACCGTAAAATCGCAGTCCGTCAGCAGGGGAGCGGCGCCTTCCGTCGCAAAGATACCACCGTCCTCCGTCAAAAAGACCGCTTCAAAATCATCACTTTCGCGCCATAGCGCGGTCGCTTTCTCCATACCCATCACAAACAGCGCGGTGGACAAACCATCCGCAAGTGCGCCGTCGTGAGCAAGCACAGTCACGGAAGCAAGTCCGCTGTCGGCGGGATATCCCGTTTTCGGGTCAAGGATATGATGATACCGCACGCCGTTCTCATCAAAGTATCGCTGATACCCGCCGGAGGTCACGAGCGCGAGAGAGCCGGTAAAGCGCAGGCATGCGATCGCCTGCGAGGGGGTGTTCGGATCGGCGATCCCGACAATCCACTTTTCACCGTCCGGCTTGCTGCCGAGGGTCTGCACGTTACCGCCGAGGGAGAGAAACGCCGTCTCAACGCCGCGGCTCTGCAGAAGATCAATGGCTTTCTGCGCTGCATAACCTTTTGCAATTCCGCCAAAGTCGAGTTTGCCGTCGATGGAAAAATAGGTGACGTCCAGATCACTTTCCAACCGTTCATAGCCGACAAGAGAACGCGCTGCGTCAAGCGCTTCCTGCGTGGGAACGTGCTGTTCGTCCTTCGTAAAGCCCCACGCCACCACCAGCGGATAGACGGTCGGATCGAACGCGCCGTCCGTCCGACGACTGACTGCGATCGCTTTTACCAGCAGGTCATACGTATCTGCGCTTAATTCCGCTTCACCGTCCCGGTTCAGCGCAAAAATCTCGCTGTTTTCGTTCGTCACGGAAAGCAGCGCGTCGAGACGGTTGATCTCGGAAACCGCCGCGGAAGCGTCGTCTTCGCAGCCCCAGACACGGATCAACATCAGCGTATCCATTGCGAAAATGTCCCGCTCGACCGGCGCGGATCCCGCGCATCCGCAGAGCAAACACACAAGAAGCAGGGAAATCGCGCATAGTTTTTTCATCACATCACCGGATTCTATGAAAAATTACAAAAAAAGTATAGCAAAAATTAAAAAAAGTGTCAAATACTATTTGACATTTGGAAAACGGGATGTTAGAATAGACAGGCCGCATTGAAGAGGTTGAAGCTGAGGCGCGTCCTCACGCCTCCAGAGCGAGACTACAGAAAAGGTAGGTGCAAAACATGCAGGCAGTTATCGTTACCGGTGGTAAGCAGTATAACGTCAAGGAAGGCGACGTCATTTTCGTCGAAAAGCTCGGCGTTGAGGCTGACACAACCGTAACCTTCGATCAGGTCCTGGCAATCGTGGACGGTGAGAACTCCAAGTTCGGCGCTCCCGTGGTCGCAGGCGCTTCTGTCGAAGCAAAGGTGCTGAAGGAAGGCAAGTCCAAGAAGATCGTTGTCTTCAAGTACCGTCCGAAGAAGGACTCCAAGTCCATCCGCGGTCACAGACAGCCGTACACCAAGGTGCAGATTGAGAAGATCGTCGGTTAATTTGCTTTATGACGAGAGTAGAAATTTTCAATCGTGACGGCAGGATCAACGGTTTTGCCGTATCGGGGCACAGCGGATACGCAGAAGAGGGCAGCGACGTCGTTTGCGCAGCCGTTTCTTCCGCCGTGAAATTCGCAGAGTGTACGATCAATGACGTGCTCGGCAACCACGCCAACACAAAGGTCATGGAAGATGAGCCCCGCATCACCCTCACGCTTCCCGCAGTATGCGACGATGAGGACGCAGTTCAGGCAGTGCTGACCGGCTTTATGCTGACCATGTGCTCCCTGCGGGATGATTATCCTGATTATATCGAAGTTATGGAGGTGTAACACATGCTGAAAATCGGTTTTCAGTTCTTCGCTCATAAGAAGGGCGGCGGTTCTACCAAGAACGGCCGTGATTCCGAGTCCAAGAGATTGGGCGTGAAGCGCGCGGACGGCCAGTTCGTTCTCGCGGGCAACATTCTGGTTCGCCAGAGAGGCACGCACATCCATCCGGGTACCAACGTCGGTATCGGCAGCGACGACACCCTGTTCGCAAAGGTCGACGGTCACGTCAAATTCGAGCGTCTGGGCAAGGATCGCAAAATGTGCTCTGTTTATCCGGTAGAGCAGTAAGATGCATAAGGAATCCCGAACATATCTTTTATGTTCGGGATTTTTTTGAGGAAGGGGAGACCGTGTATGTTTGTAGATAAAGTAAAAATCTTCGTCAAGGCAGGAAACGGCGGCAACGGCGCGGTTGCGTTCCACCGCGAGAAATACGTCGCGGCAGGAGGACCTGACGGCGGCGACGGCGGCAAGGGCGGCAATATCGTCCTGCGCGTCAACGATAATCTCTCCACGCTGATGGATTTCCGTTTCAAACGCAAGTACGTCGCGCCAAACGGTCAGGACGGTCAGGGCTCCCGCTGCAGCGGCAAGCGCGGCGAAGATCTGATCATCCAGATCCCGCGCGGCACGGTCGTGCGCGACGCGGAGACGAACGAGATCATCAAGGACATGTCCGACAGCGAGGACTTCATTCTCTGCAAGGGCGGCAGAGGCGGCTGGGGCAATAAGCATTTCGCCACGCCAACCAGACAAGTGCCGCGCTTCGCGAAAGCGGGTCTTCCCGGTGAAGAGCACGAGGTCGTTCTGGAATTGAAGCTGCTCGCGGACGTCGGGCTGGTCGGCTTCCCGAACGTAGGCAAATCGACCCTGCTCTCCGTGACCTCGAACGCCCATCCGAAGATCGCCAACTACCATTTTACGACCCTATATCCGAATCTCGGCGTGATCTACGTCGACGACGGCGTCTCCTTCGTCATGGCGGATATTCCCGGCATCATCGAGGGCGCCGCGGAGGGTGCGGGCCTCGGTCACGACTTCCTGCGCCATATCGACCGCTGCCGTCTGCTGGTGCATATCGTCGACGTTTCAGGCTCAGAGGACCGCGATCCGATCGAGGACTTTGAAAAGATCAACGAGGAGCTTACGCAGTATTCTTCCGAGCTTGCGTCCCGCCCCATGATCGTTGCCGCCAACAAATGCGACCTGATCCCGGAGGGAAGCGACAATCTGGAACGCCTGCGCGAATACGTGGAACGGCGCGGTTATCCGTTCTTTGAGATCTCCGCCGCGACCACGCAGGGTACGAAGCTGCTCGTGCGAAAGATCGCGGAGAAGCTCAAGGAACTGCCTCCCGTCATCGTTTATGAGCCGGAATACGTCAAGCCGCTTGCCGAGGCAGGCGCTGCGGACGATCTGACGATCGAGCATATCGATGATCTGTGGATCATCTCCGGCAAATGGCTCCAGCAGCTCATTATGGATATCAACTTCGCAGACTATGAGTCGAGAATGTACTTCGACCGTCAGCTCCGCAAGAGCGGTCTGTTCGAGCGCCTGGAGGAAATGGGCATCGACGACGGCGACACGGTCAGTATCTATGATTATGAATTTGATTACGAGCGATAACGCAGAAAAAGCACATTCCCGGTTACTTTTGAGGGTAACCGGGAATGTGCTTTTGAAAAGAGAGAGGGAAAAAGAGAGATAAAATGAAAAGATGAATCGTACTGTGGCTCTTGCAAGAAGATGTATCCTTCTTACATCTTGAGTATAAAAGACAATTTTGACGAAACTATGAACGAAATTAGAATAATTACTGAATTGTAACTATTTTTCAAACCTTTTAAGCAGTGACATTTTTGTCCTTTCGTTCTTTCCGCCGTAGGGGTGCTCGCGCAGCGGCAGATTGAACCGCGTCCTGCCTCGCAGGACTGTGGACGGATGCGTAAACTCGCGGAAGCCCCACTCGCCGTGGTACGCGCCCATGCCGGAATGCCCTGTGCCGTTGAACGGGACTCCCTTGACCATCATGTGAATGCAGACCTCGTTGATGCAGCCGCCGCCGTACTGGAGCGTCTGCATCACTTTTTTTGCCCATTTTACATCTTTTGTAAAAACGTAGAGCGCCAGCGGATGCTCGCGGTCCGCAATCGTATCGAGCAGGTCGCTGATCTCGTCGTCGCGGTAGGGAACGACCGGCAGAAGCGGGCAGAACAGCTCGTGACGCACGATATCTTCGTTCTTATCCACGGGATAGATGATCGTGGGCGCGTAGCGGCGGGCGTCCCTGTTCCCGGCGCCGCCGAAGATAATGCGGTCGCGGTATTCCTCCGCAAGGCGTTCGCACTTGGCATAGGCGGCGTCCGTGATCAGTTTCGGATATTCGTCGCTTTCCGTCGGCTTCCTGCCGATCTGCCGGATAAACTCCGCTTTCAGTTCTTCCAGAAAAGCGTCCGCGACTTCCTCTGCGACCGCGATCTGATTGATATTGATACATATCTGCCCCGCATTGCATAACTTAAAGAAGGCGATCTTCCGCGCCGCATCCCGCAGGTCCGCGTCCTTGCGGACGAGACACCAGTTGCCGGTCTCGCCGCCGAGCTCCAGCGCAGTGGAAGTCAGATTCTTCGCCGCTTCCGTCAAAACATGTCTGCCAACAGCAGGGGAGCCGGTATAGAAGATCTTGTCGAAGCGCTGTGCAAGGCAGAGATCGGCGACGTCGTGTCCGCCGTCGATCAGCGTGACGTATTCCGGCGGGAAAACCTCGGCGATAAATCTCTTCAAAAACGCGGTACTCGCCACATACTTCGAGCTTGCTTTGATGACCGCGGTATTGCCGCCCGCTATGCTCGCCGTCAGCACACCGAGGGTCAAAAGCATCGGGAAATTGAACGGAGAGATGATCAGACTCACGCCGTAGGGCATTTTATACACCGTCGTCGTTATGCTCGGAAAGCACATCAGACCGCTGAAATGACGTTCCGGCTTCGCCCATTTTTTCAGCCCGCGGAGCGTCTCGTTGATCTCCACGATGATCGGTCCGACGTCGCAGAGGTAGGCTTCCACCGTGCTTCTGCCCAAGTCCTCCCGGAGCGCCGCCTCAAACTCCTTTTCGTGTTCGATGACGGCTCTTTTCAGCTTTTTCAACTGTTCTCTGCGCCACTTGACGTCCAGCGTCGTGCCGGTACGGAAGAATGCGCGCTGTTTTTCCACGATTTTATGAATATCAGCCTCCGTGTACATCGGCGTTCTCCTTTCTGCCGTTGATCACGTCAAGCAGACGCGAAATGTCCTTCCTGCCGAGCACGACCGGCGCGGAATAATTGATCGAATCATCCGTGATCCGCTTAATCAGCATGCGGTAGTCCTCCTGCAGAATGAATTCGCCTCTGTCCGGGAACTGACAGGCGGCAATCAGCGAATCCAGCGCATCCATCAGCTTGTCCGCGGCAGCCCCCGGCTCGTCAGCGTCCTGCGCAAGACCGCAGTAGACGGCGACCTCTTTCAGCTTCTGCGAGCACGCTTCTTTCTGAAAACGCATCACGGGCAGCAGGGAAAGAGCAATTGCGTTGCCGTGCGGGATGTGATACTGCGCGCCGATAGCATGCGCAAAAGCATGCACGTAGCCGGCAAGCTGCTCGTTGATCGCGTTACCGCCGTACAAAGCTGCGCGGGACATGGCAAGGCGGGAAGCCTCGCAGTCGGGCGTTTTCAGCACGATCGGCAGATGCTCCAGCACCAATTTGACGCACTCCATGCTCTCGCGCATATCCGCTTCCGGCACATGGACGGACGCGACCACGCCCTCCAAACCGTGGCTGAGCGCGTCGATACCGCACGCTGCCGTAACGCTTTGCGGCGCATGGATCGTCAATTCGCTGTCGAGGATCACATGGACGATATTCAGACCGACAATGACCGTCGAGCCCTTTGCGCCATCATCGGATTTCTTGACAACTGCGCCGACTGTGATTTCCGCGCCGGTACCCGCGGTACTGGGAACAGAAATCATAGGAACAGACTTGTTGGGGACATATAAGAACTTATGCAGGAGGGACTTTGCTCTCAGGCGATGCAGGCGCAAGCCGGAGGCGATCATCTTTGCCGCGTCCAGCACCGACCCGCCGCCGAGCGCGATCACGCACTCTGCGCCGCAGGCGATGGCAGCCGCTTCGCCCGCTTCCACAATCCCTGCCGTCGGCTCGGAAGCGATGTCGTGAAAGACCGCGGCACTGATCCCGTTTTCTTCCAGCGATTTGACGATCATCTCATGATAATCGAGGGAGAACAGCGTCTGATCTGTCACAATCAGACAGCTTCGGTAACCTTTTTCTTTACAAATATCTCCCGTCTTTTGTCTGGACTGAAAGCCCTCCGTGATCTCCGGACGCGGCTTAGGAACTGCTTTGATCACTACGCCGGGCAGCCGCCGTATCGTTTTTCTGAGCAAGTATGAAGCCATAACGGCACGCCTCCTGTAAGCAAACTATAAATCCATTATATCAATTTTTTTCAGGATTGCAACGGCGTTCCGTAATGGAATATTACAAAACACAGTAAAGCAATATTAAAAAACACGGGCTGCTTCCTTTTATATGAGACAAATATGAGCTATTTTAACAAACAGTGTCATTTTTATAGCGTATATATTAGTTTTATATAAATATAGGTCTATAATATAGAATTAACAAAATGACTTTGTGCGTATCGTGTTTTTTGGCGTCGAATATGATTATTTCACATGACGTTAGATCACCGGTGCATGACCGGCGTCGCCGGTATTTTGCGTTTAGCATTCTCTGTGTCAGAGGTGTGAAAAATGACAGATAAAGAACATCAATACCGGTTATCTGATGACGATACGCAACGCCTCCGGCGTCGAGCTGCCCGCAACGGGCGGCGTCGGAACGTGGTTCTACTATGTGATCGGCGCGTACCTGCTGGCGCTCGGCGTCATACTCCTGCGCCGCCGAAGAAAATACGAATGATTGCTTCCCCACAACAAAAGACACCGGCTTTCCCCGAAGAAGGGAGAGCCGGTGTGTGTTATTATTCTGGCTTATATTTTACTCTGCTTTTGAGGATGGAGACGATCTCTACTTCCTGCTTCTTTCCATACGGAAACAGCGTTTCCGTGAAGGAATCTCCGCTCTTCATGTGGAAGGTATAGTAATATGTATCCAATGTCTGTGATACAAAATCTCCTTTGGAAAATCTTTCTTCGACCCATGCGATATCCGAAAAAAGCACTGTGTTTCGTTTGAGGGTTGTTTTCGGACTGCGCGTCACCGGAAAAACAATCTTTTCACTGTCAATCAAAAGATAGGAACGCGCAGCAGCGATATAGCACGGAAAGAACAGCAGAAACATGAGAATCGGAAGAATCAGCAGCCAAATGAATTGTGAACTGTCATAGGAAAAGATGCGCAATACTACACCGGCAACAATGCAAACAAAAGATAGAAGCGTCAGCGCCAAAAACCAATATTGTGCGCGCTGGACGTACTTTTTCATAGCTTACCCCTCAATTATGGCAGGACGCTTTTGCTGCAGGCGATCTGAGCGGCGAGCTTTTCGTAAAAATCAATGTAGAACGCAAGCCGTGATTTCCACAGTTCTTCCGCCGTTTTTGTGCCGAGCGGCATATCCATCAGTTCCCGCAGTCTGCCGAGCCGCTTTTCCACATATTCGCGCTTTTCCTCCAACGGTTTTTCCAAAGAGCTGTCGTGATACAGCGTTTCGTGGATGCGGTAGGCGTCGAAGCGGTCGATATTATCCGCGTCGCCGACGGACAGCGCAAAGGGCGTGCGTTCCCCGTCAAAGTCGGCTTTGTCGTCGACGTGGATCGCGATGCCGTAACAAATGTCATTGATACGGTCTTCCGCCATCCCAAGCTCCCGCAGAAACGGTCTTGCGATCGCCGCGGCGCGTCTGCCGTGTTCGATCCAGCCTTCCTCGCCGAAGTCCTCGCAGTAGGAAATATCGTGCAGGAGGCAGGCGAGGACCATCTCCGTTTCGTCAAATCCCTCGCTTGCGGCGATTTGCCGTCCGATATTCGCCACGCGACAGGTATGCTCGATGCGGTATGCTTTATCCACCGGATGGTCGTTCAGATAGTTGGACTCGTCGATTTTTTCAATCAAAAACCGTTCCGTTTTCGCGATCCAGCCTCCGTTCAGCATAGCACGATCAATCCTCCCGTACTTCGATCTGCTGGACGGTATAGCCCGCGTCGGTCAGAAGCTGCACGAGTCCCGCTTCATTCGCCATGTGGGCAGCGCCGACGGCGAAGAACACGGTCTCGCCGCTGTTCAGGTATTCGATCGCCTTGTCTCGCATGCCGAGGTTGCGCTCGTCCACCAGACGGTAGTTGTAATCCTCGATCAGCGCAAGCTGTTCTTCCGTGTAGTCTCCAGCAGTTTCAGTCTCATTTGCAATATACGCCCAGAAGGCATCTTTCCTGCCGGAAAGCCAGAGCTCGTATAGATCATGCGTATCAGTATTGTAGGTTTCCGCCTGCCGCAGCGCATCCTCGATCTGCAGGAGATACAGCTCGTTGTCGAAGCTGTTGAGCAGCGTCATCTGAAATGCGGAGGATTCTACGTCCAGCACGGGGATATCCTTGTCATAAGCGTATCGGATCAGCAGTCTGTCCATGCCCTTGTTTGTGTTCAGATCGACGTAAACCTCCAGCATTGCTGTCTGCACCATCTGCGCCCACCATGCCAGATTATACTGCTTGAATGCGCTGGGCATCAATCCCGCCTTTTGCAGCAGATCATAGGTGGTTTGATACAGTTCATCCGGCATATAGTCTGTAATGACACTGCCGTCGACAAGAACGTACTGCATCATGTCCTGCATCATCTGCTGCATGTTTCCTTCGTAGGCAACAACGTCAAATTCCACCGCCAGTGCGTCACAGGATTCGAGAACAGGGGAGATGCGCTCCAGCACGGCGTCGTTTCGCTCGTCGCCGACGTGGATCGTGCCAAAGAGATAGAGTTCATGACCGTCCGCGTCCATAACGCGCCACATAAGAGGGGAGGGGTCAGAAGGCTGCGGCGCTACGGCGGTTTCCTCGGTGGGCAGCTCGGTTTCTGCCGTAGGCTCGGTCATAGCGGGTTCTTCTGTCGATTCAGTCTCTTCGGTAGCGACCAGCTCCGACGTCGATTCGATCGGGGTGTCGTCCTTTTTGCAGGAAACGGCGGTGAACAGAAGCGACAGAATCATGATCGCCGCAAGGAATAGTGAAATCGATTTCTTCATTTCGTGATCTCCTTTTGCAATATTATGTGTTTACATTGTACAACAATGCAGCACACAAATCAAGTCTGCATCGCCGCTTTGCGCAGTATCCTACGAGAAGACTATTTGACGGCTATTCGCGCTGCAGTCGTTGACTTATAGAATATAGAGTTGTATAATAAAAAGTAAAAAGTTTACTCTGGGATAGGAGAAAGGGGAATCGAATCAGAGTTTATCCGAATGGATGGGTCGGCGGGGAGAGTCGTTTGCGTCCGCTGCGCGGACTAATGGATCGACCAGTGTTTG
>CAMUZA010000014.1 GCA_947165085.1 uncultured Clostridia bacterium | reverse complement strand
GCGATTGAGAAAACCCCCATCGGCTGCAAGCTGGTCTTCTGCCGCTGGCGCGGGCAGGACGGCAGCAGCTATTGCACCGTCGATATGGTCTATGAGACCGTCGATCAACTCCGTGCTGCCCCGCTGCTGGATCTGGAGCAGCATCCCGCCGTTGTCCCCATGCGTTTTGCAGGGCTCACGCCAAACGCAGACGGTCTGTATGCAGAGGTCGATTTTATGAATCTGCTGCAGACCAGCATTGCGGAGTATGACCGGATCGTGGAGACCTACGCGCTGGCGGATGCGGCTTAGTGTCAGCGATATAACGCGACAAAACAGATTTTTCCTGTTTTGCTGAGGAATTTTTTGCTCCTGTAGTAGCTTGGGGAAACTATGTTTCCCTGGCAAAATCACATGTGCGCACATTATAAAATCCAAGTCGACCATTGGCGGTAAACCTACGTTGCGCAAAAATTTGCCGCATTTCCTGCTTGGAGGCCGGTATCTTTTTTGATCTACCCTTCCATAGAACCAGAGAGATCCCGGCATTTATGAACAGAAAGGAAACGAATCCCATGAAACTCGAACCGATCGTTATTTCTCTGCTTGATACGGATCTTTATAAATTCAACATGGATCAGGTGATCTTCCATAAGCACACCGACCTGTGCGGAAAGTATTATTTCAAGTGCCGCAACAAGGACGTCGTCTTTACGCCCGAAATGGCGGACGAAATCAAGGCGCAGGTCGATCATCTCTGCTCTCTGCGGTTTACGGAGAATGAGCTGGATTATCTGCGGTCGATCCGCTTCATCAAGAACGACTATGTGGAGTTTCTCCGCCTCTGGCACCCCATTCGCGACTATGTTGCGATCGATCTGAGTCCGCAGGGAGAGCTGTCTGTGGTCGTCGACGGACCGCTGTTTTCCGCGATGCAGTTTGAAATCTACCTGCTGGAAATCATCAACGAAGTCTATTTCCGCATGAAGTTTGATTACGACAAGCTCCGCAAATCCGCCGAGGAGCGTCTTGACGCGAAGATCAAGGCGATGAATGACGGGATCTATACGTTCAAATTCGCCGAATTCGGCTGCCGCCGCCGTCTGTCCCGCGAATGGCAGGAGGTCGTGGTGCGCCGTTTCATCACCGAGACGGAAAACTGCGTGGGTACGTCGAACGTGTACCTTGCGATGAAATATAACGTCACGCCGATCGGCACCTATGCACATGAGTTCGTCCAGATGTATCAGGGCATCGACTCGATCCCGCTTGCCTACACGAACCACTACGCGATGAAGGACTGGTATTCGGAGTACGACGGCGATAACGGCACCGCGCTGACCGACACGGTCACGACCGATCTGTTCCTGCTCGACTTCAACCGTTCGATGGTCAACAACTACACCGGCGTTCGCCACGACTCCGGCGACCCGTATGCCTGGGGCGAAAAAATCATCGCTCACTATAAAAAGTTCGGCGTCGATCCGAAGACGAAGCTGCTCCTGTTCAGCGACAGCCTTGATTTCGACCGCGCTCAGAAGCTGTATGAATACTTCTGCGAGAAAGTCAAGGTATCGTTCGGCATCGGAACCTTTGTGTCAAACGACACCTGCGAGTCCGCGCTGAACATTGTCATCAAGCTGCAGTACGTCAACGGAAGACCCGTGGCGAAGCTCTCGGACACGCCGGGCAAGGAAATGTGCCGCGATGAGGAATACCTGGAATACCTGAAGCGTTCGGTCGACTTCAGAATCAAAATGAACAAAGAATAAAGAAATAAAAAAAGACGCAGCGTCCCCGGTTCGGGGGCGCTGCGTCAGACTGTAAAAAAAGGTAGGGAGTAGGTCATTTGGAGGGAAAGAAAGTGTGAAAGAAAACCGTCAGGGTTGTCTTTTACGTTCAATGAAGCAGGATTTTCAAACTGATTTTAGGTTTGAAAAGCCGCATGAGCGCGCAGCCTTTTTGAAAAAGAAACAAATTGTAACCGATTTTCGTATGTTTTTCGTTTGAATCTTGAAAAAGCGTGTGTTAAAATATTATCAGTAGAAAATCGGCAATAATCGGAGGCAACGAAAATGAATAAAAAGACCATTCGCAGAATCCTGTCGATGCTCCTCACCCTCGCGATGATCGTTTCCCTGCTTGCGGGACTCTCGCTGACTGCGAGCGCGGCCGTATTGACCGGCACGTCCACCGGCTATACGAAAGCCTCGGACGTCAATTACGTCACAAACAGCGGATATATTGCAAACTGGGGCGCCAGAGGCGAGACTGCGACCTTCCTGACGACCTACGCGCAGAACTATTACACGGGCAGCTATTCCTACGCAACCCTATCCGCGCTCTCCGGCAGCAGCAGCACAGATACGTCGTTCTATTCCAGCGCGCTCGGCACGGCGATCCACAATATGCTCGTCGCAAAGCAGACCTCCACGACCAGCTATGACGGGACAAGAGATCTCTACAAGTACACGGACTGCGTGAACAGCAACTACAGCTATATCTCCTCTTTCTATTCCGGCACGCAGCTCAACGGCACATGGGACAGCGGGAAAACATGGAACCGCGAGCACACCTGGCCGAACTCCAAGGGGCTAAATGGCAGTGACGAGAACGACATCATGATGCTCCGTCCGACCTCCGTTTCCGAAAATTCCGGTCGCGGCAACGACGCCTACGGCGCGAGCAGCAGCTACTATGATCCGAACTCCGAGGCGAGCACCGGTCTTCCGAATCTGCACGGCGACGTTGCCCGTCTGATGCTCCAGCATCTGATGCGCTGGGGCAACACGAGCAGCTTCTACGGCACCGGTGGTGTCATGGAAAGCCGCGCCGTCCTGCTGCAGTGGATGGAGGAAGACCCCGTCGATACCTGGGAGATGGGCAGAAACGACGCGGTGCAGTCCATCACCGGCGTGCGCAACGTCTTTGTCGACTATCCGGAGCTTGCGTTCAAGCTCCTCGGTGCGAGCGTGCCCTCGGGCTACTCCACGCCTTCTTCCGGCAGCGGTAGCTCGTCCTCTTACACCGTGACGGCGACCTCCAATAACACGAGCTACGGCACGGTCTCCGTCAGCGGCTATACCATCACCGCCAGCCCGAAGACCGGCTACTACGCCTCCGGCTACACCGTGACCTCCGGCACAGCGACCGTCACGCAGAACGGCAACACGTTCACGGTCACACCGTCGAGCAACTGCACGGTGCGCATCAACTTCGCCGCGAAGACGAGCGTGACTGTGACCTTCTCGACCCCCTCCGGCGTCACACAGAGCGCGATGAGCGGCTATGCGGGCGAGGCGATCACCCTGCCCACGCCGTCCGGCACGCCGACCGATACCTCCCACGACTATACCTTCCTCGGCTGGGTCACGACGAGCTACGACAACGTGACCACACAGCCGACGATCCTCTCGGCAGGCAGCAGCTATACGCCCACCGCGAGCGTCACGCTCTACGCGCTGTACCGCTATACGGTCGGCGGCACCGGCACTTCCTCCGACTATGAAAAGATCACCTCCGTCAGCGACATCGCAGACGGCGCGTCCTACGTCATCACAAGCTCTTCGACTGGCTACGCGATGTCCCAGACCGTTTCAAACAACTGGGTCAGAGCCGGCGGCACCTATTCCGGCGACACCATCAGCGATCCCGCGTCAACCGACGTCTGGACGATCAGCTCCGGCGTGATCAGTTGCAGTGACGGCAGTCTCTATTCTACCGGTGCGAAAAACATCTCGCTGAGCAGCAGCAACTCCACCACATGGACCTTCACGGTATCCGGCGGCGTATTCACCATCAAATCCGGCAACAATGAGCTGTCCTACAACGCAAACAACGGCAACGGCGGCTGGCGTCCGTACTCCGGCGGCTACGGCTCGGATAAGACGTTCTACATCTACAAGGCGGGCTCCGGCGGCACGAATTACTACACGACCGTCCTGACCTCCACTTCCTGCACCCATACCTACACCTCCGTCGTGACCGCGCCGACCTGCACAACTGCGGGCTACACGACCTACACCTGCTCCAAGTGCGGCGATACCTATACGGGCAATCAGACCGCCGCCCTCGGACATAACTATACCTCCGTTGTGACGACCGCCGCTACCTGCGGCGCTGCGGGCGTGCGGACCTATACCTGCTCGCGCTGCAACGACAGCTACACCGAAGCGATCGCCGCCACCGGCAATCACAGCTACACCTCCGTTGTGACTGCGCCAACCTGCACGACGGCGGGTTATACGACCTACACCTGTTCCGTTTGCGGCGATACCTACACGGGCAATCAGACCGCCGCCCTCGGACACAGTTACGGCGCGTGGAGCTCCAATAACAACGGCACGCACAGCAAGACCTGCTCGCGCTGCTCCGACGTTGTGACCGACGACTGCGCCTATACCTCCGCGACGAACGGCGCGACCACGACCTTCACCTGCACCGTCTGCGCCTACAGTTACCAGACGACGCGCCCGACCTACACCGTGACCTATAACGACCGCGGCGCCACGACGAGCGTGACCTGCATCGACGGCGACAGCGTCACGCTGCCGGCGACCGCCTCCACTCTGGAGGGCTATGACTTCGCCGGCTGGGTTACGGCGCAGATTGACCCTGAATCGACGGCGAAGCCGACCGTTCTGACCAGCACCTACACGCCCACGGCGAGCCTCATGCTCTACGCCTGCTACACCCGTGCCGACGGCGCAGGCTCGACGACTTCTGCGGAGGTCGGCAATTCCGGCTCGACCAGCAGCAGCTACAAAACCGGCTCTCCTTATAACTTCTACTACAAGTACACGACGAACGAAATGCTCTACACCGCCGCCGAGATCGGCGGGGCAGGCACGATCACCGATATCGCGTTCTACGTGAATACCGCCACCGGAACGATCAGTCCGGACTACGTCAATATCTATATGGCGACCACGAGCAGCGCTTCGCTGTCCACGTCCGCCCCGTTCTACGCCTCCGCTCTGACCCTCGTCTATTCCGGCACGCCGACGATGGGCAGCAGCACGGGCTGGGAGAATCTGACCCTCGACACGCCGTTTGAATATGACGGCACGAGCAATCTTGTCGTCGTCACCACCCAGCACGTTGCCGATTATGATAATGGCAGCGTCCAATATCGGGTCAGCAGCGTTTCCGGCAGCATGATCTACCGCCAGAACGACACGAATGCCAACTACGGCGACGCGTCCGCCACAGTATCCGGCGGCTACTACGGCGGAAACGGCTTCTCCGCAGCAAGCACGCGCCCCGTTGCGAAGTTCACGATGACCTCCGGCACGACGTACTACACCACCGCCCCGACCGTTGCGCCGGGTCTGGAGATTCTCTCCGCCGCGCCGGTGCTGAACGGCAAGATCGACATGACCTATACCGTTTCCGTCCCGTCCGGCTACAGCAATCCCTATATGGTCTTCACGTTCAACGGTGTGAATACGACGGTCACGGATTATACGACCGAGAGCGGCAGCCTGAAGTTCAAGTTCACCGGCATCAACCCGCAGTGCATGGGCGACGAGATTTCCGCGACGCTCTACGCGACGAAGAACGGCACGACGGAATCCGTCAGCGCGGCGAACTACTCCGTCAAGGCTTACTGTGTGAACAAGCTGGCGGACAACAACACTCCCGCGAATCTGCGCACCCTGCTTTCCGACCTGCTCGCCTACGGCGCGGCGGCGCAGACCTATATGAACTACAAGACGAACGCCCTTGTTACCACCGGCGTGACCGGCACGAGCTGCAGCACGTTCTCGAATCTCTCCGGCAACGCCGCGAGCTTCGACGGCGCGGCGGACACGGACACCTGTTGGATTTCCGCGGGTCTGACGCTGACCGACAGCGTCGCGATGACCTTCCGCTTCCATGCGGAGAGCGTCAGCGGCCTCTCCGTCGAGGTCGCAATCAACGGCAGAACGCAGACCTACACCTCGTTTACGTCCGTCGGGAGCGGCGTCTATGAGATCAGCTTCACCGGCATCAGCGCCGAGGAGTTCGGCAGCGCCGTGACCGCCGTCTTTGAGCGAAACGGGGAACAGGTCGGCAACGAGCTTTCCTACACCGTCAACGCCTACGTCCAGTCCAAGCAGAACGACGGCAACGCCGCCCTGCAGGCGCTGGTCAAAGCGCTGTATAACTACGGCGTTTCCGCCGCGGCCTACGTCGGCTGATCTGAAAAACAGCACAACGCCCCTCCGGGGAACGCCCCGGAGGGGCGTTTTTATAGAGTTTGGTGAAAATCCGGTTTGCATATTGAAATCTAATGTGCTATAGTGGTATCAGTAAAAAATCGGACTTTTGGAGGCAACCACATGAAAAAGAGAACCGTTCGCAAAACACTTTCGCTGCTCCTTGCCCTCGCCATGCTCGTTTCGCTGTTTGCGGGACTGTCGCTGACTGCAGGCGCGGCGAACAACTACGCCTATAACTCCGGCGTGCGCGGCGTGACCTGCACTGCGCTTTCCTCTGCGGCGCAGAGTTACTGGACGGGGGCTTACTCCTTCGCGACCTTGAATGCCCTGAGCGGCGACACCCTGCGCAGCACCCTGCGCACGAAGATCACGTCCAACCGCAGCACCGTCGGCTATGACGGCTTGAAAACCTACTTACCGTACACCGACGCCTATCAGGGCAGCAGCTCTCAGATCACGCTGTTCTACGCCAACCGCCCCGCCAGCAGTTCATGGGACGGATCGACGTGGAACCGCGAGCATATGTGGCCGGACTCTCTCGGCGGCAATGCGGTCGAGGGCGACCTGCACTCCATGCGCCCGACCGATCAGAAGGCGAACTCCACCCGCGGCAACTCCAAGTACGCCAACGTGCGCGAGTTGTATCCGGAGGCTTATAAGACTGCGGTGACCAACTCTGTGAACGGCGCTGTCACGGCGGGCTATTACTACGGCAACACCTACTTTGAACCGCTGGACGCCTCCAAGGGCGACGCGGCGCGCGTCCTGCTGTACGACTACGTCGTGGCGACCTCGATGAGCTCGCCGACCGTTGCGATCAAGGACATCCAGACGCTGCTCGAATGGCACGCGGCGGACCCCGTCGATACCTATGAGATGCAGAGAAACGACATCGCCCAGTCCATTCAGGGCTGCCGCAATCCGTTCGTCGACTATCCGGAGCTTGCCTGGCGGCTCTTTACCGGCTACACGATGCCCTCCAATCTGGTGACGCCTTCGAGCGGCTCTGCCTATACCGTCTCCGCCAGCACCAACAACTCCAGCTACGGCACGGTCTCCGTTTCTGGCTATGTCATCACTGCAACGCCCGCGACCGGCTACTACGCCTCCGGCTATACGATCCTCTCCGGCACGGCGAGCGTCGTGCAGAATGGCAACACCTTCACGGTCAGCCCGTCGACGAACTGCAGCATCCGCATTAACTTTGCAAAGAAAACCTCTGTCACCGTGACCCTGTCTGCGGACGGCACGACCTCCACGGTTTCCGGCTACTCCGGCGAGGCGATCAATCTTACCACCCCGACCGCGGCGAGCGGCTACAGCTTCGTCGGCTGGGTCGCCGCGACGGTCAATGAGAGCACGACCAAGCCCGCGATGATCTACACGACGACCTATACGCCGACCGCATCGTGCACGCTCTACGCCCTTTACAGCCACGTCACCGCCTCCGGCGGCGGCAGCGGCTATGCTCTCGTCGGCGAGAGCGAGATAACGGAGGGAACCTACCTGATCGCCGCGCTGCGCAGCACCTCGGCGTCCGACAACTTCTACTTTGCGACCGGATCGGTCAACAGCGGCGATATGCTCGTCACGGACACTGCGGTCTCCGTTCCCGAGTCTGACGGTGCGCGCACGATTTCCACATTGCCGACAGGCGCGGCGGAGTTCTACTTCTCCGGCGACAACGAGAGCGGCTTTACGATTGCGCCGGTGGAGAACTCCTCGAATTACCTCGGCTTTTCTTCCACCGCCAACCGCAACCTTGCCTTCGGCTCTACCTACAGCTCGACCAAGTGGCTCGTGCTTGCGAAGAACAACGCGCTGCTGACGAACGGCGTCTATCTGAGCTGCGCCGGCAACACGAACTACTATATCTTTGAGAACGCCACCTCGAACACCGCGATCCGCGGCTACGCCTCCGGCACCTACCGCGCGATCTACCTGTTCCAAAAGGGCGGCGGCGGTACGCTCACCTACACGACCACGACCGCTTCGGCGTGCAGCCACACCAACACCACGAACGTGGCGGCGGTCGCTGCGACCTGCACCGAAGGCGGCTATACGGCAGGCGTTTACTGCAATGACTGCGGGCAGTATATCTCCGGTCATACGGCGACCGCGGCGCTGGGACACAACTACGGCGCATGGACATCCAACAATAACAGCACCCACAGCAAAACCTGCTCGCGCTGCGCGGACAAGGTCACCGAAAGCTGCGTCTTTACCTCCACGACCAACGGCTCGACCGTGACGCACACATGCTCCGTCTGCGCTTACAGCTATCAGACGCAGGAGAGCGTCTACACCGTCAGCTTCAACGACCGCGGCAGCACTACGACCGCGACCGTCGTACAGGGCGGCACCGTGACGCTGCCTGCCGGCTCCGCCGTTTCGGGCTACACCTTCTCCGGATGGGTCACTACGGCGATCCCCAGCGAGACGACCACCGCACCTACGGCGTTGACAGGCTCCTACAAGCCGTCGACCAATCTGACCCTCTACGCTCTCTACGCCCGCAGCGAAGCGGGACAGGGCAGCGGCAGCGCTTATACGCTCGTCACAGACGAATCGCAGTTGACCTCCGGCTCGAGCGTCGTCATCGCGGCGGCGGAATATGACTATGCGATCAGCAGCACCCAGAACAACAACAACCGCGCGCAGGCATCCATCACCAAGAGCGGCAATACGATCACCCTCGGCGACGGCGTTTGCGAGTTCACGCTCGGCGCGGGTACGACCGGCGGCACATGGAGCTTCTATGACGCGGGGAACAACGGCTACCTCTATGCGGCGTCCTCCAGCTCCAACTACCTCAAAACACAGACCACGCTCGACGCGAACGGCTCATGGGAGATCGTTGTGACCGACGGCGTTGCGAGCGTCACCGCGCAGGGCAGCAACACCAGAAACCTGATGAAGTACAACAACTCCAGCTCTCTCTTCGGCTGCTACGCAAGCGGACAGAAGGATCTGGCGCTGTACCTGAAGGGCACAAGCGCTACCGTTACCTACTACACCACCGCGCCTGCAACTTCCTGCTCTCATACCTACGGCGCATGGAGCTCCAACAACAACGGCACGCACAGCAGGACCTGCTCCAAGTGCGGCGATACGCAGACGGCGGATTGCTCCTACACCTCTTCCACCTCCGGCACGACCACGATCTTCACCTGCTCCGTCTGCCACTATAGCTATCAGACGCAGCAGAATACCTATACCGTGACCTTCAACGACCGCGGCAGCACCACGACGGCAAGCTGCGTCGAGGGCGGCAGCGTAACGCTTCCCGCGACGGCTTCCACCGTGACGGGCTACACCTTCTCCGGCTGGGTCGAAGCGGCGCTCGCAACAGAGACCGCCGTTAAGCCGACGATCCGCACCGGCACCTATCATCCTTCCGGCGACGTCACGCTCTATGCGCTCTATACGCGCAGCGAGGCGGGTCAGGGCGGTTCCACCTACACGAAGGTTTCTTCGCTGAGCGCGCTCACGAGCGGCTCCTTCGTCATCACCAGCAAGGCGACCGGCAAGGCGTGGTCCCAGACGGTCACCTCCAACTGGATCAAGCCGGGCGGCACCTACACCGGCGACACGATCAGCGATCCCGCGTCCACCGACGTCTGGACGATCTCCGGCGGCACGCTCACCTATGACGAAGGCGTATCGAGCGTTGTCGGCGCGGTGATCGGCTGCAGCGGCGGCAATCTCTACTCCACCGGCGCGAAGAACGTTTCTCTGAGCAGCAGCGACTCCACCGGCTGGACGATCGTCGCCTCCGACGACGGCTTCCTGGTCGAGAGCGGCAGCAACAACGCCAACATCATGAGCTACAACACTTCGAGCGCCGGCTGGCGTCCGTACAACGGCGGCTACGGTCAGGACCGACCGCTCTATATCTACAAGCTCGGCTCCGGCAGCCTGACCTACTACACCACCAACCCGACGAGCACAAGCTCCACCCTGCAGATCAATTCCGCCGCGCCGGTGCTGAACGGCAAGATCGACATGACCTATACCGTTTCCGTCCCGTCCGGCTACAGCAATCCCTATATGGTCTTCACGTTCAACGGTGTGAATACGACGGTCACGGATTATACGACCGAGAGCGGCAGCCTGAAGTTCAAGTTCACCGGCATCAACCCGCAGTGCATGGGCGACGAGATTTCCGCGACGCTCTACGCGACGAAGAACGGCACGACGGAATCCGTCAGCGCGGCGAACTACTCCGTCAAGGCTTACTGTGTGAACAAGCTGGCGGACAACAACACTCCCGCGAATCTGCGCACCCTGCTTTCCGACCTGCTCGCCTACGGCGCGGCGGCGCAGACCTATATGAACTACAAGACGAACGCCCTTGTTACCACCGGCGTGACCGGCACGAGCTGCAGCACGTTCTCGAATCTCTCCGGCAACGCCGCGAGCTTCGACGGCGCGGCGGACACGGACACCTGTTGGATTTCCGCGGGTCTGACGCTGACCGACAGCGTCGCGATGACCTTCCGCTTCCATGCGGAGAGCGTCAGCGGCCTCTCCGTCGAGGTCGCAATCAACGGCAGAACGCAGACCTACACCTCGTTTACGTCCGTCGGGAGCGGCGTCTATGAGATCAGCTTCACCGGCATCAGCGCCGAGGAGTTCGGCAGCACCGTGACCGCCGTCTTCGAGCGCGACGACGAGCAGATCGGCAACGAACTGTCCTACAGCGTCTACGCCTACGTCCAGTCCAAGCAGACCGACAGCAACGCAAATCTGAAAGCCCTTGTGAAAGCTCTGTATAACTACGGCGCATCCGCCGCGGCCTACGCCGGCTGATACCAAATCATCAAACGCCCCTCCGAGGTTGCTCCTCGGAGGGGCGTTTTTTCGCGCACGACTTCCAAATCTGCGGCATATACTGTCGCAGAAACTCGACGGGAGGAATTGTTATGGAGAAAATCGACCCGAAGAAGGCGCGGGCTGTCTGGGCGCGCGTCATGGAGGCGCGTCGCGGGGAGCCAAAGCGACCGCCGATGCCGCCGATGCCGGGCAGACCGCCGATGCCGCCGATGCCGGGCAGACCGCCGGAGCGACCGCCGATGCCGCCGATGCCGGGCAGACCGCCGGAGCGACCGCCGGAGCGACCGCCGGAGCGACCGCCGATGCCGGAGCAGCCGTCTGAGCACGAGTTGCGGGAGTGGCTCGCGGAGATCTCCGCGCTGGCGCGCGGCTACCGCAGCATGAAGGCAGGCCGCTTTACACAGCTTCTGCAAAGAATGGGGACGGAGGAGCAGGCGCACTACCGGCAGCTTGCCGCGCTGTACTTTCTGCTCTACGGCAGAAGAGCGGAGCCGATGAGCGGCGCCGCGCCGGGCAGACGTTCTCTTGCGGCGGACCTGCGCGACGCTTACGGTGAGGAGCAGCGCGCCGCACGGCAGTGGAGAGAGGCGGCGGCACGTTATCCGGCACAACGGGAGCTGTTTGAGCGCTTTGCGCGCGACGACCGGCGGCACGCCGAACAATTGCGACGTGTGATGGCTGCAAATCTTTGAAATTGGGGCTTGTAGCGAAAAAAACAATTTGATATACTGAAGACAAAGATAAGATAAAGGAGAGAACGCTATGGTGAAACGGTTATGCGCTGCGCTGCTTTTGATCGCTCTTCTGCTGTCTGTCCTGCCGGCGCAGGCGCTCGCAGTCACCGGAACGGCGCTGACGGCACCGCCCGTGGAGGGCGATACGGTCGTCATTTACAATATTTCCTATCAAATGGCGATGGCGTACACCGCCTCGGAGAACGGCTATAATATTCCGACGGTCTCGGTGGCGGGCGGTACGCTCGGCAACGGCGCGCTGATTTTTACGGTGCATACGGACGGCACGTACTACACCTTTGAGAATCGCGGGCGCTACCTCTGTACGAAGGAAAATGAGGATCTCTTCTTCAACCCCTCGCAGACGGCTTACACCAAATGGACGCTGACGCGGCAGGGCAGCGGCTGGCTGATCGAAAACGCGACGGCGGTCTACAGCGGCACGGGGAAGCACGTCTGTCTGGAGTACTACGCCCCGAACTTCACCGGCTGGACCTATAACGGCGGCAGCACGGCGATGTATTCCATGGGCTTCTACCGCGTGGCGGATCCGCAGAATTACGGCTACGTCGTCAGTCCGGCGGCGAGCGTTTCCGCGCCGGACGCCTATGTCGGCATGGACTACTCCTTTACGGTGCGGCTGACCGATTACACGAAGATCACCTCGCTCTACGCGACCTACGCCCTCGACGGCGGCGCGGCGAAGCAGGTTTTGTCTTCCTCGCATTACGGCACGGCGTACGTCTTTGCGATCCCTGCCGCGGAGCTTTTCGGGCACGAAAGCATTTCGCTCTACGCGCAGGCGACCAATGAGAGCGGCGTGACCTACCGCGCAAGCAACCTCGCGATCATTCGCGACGAGCCGCTGATCGGGCAGACTCTGCCCCTCTACAGCACGGCGGCGGATACGCAGAGCCGCCCGGAGATCGCCGCGGAGCTCATCAACTGCGGCTCCAATCCGACCCTGCAGATGACGCTGGACGGCGCGGCGGTCGCCGCGACCCTCTCAGGCGGCCGGGCGACCTACACGCCCTACGACGCGCTGGGCAGCGGGGCGCACAGCGTTCGTCTGCGCGTGACGCGCGCGGACGGAAAAACAGCCGAAAAAACGTGGGAATTCTACGTCGGAGACCGGCAGGTGCGGGCGTATTTCGGACAGCTCCATTCGCACACGGAGTATTCCGACGGCGCCGGCTCGCTGGCGGAGGCGTACCAGTACGCGATGAATGCGAAGGACGTCGATTATTTGATCGTGACCGACCACTCGAACTATTTTGACACCTCCTCCACAGCGACAGTCTCCAGCTATTACAATCTTTCCTCGCTGGAAAAGTCCGGCACGCAGATAAAATGGGAAAACGCGCGGGCAACTGCGGCGGAATACAATGCCAAAAGCACGGACTTTGTCGCCGCCTACGGCTACGAGATGACGTGGTCGTCCGGTCCGGGTCATACGAACACCTTCAACACCTACGGCGTCGTGTCGAGGAACAACCGCCAGCTCAACGACAAGCTCGGCTACGCCGGCATGCACCTGTATAACGATCTGATGGTCAACGCAGACCGCGGACTGGACGAGAACGGCAATCCCGTATCGCACACGAAATATATCGAAAACGCGCCGGTCGTCTCCCAGCTCAACCACCCGGGCGTCACCTTTGGCACCTTCGACGAATACGCGGGCTATAACGAAGCGCGCGACGAGATTATCTGCCTGATTGAGGTCGGCAACGGCAGCGGCTCGGTGCTCAACAGCGGCTACTGGAGAAGCTACTCGGAGTATGACAAGTGCCTTGCGATGGGCTGGCACGTCGCGCCGACCAACAATCAGGACAACCACGGCAGGCGCTGGGGCGACTCCAACACCCACCGCTCGGTCATTCTGACGAACGACTTTACCGAGGCGGGACTCTACCGCGCAATGTCGCAGCGCCGCGTCTACGCCACCGAAGATCAGAATCTGACGATCTACTACTATCTGAACGGCGCGCTGATGGGCGACATCATCCAGACGAACGACGCGAAAGTTCATATCACCGCAGATATCAGCGATCCGAACGGCGAGCGCATCTCGACCGTTTCCGTCATCGGCGAAAACGGACTGACGGTGCAGACCTATACTGTGACCGGCTCGAGCTGCAAACTTGACGTGACGATCGACAACACGCAGCCGTTCTACTATCTGAAGATCGTGGAGGCGGACGGCGATATCGCCGTGACCGCGCCAGTCTGGGTCGAGCCGGACGAGGGCGGCGCGTGCCGCCACGAATGGAACAGCGGCTCCGTTACGAAGCCTGCGACCTGCACCGAGGAGGGCGAACGCCTCTATACGTGTCTGCTCTGCGGCGAAACGAAAACCGAGCGCATTCTTGCGACGGGACATCAGGAGATAAGCGTGGCGGGCAAGGCCGCGACCTGCACGGAAAGCGGCTTGACCGACAGAGTATACTGCGCGGTCTGCGGCGCGGATCTGCAGGAGCAGACCGTGATCCCCGCGTTGGGACATGAGACGGTGATCGATCCGGCGGTCGCGCAGACCTGCATCGCGGACGGCAGAACGGAAGGCTCGCACTGCGCGCGCTGCGGCGTCGTCTTCGTCGCGCAGATCATCACGCCGGCGACCGGACACAACTATCTGGAACATAGGGTCGAGGCGACCTGCACCGCGCCGGGCTATACAGAGTATACCTGCGCCAACTGCGGCGATACCTACCGGCAGAACTTCACGCCGATGGCGGAGCATACCTGGTCTGAGGGGACGGTGACGCTTGCGCCGACGGCGCACAGTACGGGCAGAATCACCTATACCTGCACGGTCTGCGGCACGCTCCGCACCGAGACCATTCCTGCGCTGCAGCCGGACGAACCCTGCGACGGCGGCAGAGACTGCCCGTCTTACGAGTTCCGGGACGTCAAAGCGGCAGACTGGTACCATGAGGCGGTGGACTTTGCCGTGGAGGAGGGACTCTTTAACGGCATGACCGACACGACCTTCGAGCCGAACACGCCGATGACCCGCGCCATGCTCGTCACCGTTCTGTGGCGGTATGATGGCGAGCCGAGGGAAGGAACGAACGTCTTCACCGACGTGCCGGGCGGTCAGTGGTATACCAGGGCGGTCGCCTGGGCGGCGGAAAACGGCATCGTCGGCGGCCTCGGAAACGACAGATTCGACCCGAACGGCAGAATCACCCGCGAACAACTGGCAGCGATCCTGTTCCGTTATTCCGTATACAAAGGCTACAATACAGATCAGTATGACAGCATGACCGGGTTCCCGGACAGAAACAAGGTCAGCGCCTGGGCGAAGGAGTCCTACGGCTGGGCGGTCGGCGCGGGACTGATCAGCGGCAATGGCGGCAGGCTCGACCCGCAGGGCAGCGCAACCCGAGCGCAGGTCGCGACGATCCTGATGCGCTTCATTCAAAATATCGCCGGTTAGATTAGTTAACAGAAACGCCGCACTGTGCAAAACACAGTGCGGCTGTTTCTCTATGTCAATGCCATTATTCCCAGAATAGCTGGAAGTCCTCGGTGCCGGCTTCCTGATCGTTGCCTCTCCGCATCAGCCACAGCGTTTCAAATTTGTCGTTGTAGTTATAGCAGAACTGGATTTCATCCATGAGCTCGAAGGCAAAGTCGATCGGGTTTTCGTCGCTGTCGCGGACGATGCCGTCCTGCGCGGCCTTTTTGCAGGCGTCGTAGCACTTCTTTGCGACTTCCTCGTGCGTCGCTGTGGTGGTCAGCATGATCTCACCGTTCTCGTTGATCCAGACGCGATCTTCCGCGGCGACCTTGAAGTCAATCTCGGTGAAGCCGCCGTGCGCGAGCAGCACGTCGCTGAGGGAGTTGGGGTCGAACGCCGATTCGGAGCTGTCGTCGCCGCAGGCGGCGAGAGACAGGAAGAGCGAAAGAATCAGAAGACTTGCGATCAGTACTTTTTTCATGTTCAAAACCTCCTGTATGAATGACTGTGATTGCGGATCAATCCCACTGGAGCAGGTAGATCGCATTGGTGCTTCCCTGCGCGGGGGCGTACAGCGAAATCGCGACGTGACAGAAGACGTCTTCGCGCATGTAGGCGTACCAAACGATTTCCGCCTCCTGGGGTTCAAATTCGATCGGCTCTTCGGTCATGAAATCGAGGACCTTGCCGTCCTGCGCAGCCTTGCCGCAGGCGTCGTAGACGGTTTTCTGCACGTCCTCAAAGGAAGCGGCGGAAGTAAGATAGAAGTCGCCCGCACGCTTTTCTTCCTGACCGGTGATCTCGTCCGTTATGGAATCCCCCGACTGGGGCGTGAGATCCTGTTCGCTGAAGCCGAGGGCTTTGAGCTTATCCTCGACCGTCTGGTTTGCCGCAGCGCCGCCGAAGCAGCCTGTAAGCGTCACACAGAGCGAAAGGATCAGAAGACTTGCAATCAGTATCTTTTTCATGTGATATCCTCCGGATTGTTTTTATATCGGCATTATAACACATCTGCCGTGAGAATACAAGAGAGAAGCGACAACCGAAAAAAGCGGAGTCACGTTTGTGACTCCGCTTTTGCGGCTTGTGAGATCAGCCCCACTGGACCGAATAGCCCATACCGTCATCCGAATCACCGGCGCGGGCAATATAAACGCTCCGGTATTCGCCGTTGCTCTTGTAAGCGTACCAGACGACGTCCTCGCCGTAGTAGGAGAATTCGATCGGCTCTTTCGAGAAGTAGTCGCGGACGATGCCGTCATCCGACATGCTCTGGCAGGTGTAGTAGTAGCCTCTTACGACGTCCTCGAAGGACTGGGAGGAATGCTGCACGGAATCGGAGGTGTCTTGCGGGGTATCATCCTGCGCAGCGTCGGGAGCGGTCGTTTCTGCGGGCTTCTCCGTGGGTTTTTCCGTGGGCTTCGTCGTCGGTTTGGTCGTCGGCTTGGTCGTGGCTTCCGTCGCTGCCGGGGCTTCGGACGCATCAGTGGAGCCGCTGTTTTTGCAGGCGGCGAGAGACAGGCAGAGCGCAAGGATCAGAAGGCTTACGATCAGTACTCTTTTCATATCATTTCCTCCGTTTTTGGTTGGATTCTATCAGAATAAACAAATTATAACACAACTTTTTCAATATTACAAGAGGAAACACTCACGAGATCGGCGCAGACTGCACGGTTTTTCGCAAAAAACACGGAGTCACAAAGTGACCCCGTGTTTCAGACTGAGATCAGTCGATGCTGATCACGTACTCCATGTAGTCGCCATCCATAATGACGGAGGTGACCCAAAGAGTCTTAAATTTGCCGTCGCGCATAAAGCTGTAATAGATCCATTGATCTTCTTCATAGGAGAACTCAACCGGATCCTCCGTCCAGTAGTCGAGGACTTCGCCGTCATCTGAAGCCTTCTTGCAGGCGTTGTAGGCTGCCTTTGCAAGCTCCTCTCCGGATGCGGTGGTATACAGAATAATATCGCCGTATTCGTCGTATTCGATATAGTCCTGCGAATGAACCAGAAGGTCCTGCTCGCTCATGCCGTATGCGGCAAAGAACTCGCTGACGCTGCCGGCCGTCTCTGTTTCCTCGGTAGCTTCCGTCTGCTCGGTAGCTTCCGTCGCTTCCGTTACAACGGGCAGGATCGAGACTTCGGTTTCGTCGTCCTCTGATTCCTCGCCATCGTCCTTTTCGTCATCCTTGTCCTCTTCGACCGTCTGCTTATCGTCATCGTCATTGTCCTTTTTTGACGATTTGCTGCCGCAGGCGAAGAGAGACAGGCAGAGCGCAAGGATCAGAAGCAATGCGATCAGTTTTTTCATACTGTTTTCCTCCTCTGTTTTTTGTGGCAAGTGCATTTTATCACAACTGCCGCGAAAACGCAAGGACCATTTTCGAAGGAGAATTGCCTCCGCAGGCGGGTGAGACACCATTTTCGGATAATCGAAACCCTTTGAAGCATTCAAAAAAAGAGAGAAGAAGGATCGCTCCTTCTTCTCTCGGAAACGCGTTAGGGTTTTGCAATTGGCCAAACGTTATTTTGCGACCTTGCTCTTCGCCTGGAAGTAGCCCGCGACAGCGGCGGCGAGGCAGACGACTACGTCAATGATGATATCGCCTTTGCCGCCGATCTCTGCCATGAAGGTCGTCTTGTGGATCAGACTGAGCACGAAATTGAACAGCGCGACGAGTGCCGCGGCGACCACAAAGGTAAGGATCGCGTTCAGAATCGGTTTTTTAGATAACATGGTTTCTTCTCCAGAATATTTGTATTTTTAGCGGTCGTTTGTTTGCCGAAGCAGCGGTCGGGAAGTCCTTTCAGGGCCTTGCGGCTTCGGGCGCTTTCTGTTGTTCTTTGATGCGCGTTTCCAGCCGTGCTTTATCTCTGTCGCCCATGATCGCCATGGCTTCTTCGCGTGAGATCACGGCGGCGGCAGCGCATCTGTCATCGGAAAGATCTACGCCGCAGCACTCGAATTCCAGCTTGCAGAACGTATCGCTCGGAAGATGGTAGTAGACGGTTGACCATCTGCCCCAGCCGTTGCTGCGTTTACAGCACAGGATTGCATGGTCTCGAATCCACCCGTCGTCAAGATACTCCAATGCGGCGCGGAATTGTTTCGCCTCTAATTCCGCCTCGGAAACGAAGCGCAGCATTTTAGCCGAAGTAGCGCTTCAGCAGACCCTCCAGCGCCTTGCCGTGGCGGGCTTCGTCACGGGCCATTTCATGGACGGTGTCGTGGATGGCGTCGAGGTTGTTCTTCTTCGCGCAGGCGGCGAGATCAAACTTGCCCTTGGTCGCGCCGAACTCGCAGTCCACGCGCCATGCGAGGTTCTTCTTGGTGGAGTCGGTCATGTTGGGCTCGAGCGCGCTGCCGAGCAGCTCGGCAAACTTCGCGGCGTGCTCCGCTTCCTCCCAGGCTGCCTTTTCCCAGTACAGGCCGATTTCCGGATAGCCCTCGCGGTGGGCGACGCGCGCCATGCACAGGTACATGCCGACCTCGCTGCACTCGCCGTTGAAATTCGCCTTGAGCTGGTCGAGGATAAACTTCTTGTCCTCTTCGGGAACGCCGTCAAGCTTCGCACCGACGCCGAAGACGTGCTCAGCCGCCAGAGGGGCGCCGTCTTCCATCAGCTTGAACTTCGAGCCGGGGACGCCGCACAGCGGGCACTTGAAATCCTCGGGCATGTCGCCCTCATGGACATAACCGCAAACGGGGCATACGTACTTTTTCATTGTTGTTCCTCCATAGTTTGAATGATTGTATTTTGTGCGTCCACGCTGACGCATTGGTTACAGATGCCGTAGAAGGTGAGAACGCAGTCGCGCACGGAGCCGCAGGTCACCTTTTCGGCGAGCGCCTGCGGCGGGTCGACCCCGTCGACGTTGATGACCGCCTTGCAGTGGGTGCAGACGAAGTGCGCGTGCGGGGCGGTTCGCCAGTCGTAGCGTTCCATGCCGTCCACCGTGCCGACCGAGGCGATCACGCCCTCGGCCTTGAACGCAGCAAGGTTGCGGTAGACCGTGCCAAGCGAAAGATCGGGGATCTCCGGCTTGAGCTGCGCGTAGACCCAGTCGGCGGTCGGGTGGGATTCCGTGGAGCGGATGCAGTCGAGAATGGCGTCGCGCTTTTTGCTGTGCTTGCGATTGACCATAGCTGCCTCCCAAACGATAATCGTTCGCATTTCTCTTGCTATCATATCACAGATATCTTTTCCATTCAAGCTATTTTTGCGAAAAACCATATTGAAATCAGGCGTAAAATACAGTATACTATAATCAGATTAGTAGGAGCAAAGGAAGGTGAATGCATTGGGCGAGGTCATTTCCGTCATCTCGGGCAAGGGCGGCACGGGCAAAACGACGCTCTGCGCCGCGATCGCGACGTGTCTGGCGGTGGAAGGCAAGCGGGTCTTGTGCATCGACGCGGACTTCGGTTTGCGCAATCTGGATATCGCGCTGGGCATGGCGGATCAGGCGATCGTTGCGTTCACCGACGTGATCCACGGCTACTACAGTCTATCCGACGCTTTGGAGCATCCGCGTTTTTCCGGCCTTTTCCTGCTGACCGCGCCAATGCGCGAGAACGAGGATCAGATCAGTCCGGAGGACTTCGACAAGCTCCTGGAGGACGCGCGGAAGGAGTTTGATTTTTGCCTGATCGACGCGCCCGCCGGCATCGGCGGCGGTTTCCGTCTGGCGACGAAGTACGCCGACCGCTGCCTGGTGATCTCCACGCCCGATCCCGCCTCCATGCGGGACGCCGGCCGCACGGCGGAGCTACTGAGTCTCGAGGGGAAAGAGGAGGTCCGGCTGATCGTCAACCGCGTCACGCCGCGCATGTTCTCCAAAATGGATCTGACCGTGGACGACATTATGGACGAGGTCGGGCTGCCGCTTCTCGGCATCGTGCCGGAGGACCCGAAGGTCGTGCTTTCCGCCGCCTTCGGCAGCGCTTTGATTCTGGCAGCGGGCGGCGGCGCAGCGGAGGCGTGCCTGCGGATATCCAGAAGACTGCGCGGCGTGCCGATGCCGCTGATGAAACTGTAAGAATACGAATCTTCCGTATAACGAGTGGTATGAGGTGATCGTATGAATATAACGCTTCTGGCGCATGACAAGAAGAAGGAACTGATGGTTCAGTTCTGCACGGCATACAAGAGCATCCTCGCAAAACACAGTATATCCGCCACCGCCACAACCGGACGGCTGGTCGCGGAGGCGACCGGACTTCCCATCACGCTGCTGCTGTCGCACAATCAGGGCGGTCATCAGCAGGTGGACGCGCGCATCGCCTATAACGAGGTCGATCTGGTCTTGATGTTCACCGACCCCAACAGCATCGACCCCTGGGAGGATCAGCAGATCGTACAGACGATCCACCTCTGCGACACCTACAACGTCCCCGTCGCGACGAATCTCGCCTCCGCAGAAATGCTGATCCTCGGCTTGCAGCGCGGCGATCTGGACTGGCGGGAAATGATCCGCAGCAAACGCAGGTGAGGGCAAGATGGAAGCATACGAAATCATTGAACTGATCCGCACGGCGGAGAAGAAAACGCCGGTGCGCGTCTATGTGCAGGAAAAAGAACCTTGTGAATACGCCGGTGCGGAAGTCTTCTGCGGCGGAAACGGGCTGAAGATCCTCTTCGGCGACTGGAAGATCATTGAGCCGCAGATCCTTGCGAACGCAGAGAAGATCGAATACGTCCGCGTGGAAAACAACGCCGTCAACTCTGCGATCCCGATGCTGGACGTGAAGAACCTCCATGCGCGGGTCGAGCCCGGCGCGATCATCCGCGAGGGCGTGGAGATCGGCGACAACGCAGTCATTATGATGGGCGCGGTGCTGAACATCGGCGCGAAGGTCGGCGAGGGCAGCATGATCGACATGGGCGCGATCCTCGGCGGACGCGCGACGGTCGGAAAACGCTGCCATATCGGCGCGAACGCCGTCTTAGCGGGCGTGATCGAGCCGCCCAGCGCAACGCCCGTCGTCGTCGGCGACAACGTCGTCGTCGGCGCGAACGCCGTCGTTCTGGAGGGCGTGCAGGTCGGCGCGAACGCCGTCATCGCGGCGGGCGCGATCGTGACCGCCGACGTGCCGGAGAACGCGGTCGTCGCAGGCGCGCCGGCGCGGATCGTCAAGTACCGCGACGAAAAAACGAACGCGAAGACCGTCCTGATCGACGCGCTGCGCGAATTATAAAATGCAAGGCTTCGACCGAACCGGCCGGAGCCTTTTCCGAAAACGGAGGAAAGCAGATGGAGCAAGAAACGATGGAGCGCCGCGCGCGGCAGGCGAAAGAACGCTGGGGGCAGACCGAAGCCTATCGGCAGTACGCCGAGAAGAGCAGGGACCGCTCTGCGGAGGAGGAACAGAAAATCGGCGCGGGTCTGATGTCGATATTCGGGGACTTCGACAAGCACAGAGACGGCGATCCGAAGTGCGATGAAACACGCGGGCTGGTCATGCGTTTGCAGGCGTATATCAGCGAACATTACTATCGCTGTACGCCGGAGATCCTGCGCTCGCTCGGTCAGATGTACGCGGCGGGCGGCGAGTTCACGGAGAACATCGACAAAGCGGGCGGCGCCGGCACCGCGCAGTTCGTAAAACAGGCGATCGACGCATGCTTCGGGTAAAGAAAAACAGTTCCGCAATACAAAAGCAAAATACCGCAAAACATACAAATATACATAAAAGCCGCACTGTGTTTTCACAGCGCGGCTTTTTGACTGCTTTCTTACAGAAGTTCTTCGATCTGATCCTTGCTGCGGAAGCCGATGGCGCGGTTGGTAAGCTCGCCGCCCTTGAAAACCAGCAGCGTGGGGATGCTGTCGATGCCGTACCGGATCGCAAGCTCCGGCTGCTCGTCCACGTTGATCTTGCAGACCTTCGCCTTGCCTTCGTCTGCGATCTGCTTGACGATCGGCGCGACCATCTTGCACGGGCCGCACCACGTCGCGAAGAAGTCCACCAGAACGGTCTGCTCCGCCTTCAGGACTTCCTGTTCAAAATTATCCTTTGTTACGATGATTTCCATACTTGCCTCCTATTTCGATTTGTAGTACAGCATGCAGTGGCAGAAGCCTTCGTAGTTCTCGTCGGCGATCTGCTCGCGGAATTCCCTGCACATGCATTTGTTGTCCTCAATACGCTCGCGTCGGCAGGGGCAGTAGCCGCCGGTCTGCTTCAGACCTTCCTTAATGGTCGCGACGATCTCGGCGTCCGGATTGAGTGTGATTTTCATAAGTATCCCTCCATATCAAGTCTATTATACCACAAAAACCGCCGCTTTGGAACACGTTTTTTTCGAAAAAAAACACTCCCCCGTATGATTTCTTTTGGGGGAGTGCGATCACTTTTTGCGGTATTCGTAATAGACGTAGTTGTCCGGCGCGGCGGCGGTTCGGCACATAAAGTCGTAGACATCGTCGCGCAGGACCTTTTTCGCCTCGTGCTGGGAAAGCGACGCATCGGGGTAAAACGGCTCGGAGAGGGTCACGGTCAGGCACGGCCAGAGCTTTTTGAAGACCCTGCGCCTGCGGAAGGTCGTCACGAACGCGACGACCGGCGCGTTCTCGCGCACGGGATAGGCGAAGCTGCTGTCCGGGAACGGACGGATGCCGGTGTACCACGGCCAGATATGCGCCTCCGGGTAGATCGTCACGACGCGCTTCTGCTCCATTCTCCAATGCAGGGCTTCCAGGAACGGGCGGTAGCCCTTCAGATTGCCCGGCACCGGAATGCCGCCCAGAAGCTGCACGAAGCGGCGCAGCACCGGCACGGAGACCGCCTCCGCTCCGACCACGATATGCGCGTGGCGCGGGAAGGCCGCGATCGTCGGCGTATAGGCGTCCATCATGGTCTGCGTGTGGTTGCCGTAGAGGAAATATCCTTTGCCGCGCAGGCTTCTCAGCGCCTTGCGGTTTTTGATCTTCAGACCGAAGCCGATCTTGCCGATCAAATAGACCACCGGCGTCGCGATCAGACGGTAGAGAATGAATTCCGCGATCCGCCAGAAGATATTCCGAATCGCAAAGGGGAAATCCGCGGGAACGGGCTTTGCCTGAATGCCGTTGCCGGCAAAATCGTCGTGAAGCTCGTCTTCGTAGTAGATGATCTTCTTCGCCATCAGCGCGCCTTCTTTTCGTGAGTCTCCAGGATCATCTGCTCCATGCGATCCATACAATGATCGAAGTCAAACTGCTTGGTGTAGCCGAGATATGCCTTGCTGCACGCTTCCTTCTCTTCCGGATGCTCCAGCCAGTAGTCGATCCGCTCGGCAAGCGCCTTGCTGTCGTTGCAGGGGAAGAGGTTGCGCTCGTCGAGCGCAAAAAAGCGCGTCGCGCTGCGCTCGGAGTTTGAGATCACCGGCACCAGTCCGCAGGAGATCGCCTCAAGGCAGGAGATCGCTTCGATCTCGATCTCCGCCGGATGGACGTAGAGGTCGGCGCTGTTGATGACCCGCAGGAGGTCTTCGCGGGAGAAAAAGCGGAAGATCGGCGGATGCTTCAGACCTCTGGCGCGCTTTTCCAGCTTCTTTTTGAGCGGTCCGTCGCCGGCGAAGACGAGCTGCAGCTCGTCCGCGTGGCGGCTCATTTTCGCCGCGTCGATCAGAACCGTGTGGGATTTTTCCTTGCTGAACCGACCGGTGAACAGGATCACGCGCCTGCCCTCCAGCTCCTCCGGACGCTTGACCTCTATCGGACGAAACTGCTTGTTCACGCCGTTGGAGATCACGTAGGCGTTTGTCTTGCCGCCGCATCGTTCGAATACGCCGCGGATGAACTCCGAAGGATAGTGCACGCCGTCGACATAACGGTAAACGTGGCGGTAGAAATTCTTGTAGGTCAGCAGGTTTGCAAGACGATTGTTTTTCATAAAGATGTGCGAGGTGAAGTTTTCCGCCTGGCAGTGGAAGCCTGCCGTGACGGACAGACCCCGTTCCCGCGCGATTTTCAACACGGCGCGGCTCACCATGAACGGCACCATCAGATGTATGTGATCCACGCCGTCCAGCGCGGCTTCCAGCACCTTGCGATCCGGCTTTGCGATCACAACGCCGTTCTTTTTGATATACGAATTGATCGGTCCCAGCTTCAGCGTGGGCACTACATAATAGTCCGGCTCGCCTTTGCGCTCGACGTCCGGGCAGACGATGCGAACGGCGTGTCCCTTTGCGCGCAGAGAGCGGATCAAATTCATTGCCGCAATGGTCGTGCCGTTGTTCTCGCGGCCCAGCACGTCGCAGACAACACAGATTGTCATTCCAAGTTCCTCTTTCTCTTTTCTGTGGCGGCGTCACATGATGTTTCCTTTTTGACGCCGTAATATTGCAAGTATACCATATACGGACGGAAATAGCAATCATAAGATTAAAGTCTGCTGACCGGTAAGATTTCTCCTTCCGAGCGCAGAAAAACAGCCGCGAGGAATCGCGGCTGCTGAGCGTGTCAAAAAAGTCTTTTTGACGCGCTCATGCGGATTTTCAAACTTAAAATCAGTTTGAAAATCCTGTTTGATTGAACGTGAAAGACAACCCTGACGGTTTTCTTTCACACTTTCTTTCCCTCCGAAGTACCTGCGCTCCGCCGTTTTTGGCAGTCTGAAAAGCAGCCGCGAGGAATCGCGGCTGCTTTCATTAAGAAGGCTGTTCAGCCCTCCGTGCTGACCCAAAGGGCGGGACGTATAAACATGGAGGCGTAGGTGAAGTAATCGAAGACCTCGCCGTCGCTGGTGATGTAGACCACCATGTCCTCGTCGCTGTGAGAGTTGCAGAGCGTGCGGGTCATCCACGCGCCGGCGCGGGTAGCATTGTCGTAGTAGCCGGTGATAACAGCGTCTGTGACATAGGCGCACCAGTCAGAATTGCACTTCATCACAGAGAAAGGATAGTCGCTGTCGCCCGTATAGGGCTCCGTCGGCTCGCCGAAGTACTTGAGCACCTCTTGATAGGACAGGAGGAAGACCCGGTCGTCCGTGTCGGGATCGTCCGGACGACTCTGCGTCGCCAGATCGGAATACTTCTTCTCTCCCTGATCCTCAAACGAGCCCCACTGCGCCATCAGCTCCTCGTTTGCTGATTTGTTCTCCAGATGCGTCGTCAGAATCATGGCGCGCTCGTCCGGCGTGAACATGGACAGGAAGCCGTCCTCGCTTTCGTCGTTCAGGAAGGCGCGCAGCGAGCAGTTCTCCCACGTCACGTCCGTCAGGACTTCCTGGGCGGGATTGGTGTTGTAGGCGAAGCTGTCCAGCAGCTTTTCACTCAGAAGCAGGAGCTTGCCGTCCTGCTTGTCGATCACACGCCAGCGGATCGGGGAAAGCTGCGCCTGATACTCGTCCTGAATGAACTGCCCCAGGCAGACCAGATCGCCGACCTCCGCCTCTGACAGCGGCACGGTGCCGCCCTTGCCCTCAAAGACCAGATCGAGCCGCGCCTGCGAGCAGGGCTCCATCACGTCCCAGTAGATCGTGACGTCGTCCTCTGGGAACCGGAATGAGCCATCCTCGTCGGTGTAATAGGGAACCACATAGTCGCCGTAGCGCAGCGTGCCTGGCTCGTCCGTATTGAAGTCCATCGCCACGGGGTCTCTGCCGAAGGGCAGATGCATCGTCCCGGTCCCGTCTTCGCCGATCTCGCACCAGAGCGTCTCGTTTTCCTTGTACATCGTGTCCAGCAGCGAGATCGGTCTGCCGTAGTAGTCCTCATACTCGTTGCCGCCGGGCAGATACGCGCCGCTTTCGTCGCCGATCCAGCGCAGCATGAACAGACCGACGGGATACGGCGACGCCGCCTTTTCGGTCGAATCGGTCTGTGTCGTCACGTCAGCGTCCTGCGGCTTGTCGTCGCTTTCACCGTGGGTTTGGCTTCCTTTGCAGGCGGCAAGCGTCAGCAGCAGGATAAAGACGAGCAGCAAACAAAGCAGTCGTTTCATAGTATAACTCCCTTTCGTCGCGTGATTCTGTTTTCACTATACCATAACGTAGCGCCTATTGCAAGCAGCAGTCCGCGATTACGCGAAAGCCGCCTGTGCGGTTGACAAAAACGGTCTCGTCCTGCGCCCACGAAAAAAATCAGCCATGCCACACGGCATGACTGATTTTTTGGTGGACGATATAGGACTCGAAAATCCTTCAGTATTTGTTAAGTAGTGTTAATCTTTGTCATTTAGTACCTTTTGGTACCATTTCGGGAACTTTTTCGTCAAAAAACATTTACAAAAAATATAGGTCAATATAGAATTAAGGCAAAATTAAGGCAAAAAAGCCACGCAAGATACATAATAGTTTATCAAACCGCAACCGCTCCATCAGCAGAATCAACAGTGATTAGAAAGACGAGGAACTTCCCCGCGTAGGTGGCCACGCGTCTTACGATCAGCCCGTGCCCGCCGATGTGTAATCGGCGGGCACTTTATATGCATTGCACACATATTTTTGGAAAGAGAAACCGCAGCTCCCTCTGCCGTATCGGCAAATAATTGCTAAAAATATTTCTGTTTGAATGGTTGCTATTTTGCCGATAAGGCGGTATAATATTGCCGAAAGCAAGTATTGGAGGTACGGGTTATGAATTATATTTCTGTCGCGGAGACCGCGAAACGCTGGGGACTTTCCGAGCGCAGCGTGCGCAATTACTGTGCGCTTGGGCGAATTCCCGGCGCGCTGCTCATCGGGAAAACCTGGAACATACCGGAAATTGCAGAGAAACCGGATCGCAAGCCGAGAAGCGACGCCGGACGCCGCGATCTGCTGACGGTCCTGCGGGAAGAAAAATCGGCAAAAACCCACGGCGGCATTTATCACAAGATCCAAATCGACTTGACATACAATTCAAATCACATGGAGGGCAGCCGCCTGACTCATGATCAGACCAGGATGATCTTTGAGACGAACACGATCGGGATGGATGCTCCCGTCCGCGTGGACGACGTGGTGGAGACGGCAAATCACTTCCGCTGTATCGACCTGGTCATCGACGCGGCGAATCACGCAATTACGGAGAGCATGATCAAGCAGCTTCACGCCGTGCTCAAAAACGGCACGACAGACAGCCGCAAGGATTGGTTTGCCGTAGGCGATTACAAGCGTTTTCCCAATGAGGTCGGAGACCATGCGACCACAGCGCCGGATCAGGTGCAGATCGCTGCGAAGGAATTGCTCCGAACGTATCACGCGAAGAAAGAAAAGACCTTCGACGATCTGCTGGAGTTCCATTACCGCTTCGAGTGCATCCATCCCTTCCAGGACGGCAACGGCCGCATCGGTCGTCTGTTACTCTTCAAGGAATGTCTGAGATGCGGCATCGTTCCCTTCATTATTACGGACGACCTCAAGGCCTTCTATTACCGAGGCCTCCAGAACTGGGAAAGCGAGCCCGGCTATCTCCGCGACACCTGCGGCCTCGCACAGGATCGCTTCCGCCAGATAATGGAGTATTACAAAATCATTCTTCCGGATTGATTATTTTGAAAAATTTGTCAAAACAAGCGCTTCAGTCCTGCTTATTGGACAGCTTATCTGATATCAAATATATGATGATCCTGTAAATCGGAAGGTTAGATTACGTCCCAGTAGAAAAGGAACGCAAAACCAAAGGAGGGGATGCGATGGGTATGAAGGGATACTACGCGCACGTCAGAGAAGACGGCAAAACGCAGACGGTAGCTGAACACTTGCGCAGAACTGCGGAGAAAGCTGCGGAGTGCCTGAAAGAGTGCGGCTTATCCAACGCCGGATACCTTGCAGGAATCGTCCACGATATGGGAAAGTATTCTCCGGATTTCCAATCGTATATCCGGGAGGGAAATGCTTCGCGCCGCGGCTCCGTGATCCATTCTTTTCAAGGGTGTCAGTTTCTTCTGAACCAATTCAATTCATCGCAAGATCCATATGAATCATTCACCGCGGAAATCATTGCCTTTGCTGTTGGCGCACACCACGGACTATTTGATTGCGTCGGCGAGGCAAAGGATATTGGTTTGCAGTACAGAAAAGAAAAGGACGGTATTCATTATCCGGAAGCGGTCTGTGTGTTATCGGATGAAGTAATCACAAATGCGGAAATTGCAAAGGTGTTTTCAGCGGCAGTCGAAGAAATACGAAATGTACTGGATATACTTGATAAAAACTCCGGCGAGGATGCGGACTATGCGTTTTATGCCGGTTTGCTGGCCCGCCTGCTCCTTTCTGCACTGATCGAGGGCGATAGACAAGATACGGCGGAGTTTATGAACGATGTGTCGTTTCCTCAATGGCCGGAGGACATGCGGCCAATCTGGCAGGAGCGCCTGCATACTGTTGAGGAAAAGATTGCTGCGCTTTCGACTAATACAAAGACAAAGTCGGAAACGGAAAAAATGATTGCTCGGGCAAGAGCGACGATTTCAGAGACCTGCAAAACATCTGCGGACTTGCCGTGCGGAATCTATACGCTAAATGTGCCGACCGGAGGCGGCAAGACGCTTTCCTCCTTGCGCTATGCGATCGCGCACGCGGAAAAGTACAATAAACGGCGAATCATTTTTACGTCACCGCTGTTGTCGATTCTGGAGCAAAATGCATCTGTTATCCGTAACTTTGTCGGAGACGACAGACTGATATTGGAACATCACTCGAATGTTGTGCAGGACGTGAATTCACAGGACAAACTCGATGAGCGCGAATTGTACATTCAAACTTGGAATTCGCCGATCATCCTGACCACAATGGTGCAGATGCTGAACACGCTGTTTGACGGGAAAACCTCATCTATCCGCAGATTTCATTCTCTGTGCGACAGCATAATCGTCATAGATGAGGTACAAACTGTTCCGACAAAAATGCTGACGTTATTCAATCTGGCGATCCAATTTATTAGCACGATCTGCGGCGCTACCGTAGTGCTGTGTTCTGCTACACAGCCGAGCCTTGACAAAGCAGACCATCCGCTGAAAGAACGGCCCAAAGACCTCGCTGCCTGCGACGCGCAGCTCCGCGCCGTCTTTAAGAGAACAAGAATTGAAAAGCTGGATGATGTGACTGCGGATGGAGTTCCTGATCTGGTATATGACCTGATGGAGAAGACGGACAGCTTGCTGGTAGTCTGCAACACAAAAGCAGAGGCGGCAAAACTCTTCCGGAGCATCCAGGCGCCGGATTGGAATACGTTTCACTTGTCTGCGGCAATGTGCGTTCAGCATCGCCGGGATACGGTAGACGCGCTGAAGGCCTCGCTGCAGGGGCAGAAAGACGCGCTTCACAAAGGCCCGAAAACGCTCTGCATCGCAACGCAGGTGATCGAAGCCGGCGTCGATATATCATTTCAAAGCGTTCTTCGCCTGACTGCCGGGATGGACAGCGTGATCCAGGCGGCGGGGCGCTGCAACCGAAACGGAGAGTCCGATACGCCGCAGGCGGTCTATATGGTAAAAGTAACGGACGAAAAACTCGGGAAACTGCCGGAAATCCTGCGAGGCAAGATAGCTACTGTTGCGTTACTGGATGCGTTTGGGCGGAATCCCGGAGAATACGGAAACGATCTTGCGTCAGAAGCCGCTATTCGCTTTTATTACGAAAAACTATATAAAGATATGGACGGCGAGGCGCAGGATTTCCCAATTCATACGCCTGAAACGACGCTCTATGACCTGCTTTCACTTAATTCCAAGTATACAGACGAGGGAATCAAAGGCATCGGGAACTACCGCTTATGGCAGGCCTTCAAAACAGCGGGACAAGCGTTTGAAGTGTTTGATGAAAGCGCAACGGATGTGATCGTTCCATACGGAGAAGGCAAAAGAATCATCACGGAACTCTGCTCTTCTCACGCGAAAGAAGATCACAATTACCGGGAGCAACTGCTGAAATCTGCGAGGGCTTACACGGTTTCCGTATATACATATCAAAAAGAACGATTGCTAACCGACAAGGCAATGTATCCAATATGCGACGATTTCGCATTTGCGCTGATAGAGCCATATTATAATGAAAAATTAGGCCTGGTCATGGATCCTGCATCCCAGGGCTTTTTGGAGGTGTGATATGAAGAACACAAAATTTGACAACATTGTGGAATTTCAGGTAACTGGCGATTACGCGCTGTTCTCCGATCCGATAATGCGTGTCGGCGGCGAAAAATGCAGTTATCAGGTCCCAACGTATGAGGCGCTGAAAGGCATTCTCCACTCCGTCTATTGGAAACCGACATTGATTTGGTTCATCGACGCTGTCAGGGTGATGAACCCGATTCAAATGGAGGTGAAAGGAATACGCCCGATCAAGTATAGCGGAGGCAATGACTTGAGTTACTATACCTATCTAAAAAAGTGTTGTTATCAGGTGCGGGCTTATTTTGAGTGGAATGAGAACAGACCGGAACTCGCCGGAGACCGGAACGAAAACAAGCATCATCAAATCGCCAGGAGAATGATCGAAAAGGGCGGAAGACGGGACGTTTTTCTCGGAACCAGAGAGTGCCAGGGCTATGTGGAACCCTGCGCTTTCGGCGAAGGCAAGGGTGCCTACGATGATATTCCGCAGCTCGCGTTTGGCCTGATGTACCACGGCATCACCTATGCCGACGAATCGTATGATGAGAATACAGAGGGGAAAATGACAGCAAATTTCTGGTATCCGGTGATGGAAAACGGGATCATACGATTCCCAAAACCCCAAGAATGTACACTGCATAAACCGCTGCATCCAATGACAATCAAGCCCTTTGGTGAAGCGAAAGAGAACTTTTCCGGGCTGAAAGAATTCGGGGAGGTGACGTAATAAATGGGTTTATTGCAAAAGGCGATTGAAACTTTCGATGCCAATCCGCAGCTTGTAGGCTGCTACAAAGAAGGGCACGAACCCTTGGCACCGATAGGACACATTTTAACAAGTGCGGATGTGGAGATTACCATCAATCATTTGGGAAACCTCCTTTCTGTACGGCGTATCGAAAAAGGAGAACCCAAAATCCTCATTCCTGTTACAGAAGCGTCCGGAGGCCGTTCAGGAACAAAAGCGAACACGAACCCGCATCCGCTTTGCGATGGCTTGAAGTATCTGATTGCAGAAGAGAATTATTTTCTTCCTCAATTGATTCAATGGGAAGAATCCAGGTTTTCTCATCCGTTCTTAACGGCGATCCGTACATATCTTGAAAAGAAAACCCTGCAAGATGATCTGCTGACCAGAATTGGAACGGCTAATCCGGACGATTTTATCTGCTGGCGTGTGGAAGGACTCGACGACGAAGAATCAGCGTGCTGGAAGAACCGGCGGCTGCACAAAGCGTATACAGAGTACTATCTGGATTGCATTTCTTCTCGGAACACTGCGCTTTGTATGATCGATGGGATAGAGGCGCCTGCTGCGATCCAGCATCCGAAGGGGATCGTTTCGATCAACGGAAACGCAAAGCTGATTTCCGCGAATGACACGAGCGGATTCACGTATCGCGGACGGTTTACGGAGGATAAACAAGCCGCAACGGTCAGTTATGTGGCGTCTCAAAAAGCACATAATGCACTGCGCTGGCTTGCATCCGAACAGGGTGTGCGAGAATATGTTGGAAACCGGATTTATATCTGCTGGAATCCCAAAGGGAAACGATTGCCCAAGCCGATGCGCGGCCTTCGGTCATCAGAAGATACGCCCAAATTTGTACCGTCCGATTACCGAGAAGCCTTGCGTAATTCCCTGCTTGGCATTCAGCAAAGGGAGCTGCTGGCTGATAACGAAGTGGCTGTGCTGGCCTCTTTCGATGCGGCAACTACGGGGCGTCTGGCAGCGGTCTATTATAACGAGATTGGGATGTCAGACTTTTTGCGGCGATTGCAGGACTGGGACAGCAAATGCTGCTGGTATTCCGGGAAATTCGGGATTCAAGCTCCCTCGCTGCAGCAGTTGGTGAACTGCGCTTTCGGCATTCAGCGCGGCGCATTCTTGGAAACAGACGACAAGATTATGCGCCAGCATATTCAGCGGCTTTTAGATTGCAAGGTGAGCGGCGGCAGATTTCCGCCAGATATCGTTCAAATACTTTGCAGACGAGCATCGACGCCACAGCTGTTTGACACGGCAATCTGGCGAAAAATCGTTTTTGCTGCTTGCGCAGCAATGCAAAAATACAATAGTGATATGAAACAAGGAGGAAACGAAATGTCTTGGGAGTTGAGCCATAAAGATCGCAGTTTCCAATTTGGCCGCTTATTAGCGGTTATGGAACGCGCGGAACAAGACTACTACGCACAGACGCAAGAGAACAGACAAACCAATGCGATCAAGTTTATGTCGGAATACCGCCAGAGGCCATGGCTTGTCTACGAACGCATCAACCGCCAGCTTCACCAGGCATACCTGGGACGCATATCTCCGTGGCAGGCAAAACGCTATGAGCAATTGTGCGGAGAAATCTGCGCCTATCTTAGCGAATACCCAGAAAACGAACTGAATAAGCCGCTCGCAAACATTTACCTTATGGGTTATGAGCTCCAGCGAAACGCTTTTTTTGCAAAACACGAAAACAATTCAGACAATGAAATGGAGGAATAAAAAATGGCAACACTGAATAACAAAATCGACTTTGTAGTACTGATCTCTGCCACCAAGGCAAACAGCAACGGCGATCCGCTTAACGGCAACCGCCCCCGCCAGGATTATAACGGTATGGGGGAAATCTCAGATGTGTGTATCAAACGCAAGATTCGCAATCGTATGCAGGACCTCGGCAATGCAATTTTCGTACAGTCGGACGACCGCGCTGATGACGGCGCCGAAAGCTTGCTGAAACGTGCAGAACTGGCCGGTTTCAAGGCGGTCAAGTCCGAAAGTGAATTTCAGACGTTGGCCTGCGAAAAGTGGTTGGACGTCAGAAGCTTCGGCCAGGTGTTTGCGTTCAACAGTATGAATGTGAAATCCGTGGGAGTGCGTGGCCCGGTATCCATCCATCAGGCAGTCAGTGTTTCTCCAATCGAAATTGAAGAGATGCAGATTACCAAGAGCGTTAGCAGTGAACGCAAGAGCAACGGCAATCGCGGTACGGACACGATGGGTATGAAACACTTTGTACGTTTCGGTCTCTATGTCGTTAAGGGTTCGATCAACGTGCAGCTTGCGGAAAAAACCGGCTTCTCGCAGGAAGATGCGGAAACAATAAAGGAGTGCCTCCGCACCTTGTTTGTCAACGACGCCTCCGCGGCACGACCGGACGGTTCTATGGAGGTCGTAAAACTGTTCTGGTGGCAGCACAACTGCAAAGACGGCCAGTATTCCTCCGCCAAGGTACACCGCAGCGTGCATATTACATTGAAAGAATCGGTGGAACTGCCTTCGAGCGCGGATGATTACGTCATCACAGTAGACAAGCTGCCCGGACTGGAACCGGAAGTGATCGATGGCCTATAACGAGGACGAGTCTCTTCTGCTTTCCGGGCTGCAGCATTTTGCATTCTGCCGCAGGCAGTGGGCGCTGATTCACGTTGAGGACCAGTGGGCGGAGAACTTTCGCACCACGGACGGCGAGCTGATGCACGCCAACGCTCACAATGCAGCATTCTCCGAGTCGAGAGGCGACACGTTGATTCAACGTGCGGTACGCGTTCACTCTGCTGAGATGGGCGTGTCCGGCGCGTGTGATGTGCTGGAGTTCCGACGCGCGAAGGACGGCATCACCCTCGCCGGACGCGAAGGACTGTGGCAGCCGTATCCGATCGAATACAAACGCGGTAGGCCGGGAACGACGGAAGGCGATGCGTTGCAGCTGTGCGGACAAGCGCTTTGTCTGGAAGAAATGCTCTGCTGCGAGATCCCCTGCGGCGCGCTGTACTACGGCGAGATCCGCCGCAGGGAGCAGGTCGACTTTACCCCGGAACTGCGGGCGCGTGTCAAGGAACTAATCGAGCAAATGCACGACTGCTACCGGCGCGGCTATACGCCCAAAGTCAAGCCGCATAAGGGCTGCAGCGCCTGCTCACTGCAGGAAATCTGTCTGCCGAAGATGCTGCGGGCGAAGCCGGTATCCCAATACTTGGAGGAGATGATGAGGGAGCCGTGAAGAAACTGCTGAACACGCTGTTTGTCACCTCTGAGGACGCCTATCTTACCCTTGACGGAGAAAACGTCGTCGTCAATCGGGACAAGCAGGAGATTGCGCGCTTTCCGCTGCATACGCTTTCGGGCATTCTCTGCTTTTCGTACGCAGGCGCTTCGCCTGCGCTGATGGGTTACTGTGCGAATCATAATATGCTCCTGTCGTTCTGCTCCCCGCGCGGGAGATTTCTTGCGCGGGTGGTCGGCGAAACGAGCGGGAACGTACTCCTTCGCAGAACGCAGTACCGTGTCGCGGACGATCCTGCGCAGAGCGTGCGCATCGCACGGCTGATGATTTTCGGCAAACTGTATAACACGCGGCAATACGTGGAGCGGGTATGCAGGGATCACAGTTTGCGTGTGAACGTACCGCAACTGAAAGAAGCGTCTCGCCGACTGAAAGAGTTGCTCCCGACGGTCTGTACGGCTACGGATATCGATTCGTTGCGCGGCTGGGAGGGCGTAGGCGCAAACGCCTATTTCGACGTGCTGGATGAAATGATCCTCAACCGCAAGGATGTGTTTTCATTTACAGCACGAAATCGGCGACCGCCGCGTGATCCTGTCAACGCCTTGCTGTCCTTCGCGTACAGTTTGCTTGCCAATGACTGTGCGTCTGCGTTGGAGGCGGTCGGCCTGGACGCTTTTGTGGGCTTTATGCATCAGGATCGCCCCGGTCGGCGGTCGCTTGCGGCGGACTTGATGGAGGAACTGCGTCCTTGTATGGCGGATCGCTTTGTGTTGAGCTGCATCAATAACCGGATGTTCGACAAAAGCGACTTTCAGACCGCGGACAGCGGTGCCGTACAACTTACGGACGCCGCGAGGAAGACCTTCCTGAAAAACTGGCAGGAACGAAAAACGGACACCATCACACACCCATTCCTCGGGGAAAAGGTGCAGTGGGGGATGGTGCCTTATGTGCAGGCGCTGCTGCTTGCCCGGTACCTCCGCGGCGATATCGACGAATACCCGCCGTTTTTGTGGAAGTGAGGCGTTAAGAATGCTGGTTGTGATTACATACGATGTCAATACGGAAATGCCGGAGGGAAAAAAGCGCCTGAGGCAGATTGCAAAACAATGCGTGAACTACGGTCAGCGCGTACAGAATTCCGTTTTTGAGTGCCTTGTGGACGCCTCGCAATGCCGGATGCTGCAGGCAAAACTGCTGTCGATTATGGATGAAAACGCGGACAGCCTTCGGTTCTACTATTTGGGAAACAGTTATGCGTCGAAAATTCAGCACTTCGGACGGAAAACAAGTTATGAGCCCGAAGGCGTTCTGATGGTATGACCGTTTGCGCGAAGCGGAAATGCACATAGAATCTTGGGAACTTCGCGCGATAAAAATGGAGAAAACTAACGGCGTTTTCAGTTGTTCGGGCGTTTGGCGAGGGTAAACTTCGCCGAATGGAACCGAATACTGTGAATACAAACAAAAGTTGCCTGCGATTTTTGGGTACTTTTGCGGTCGCTCCCCGCGCGGGGAGCGTGGATTGAAATAAAGATGTGCTTGTAGTTCAGTTCGCCGTCCAAGTCGCTCCCCGCGCGGGGAGCGTGGATTGAAATATGGACGATGAGATCGGAAGAGCACACGTCTGAACT
>CAMUZA010000013.1 GCA_947165085.1 uncultured Clostridia bacterium | reverse complement strand
AAACTATGTCTATTTCTATCTTTTTTCGAATTTGCGCAATTTATTGTACCTCATCCGTGTCAACTAATAATCTTCAAATATTTCTGATATTTTAAAAATATAATCAATATTTTTAAAATATGCGAAACAAATCGAAAAAAACCAGGGGCAGTAGTACTGCTCCTGGTTCTCACATTATTTAAATCAATTGTAATAATTTCTCTGCAATTGCCTTTGACAATAATGGTGGAACCGCGTTTCCAACTTGCTGATATTGAGAACCCTTTGATCCCCAAAACTCGAACGTATCAGGAAATGATTGTAGTCTCGCAGCTTCTCTTACTGAAATTGCTCTTGAGAGCGTTGGATGAATCCACATCGATTTCCGGACATTGACTACCGTATCGCTCGGCTTTTGAGGGTCAAGTTTTAAATATATAGTATTTTGAGTTCGCTCAGGTTTTGAATATGTGGATTTCATTTCTTGAGATAAACTATGGAAATTATGGCCGGGTTCAATAGCGTTAAATCGTTTTTTCGCTGTAGGAGTCGTGTTAGTTGCAATATGGTTTTTTACAGTTTCGCTTCCTTCTCTCATTTGCTGCGCATAGGAAGAAATGTCTTCAGTAGGAGAATAAGGGACCGGAAGGCATGGGAGATCATAGCAGACTTCACAATCTTTCAGATCATAAATTGCATCTTTTACAGTATAGATTTTACTGGCCGGATCTTCTGTCGGAAACGCAATGATAGGCTCGGCTCCTTCTCTCCTGTGTATACCTATAACGATATGCCGTTTTCTTTCCTGGGGAACTCCGCACCACTTTGCATTTACTGTTGCTCCCCGCTGAAAATAGTCATCCCCAAGAATTGCGCTGACATAATCTATCACTGCATATGAGTTTGTTTTAAACACTATTGTGCCTGAATCTGTGCGTAGGAAGTCTCCAATAAGCTTGTTCTGGTAAATCTCAAGAGCGGCAAGCATATTCTTTTGAAGTTCTATTAGTTCAGACAATTCTACACAGTTTGCCACACTTTCGATAGAACTTATCGCTTCTCTGATGTGCTTTAGTTTTCTGCAGTTCCACTGCGCCAAAACATCTTCTGCTTTTGCGGAGTTATAATATTCATCAATTTTTTTCGTTAATGTTTTACTGTTTTTCTCAAGAAATGATTTAAGCCGTTCTTTATTTCCTTTGTGTTTTTTCATTGTGTGAAGTAATTGGAACAACTTTTTAGGAAGGAGAAACGCTTGCACCTTTTTACAATCGCTTACTGTGCTTAGTATGTCAAACTCATTAATCGCATCCTTTGTAATAAAAAGTTTGTCTTCTTTTAGCGGAATCTTGTATCCTTTTTCGATTAATGCTGTGATTACATCATGATCTTTCTCTGAATCATAGAAACGATGCGTATTAGATTCAAGCATGTTGACGTTTTCCATCACGAATGCTTTGGGCTGAATTTCTTTTATGGCTCGGAAGAATTCTTTCACCAATGCATTGTTCAAACTGATCAGATGGTTTTTCTGACGATTCGCATTGGAAAAGCCTTGGCAAGGTGGTCCGCCGATCACGATGTCAATTCCGCCAAGGGATTCACTTAACTTTTTAAAGTCATAACCAATCACGTTTTTTATGAACACGAATGTTTCTGGGTTGTCTGGAATATTTCTCTTGTAGGTTTCTCTTGCAGACTCTTGTATTTCAGCAGCAGCTAAAAGTGTGAACTTGCCGGTTTGCTTGAAGCCCAAACTCAAGCCTCCAGCACCCGCAAAGAGATCTATCGTTTTATACATGTTTTATTTCCCTTATTGATGGAGTAGTAGTTATGGTCATACAGGCTGAAACTACGTTTCAGCCTGTATGACGTCAAGCTAAGTATAGAGATAGTTTATTTCTGCTATGCTTCTATTATACACATAAAAATCTTTTTTTCTACCAAAATCTACAAAATGCTATAGGTTTTTTCACTGCTCATCTTTAGTTTGCCGATGCTAATCAGCATTCTGATTATTAGTTCAAAGGTATTACACTTTAAGCTTCGTCTATGGACGAAAGTTCCATGGTCTGCACGACGTCCATCATGAGGCGGGCGGCGAGGGTGAAGCCAAATTCGTAGGCTTCGATCTCGGACTGGGTGAGGACGTCATTGAAGGCGTCGATCGTTTTTTCGTACTGCTCCGCCTGGGGACCGGTCAGCATTCCCTTCATCTTCTCCGCGTTCTTCGCGTAAAGGCACATCTTGCGCTCCATGGCGGAGCCCTTCTTCACGGGCCGCCCCTGGTAGTCCAAACCGCTGATCCAGAGCTCTTCCAGCATGCTCATTTCTCCACCTCCTTCCTAAGATCGTTTTGGGACGGTGGCGCACACTGTGCGCCGCTGCCGGATGGTATCGTGGTGCTCTGGTGTGCGCCGCTACATGCTTCTGCGCTATGTTCTGCGATGCAGAAAGGCGACGCCGCTTCGGTCAGATCCGAAACAACGTCGCCTTGTTCTGCCATTTTCTTTGCCGCGAGAAACGTGTGCTTGACAATCAGCAGCTCGATCCACGTTCTCTCGTCGCACCCCTCCGGGATGCCGTTGGTGAAGACCTCCCGGAATACGGCGTTCAAAAATCCGCCGTACTTTTCGCCCGGGCCCTCGTCCCGGTACAGGTCGCTGATGGATATTCTTGCCATGTGCTGTGCCTCCTTCCGTTTGGTTGGCAGCACAACAACTACCACACTTTTTCTCAAAAGTCCATACCCAAAAACGTCTTTTTTGACTGTAAAACAGGACATTGGAACCGGGAAACAGTACATTGGTATAAGTCTATTCCGATAAAATATAGGCTGATTTTCGCCTAATTTGTGGTATACTATAGGCGGAGGCGATAACAATGACGATTGATACCAACGCCATCGTGACTGCAACGGAGGCAAATCAGAACTTCTCCCGCGTGGCAAAGCTGGCGGAGAAGAAGGGGCGCGTCGTGGTATTTAAAAACAACCGCCCAAAACTGCTCGTGATAGATCTTGATACGGAGCCGCAAATCGATATGACAGAGGATGAAAAACTGGAATTTGTTGCTGTTCGGATTCTGCGTGAACATAGGGTTGTGTTTGAGGAATTGGCGAAATGATCGTCAGCAAAGAAAACCCGGTAGAGATTTCCCTCGCTTCCGGCAAAACCGCGTATGTTTTTGCAGAGGCTCATTGCGGTGCCATGGGGACCTTGAACCGCAGCCGTTTGAAGGGCCCCGACGGAGAAATCGGGATCGAGCTTCAAAAGAAGGATTGGTAGCGTATCAAGGAATACCTGGCGAAAGTGTAAGCACCGCCCATTTCTATAGCGTCGTTAGTCTTTGTCTACTGCGGCGCAATTATTGACAGGGGGTCTGTGCCCGGTACTCCAAAGGGTCTATGCCCGGCGCTCCAAGTTCGGACTTGACAATCCCACGCGGCAGAGTTACACTGACAACACACCCGTGGGGCGGCTTTGGGAGCCGCCCCACGGGCGTTCTGCGGAGGGACCACATATCTGACCACAACGGCCGTCGGAGAACACGGAGACAGCGGATACAAGACCGGCGGAGAGCATCTTTTTCCGAGCGGAAAGGTCCAAATGGAGTTCATGCGCATGTAACACCATGTTCGAACGCCTTTGGGACCATCAGGCCGCAGGTTCGAATCCTGTCACTCGGACCACTGCGAGTGCCTGTAACGGATTTACAGGCGCTCGCTTTGTGTTAAGGTCCGTTTTGAACAAACGGATCAGACAGAATACATCAAAGACCTGCATCGGGCATTTGAATTTGTCTGGTTTCTGCTTCATTTGCTTTCGCTGTCCGCTTGACATGCCCTCCGCGCGTGGGGTATAATGGAAGAAACGATTAGGAGGTATTCCCATGAAACTCGGATCATTCATCGGCGGCTTGGCCGTCGGCGCGCTCGTGGCAAGCGCGATCCCCTACGAGATCAAGCGGGACGAGGAGAACGGCATCGTTTCGATGCGCAGTCTGCTTTGGGCGTGGAGAAAAACGCCCGGCGCTGAAAAGGACAACTATGCGTTTGCGATCCCGCCCTCCGGGCTGGACTGCCAGGTCGAAGCGGAGCGCGAAGAAACCGCGGACGAGCTTGTGGAAGAAGCGGCCGAAGCCGTCGGCGAAGCGGTCGACAAGCTCACTGACGCAGCAGAGGAAGTCCTTGAAAAGGCGGCGGACGCCGACTGAAGCGTCGCCGGCGCAAAGGAGCATCAAGCCGCAGCCCCTTTGACGTGCAGGGGGCTGCGCTCTTTCCGCCGAAAATCAAAAAAAGAGAGAAAGAGAAAAGAGAAATGAAAGCAAATTGGAAAAAGTATCTGGCCACTGCGGTCGCGGCCGCAGTGGTCCTGACCCTCTGCGTCCTGGCGGCGGTATGCAGCAAGTTTGAACTGACGGAGAATCAAACAGGCACGCTGAAGATCCTGCTGATCGTCTGCGGCTGCGCGGCCGCGTACTGCTTTATCGTCGGCGAGCTGGTAAACAACTTTTCACAGATGGATAAGCTGTGGAGCCTTTTGCCCATCGTCTACACGTGGATCATCGCCGTGCGCGGCGGCATGCAGCCGCGGCTGGTGCTCTACGCGCTGCTCGTCACGGCTTGGGGCATCCGACTGACCGTCAATTTTGCGCGCAAGGGCGCGTATAGCTGGAGGTTCTGGGACGGCGTGGAGGACTACCGCTGGGCGATCGTGCGCAGCAGCTCGATCCTCCGGCATCGCCCGCTGTGGATGCTGTTCGACCTGTTTTTCGTCAGCATTTATCAGAACGCGCTGGTGCTGGCGATCTGCCTGCCCGCGCTGGCGAGCATGGATGCGGCGACCCCGTTCGGGCTGATCGACGCGCTCGCGCTCTGCTTTGCCGCGGGTTTCCTGACGCTCGAAACCTTCGCAGACGAGCAGCAATGGCGGTTCTTCGAGACCAAAAAGAAGCTGCTTGCAGATCAGCCGGAGCTGAGCAAGCTCCCCGCGCCCTACGATCTCGGCTTCAACACGACCGGACTCTGGGCAAAAATGCGCCATCCGAATTATCTGGGCGAGCAGGGGATATGGCTGTCTTTGTACTTCGTTGCGGTCGGCGCGAAGGTGACGAATTGCTGCGTCTTCCACTGGTCGATGATCGGACCGCTGCTGCTGATCCTGCTGTTTATGGGCAGCTCATCTCTGGGCGAGTCGATCTCTGCGAAGAAGTATCCGCAGTATCCGTCTTACGTCCGTCAGGTGTTCAAATACCTGCCGCTGCGCAGATTCCTCCGCGAAAAGTAAGCTAAGAGGCGGGAGACACGTTGTGCCTCCCGCCTTTTTGCGGGCTTGCCGTCGGCGGATCGCAGAAATAATGCTTGCAACAGCTTTCGGAATGCTTTATAATTTTGCTGATAAAGCATGGCGATATGAGACGGAAAAGGTTTTTTATGAAGCGTTATTTGGTCAACACGCGGCTGAAAAAGCCGAAGCTGTATAATCTGCTGTTCCTGACGGTTGCGGCCGCGCTCGTCGTGGGGCTGATCATTCTGTGCCGGCCGGCACACGATGTCCCCGTCCTGTGTGTCATTGTCGCGGCGTACTGCCTTGCGGCGGCTGTCATCCTGCTGTATTCGTTCCGTGAGCAGATCCGCTATAACCCGTATTCCTATAATACGATTATTTATTTCGGCTTTGCGCTGTTCACGCTTTCGGTGATGGTCACCCATGTTATTCTTGCAGTGCGGATCCTGACGGATCACGCGGCTTATTCCAACGCTTATCTCATCATGACGGTTACGGGCTCCGCGAAGAACTATATGCTGTTCTCCGCGCCGTTTATCCTGCTGTTTTCCGTCGCGCTGTGCGTGTCCAATATCGCGCTGATCATGCATGAGGGGAAACGGCTGGTCAATCTGCTCGGCATTGTGCTGTCGTTCCTGCTTGTTGCCGGGGAGGTTTTCCTCTTTCGAGTTGATTATTCGGTATCGGGCAGTCAGACCGAAGTGATGATCCATGACCTGCTCACGAATCTGTTCGCTGCCGGCTATCTGTACTTTGAGTGCATGCTGATCGGCACGATCGTCGCGGGCGCCTTCGCCGCGAAATACGAGCCGGAGAAGAACGTCGATTTTCTGATCATCCTCGGCTGCGGTCTCAGGAAGGACGGCACGCTAACCCCGCTTCTGAAGGGGCGCGCGGATCGCGCGATCGGCTTTTATGAACGCCAGAAGGAAGAAACCGGGAAAGAGCTGACGTTTATCACCTCGGGCGGTCAGGGCGCGGACGAGATCGTTCCGGAGAGCCTCGCCATGAAGCGCTATCTGATGGAGCGCGGGATCCCCGAGGAACGGATCCTGGAGGAAAACTGCTCGACCGATACCTTCGAGAATATGAAATTCTCCAGGGAGATCATTCAAAAGCTCGGACCCGAAGGAAACATCGCCTTTTCCACGACGAATTATCACGTTTTCCGCAGCGGCGTTTTCGCCCGCCGCGTGAAAATGCGCGCGATCGGCATGGGCGCGAAGACGAAATGGTACTTCTGGCCGAACGCCGCGGTGCGCGAATTCATCGGGCTTCTGACAAAGCATAAATTAAAGCAGGCAGCTGTTCTCGGCACGATGGCTCTCATCTATATCGGACTGACCCTGCTTGCATATCAGCTTTAAGAAGAACGGATCAATACAAGGGAAGAAAGACAAAAATGCTCCCCGCGCCGGCGCATCCGTGCTTCGGCGCAGGCGATCAGCTCATCGCCTGCGAGGAGATGGAGTCTTCCCGAGGGAAGACGACAGCTTATCAACGCAATACACAGAAAAGAGGAGACGTTATGAAAGAACTACTGTCCAAGCTGATGAATTACGGCGTGGACATCGGCGGGAAGATCCTGCTGGCGATCGTCGTTCTGATCATCGGCCATTTTATCATCAAAGGCGTCAAGAAGGCGATGGCGCGGGCCGATCGCGTTTCAAAGCTCGACAAGACCGTGCAGAGCTTCGTGAAGAATCTGGTCAACATCCTGCTGCACATCGTCCTGATCATCACCGTGATCGGCATTCTCGGCATCCCGATGACCTCCGTCGTCACGGTGCTCGCCTCCTGCGGCCTGGCGGTCGGTCTTGCCCTGCAGGGCGCGCTGGGGAATTTTGCGGGCGGACTGATGATCCTGATTTTCAAGCCCTTCCGCGTCGGCGACTATATCGAGGCGTCCGGCGCAGAGGGTACGGTGCGCGATATCAGCGTGTTTTATACCACCATCATCACGATCGACAATAAGCGCGTCACTGTGCCGAACGGCGACCTGATGAACGCCAACGTCACCAATTACAGCACCGAGCCGACCCGTCGGATCGACCTGCCGTTCAAGCTGACGAACGACTGCGATCCCAAGCTCGCGCAGCGGGTGCTGCTGCAGGCGGCGGAGAATACGGACAAGGTCCTGACAGACCCCGCGCCCTTTGCGCGTATGACAGCGGTGGATGACGACACCTATATCTTCACCGTTCGCGCCTGGGTCAAAAACGAGGATTATTGGAACGTCTACTACGTCCTGCTGGAAAACTGCACGGACGCGCTGGCGGCGAACGGCATCGACGATCCGGAGGAGCGCATCGCCGTCCGGATTGTGAAGGACGAATGATACTCTTTCATTTGAACGCTCCCTGCCATTGCCGACAGGGAGCGCATTTTTTTGCTTTACAACGGCAAGCAGTATGGGTATAATAGGAAAAACGATTGGAAAAGGGATGGCAGATTATGGAACTTGCATACCGGAAGCGGACGCAGGAGGAACTGTGCAGAGAACTGACGGAAGTACGGAAACAGCACGAAGCGCTGAAAGCGAAGGGCATGAAGCTGAATATGGCGCGCGGCAAGCCGGGCAAGGCGCAGCTTGACCTCGTCAGCGGCTTGCTGACTGTGGTCGCCGATCCGGACGACTGCATCTGTGACGGCGTGGACGTGCGCAATTACGGCGAACTGACGGGACTGCCCGCGGCGAAACGGCTGTTCGCGGACATCCTCGGATGCAAGCCGGAGGAGTGCTTCGTCGGCGGCAACGCATCCTTGCAGCTCATGTATGACCTGATTTCCAAGGCATTCACCCACGGACTTCTGCATTCCGTGCAGCCGTGGAGCAAGTGCGGGCGCGTCAAGTGGCTCTGTCCCGCGCCAGGCTATGACCGCCATTTCAAGATCACGCAGTCCTTCGGCTGCGAGATGATCACCGTGCCGATGATCTCGACCGGACCGGATATGGATCTGGTGGAGGAGTTGGTACGCGATCCCGCGGTCAAGGGGATTTGGTGCGTGCCGAAGTTCTCCAATCCCGACGGCATCGTATACTCCGACGAGACGGTACGTCGGCTCGCCGCGTTGAAACCTGCCGCGCCGGATTTTGCGCTGGTATGGGACAACGCCTACTGCATCCACGAATTCGAGGGCGATTTTGCCCCGTTTGCGGACATTCTGTCGCTCTGCCGGGAGGCGGGAAATCCCGACATGGTCTTTGAATTCGCTTCGACCTCGAAGATCACCTTCCCCGGCGCGGGCATCTCGGTCATGGCGGCGTCAGTCGATAACCTCAAGTATCTGGAAAAGCTGGAAAGCATCCAGATCATTTCCTACGACAAGGTCAACCAGCTCCGCCACGTGAAGTTCCTGCGCGACAAGGCGCACACGCTGGAGCTGATGCAGAAGCACGCGGCGATCATCCGCCCGAAGTTCCGCTGCGTCCTGCGGCATTTGGAGGAAGAGATCGCGCCGCTGGGAATAGCGGCGTGGCAGAAGCCGAAGGGCGGCTACTTCGTCTCGGTCAACACCCTGCCGGGACTTGCCAAGCGCACGCTTGCGCTGTGCCAGGAGGCGGGCGTGACGATGACCGCCGCCGGCGCGACCTTCCCCTACGGCGTCGATCCCAACGACTCCAATATCCGCATCGCGCCGACGATGCCGCCCGTAGAGGAGCTGGAGCAGGCGATGGAGATCTTCTGCGCCTGCCTGCGCTTGGCTGCGCTGGAGAAATTCACGCAGGAATAACGCAAAGACCCGCTGCGCAACGCAGCGGGTCTTTTGCTTACAATATGCCCTCAAAACGGCGTTCGAATTCGGCGGCGGCGAAGTCCTTCACCGCGCCGCAGTATGCATCATAGGCGGCGAGTAGCCTTTCGGCCTCTGGCGAGAGAACCGCACCTCCTCCGTTTTTGCCGCCGGTGGTGGATACCAATAGCTTGAAGCCAAGCTCGGCTTCCGCGTTTTTGATGACCTTCCACGCCTTGGAATACGCCATCGAGATCGAGATCGCGGCGGCGCGAAGAGACTTTTCCTTCTGCACGCGGCGCAGCAGCTCCGCCACGCCCGGTCCGAAGCATTTATCCTCTCCGAAGATGCGGATGGAAAGCACCGGTCTGAATATCTTGTCCATACCGCAATTATAGCACTGCGCGCCGCCTTCGTCAATAATCGGAGTTGACGATACCGGCGGGTTGTGCTATTCTATTTGAAGAATAACGATATTGGAAGTGAAGCACGCTGTGGCTGAGTTTGCGAAGCAACTGAATATCCGCCCGGGCGTGACGGCGATCATCGGCGGCGGCGGAAAGACGACGCTTTTGTACCGTCTGGCGCAGGAGCTGTCGGAGGAAAATTCCGTGATCGTCGCGACCTCCACGCACATCTTCCCGCCGGAGCATATCCCGTGCGTCCTGCGCACGGGGCGGGTGAGCGGCTTGCTCTGCGTCGGCACGCCGTGCGAGAATGGCAAGCTGACCGCACCGGAGCAGTCCTTTGAGGAGCTGGCGCAGCTTGCGGACTACGTTCTGATCGAGGCGGACGGCGCAGCCCGCAGACCGCTGAAGGCGCACGATACGCACGAGCCGGTCATTCCGGCAAACGCGAATCAGGTAATCTGCGTCGTCGGCGCGTCCGGCATCGGGAAAGCGGTCGAGGAGGCTGTTCACCGACCGCAGATCTTCACGGCGCTGTCGGGGCGGACGCTTGCCGACCCCGAAGCGATCGCGGCGGTGCTGAATCAGGAACACCTGCACGACCGCGTGCTCATCAACCAAGCGGATACGCCGCAGCGAATCGCCGCGGCGAAGGAACTGGCGGCGCTGCTGACCTGCCCGGTCACGGTCGCGTCGCTGCAAAAAGGAGAGATCGTATGCTTGTTTTGATTCGCGGCGCGGGCGATTTGGCGTCCGGCATCGCCATGCGTCTGCACCACGCGAGGCTGCAGGTCGTGATGACCGACCTCCCCAAGCCGACGGCGATCCGCCGGACGGTCTGCTTTTCGCAGGCGATCCTGTTCGGAACGGCGACCGTCGAGGACGTGACGGCGGAAAGAGCCGACTCGCCGCAGGAGGCGCTTGCGATCCTCCAAAAGGGGAATATCGCCGTAATGCCAGATCCGGAAGCCGCCTGCATTGCGGAATTGAAGCCGGACGCCGTGGTCGATGCAATTCTGGCCAAGCGCAATCTCGGCACGCGCATTACGGACGCGCCCTGCGTGATCGGCGTGGGACCCGGCTTTACGGCGGGCGTTGACTGCCACGCCTGCATAGAGACGATGCGCGGACACACCCTCGGCAGAGTCATCACCGATGGCTCGCCCATTCCCAACACTGCGGTTCCCGGGCTGATCGGCGGCTTTGCCGGAGAGCGCGTGCTGCGCGCGCCGGCGGATGGCATTTTCCGCCAGACCCGCCAGATCGGTGACATGGTCGAGCAGGGCGACGCGGCGGGTTACGTCGGCGACGCGCCGATGCTCTGCCAGATCTCGGGCGTCCTGCGCGGACTGCTCGCCGACGGCACCCCGGTGCATAAAGGCATGAAGGCGGGAGACGTCGACCCGCGCGGCGAGCGGTCCTATTGCTATCAGGTTTCCGATAAGGCGCTCGCGATCGGCGGCGGCGTATTGGAAGCAATTCTCAGGTTTTCGGAGGTATAACATGGAAGACATCAAACTGACAAAACTTGCCAAGTGCGCCGGCTGCGGCGCGAAGGTCGGCGCGGGCGTGCTGGCAAAGCTCCTCGACGGGATCAAGGTACATCATGACCCCAATCTGCTCGTCGGCTTCGACAAGTCCGACGACGCGTCGGTCTATAAGATTTCCGACGAGCTCGCGCTGGTGCAGACGGTGGACTTTTTCCCGCCGATCGACGACGACCCCTACACCTTCGGGCAGATTGCGGCGACCAACGCCCTCTCGGACGTCTACGCGATGGGCGGCGAACCGAAGCTCGCGCTGAATATCATGGCGATCCCGGACAGCCTGCCGAAGGAAGCCGTTCACGCGCTGCTGCGCGGCGGCTATGACAAGGTCTACGAGGCGGGCGCGATCATCACCGGCGGTCACAGCATTCTGGACGACGAGCCGAAATACGGACTTGCCGTCACGGGTTTCGTCCATCCGGACAAGATGCTCAAAAACTGCGGCGCGCAGGCGGGCGACGTGCTGTTTCTGACCAAGCCGATCGGTATCGGCATTCTGACCTCGGCGGCAAAGGTCGACCTCGTCTCCGAGCAGACGCTCGCGCTCGCCAAGAAGCTGATGACCACGCTCAACAAGGGCGCGCGCGACGTGATGGTCAACTACCGCGTCCACGCCTGCACGGACGTGACCGGCTTCAGCCTGCTCGGACACGGTCTGGAAATGGCGCAGGGCAGCGACATGGAGCTGGAGATCGACACCGCTGCGATCGATCTGATCGAAGACTCCAAGGAATTTGCGAAAATGGGCATCCTGCCGGCGGGCATGTACCGCAACCGCAACTTTGCGGAGCGCCACGTCGACGCGGGCGACGTGCCGCTCTATATTCAGGACATGCTCTACGACCCGCAGACCTCCGGCGGTCTTCTGATCGCGGTGCATCCGGACGACGCCGACGCGATGTTCGAGGAACTGAAATCGGCGGTGCCGTCGGCGCAGCGGATCGGTACGGTGCGTCCCTACCGCGGCGGGAAATACATCTTCCTCAAATAGTTTTTGCCGGATACGCAAAAGTTTTGCTATGAAAACCGCGCGATTTGTGATATAATGACGAAAACTGCCGAAATCGGCGCGGGAGGAATTAAGATGTATCAGGGCAAGGTCGATCTGCATCTGCATCTGGACGGATCGTTGTCGGAATCCGTGATCACGGAGCTTCTGGCGCGCGACGGACGGACGATGCCCCTGGAAGAGATCCATGACGCGATCCGCGTGCCGGATCATTGCACCAGTCTCGTGGAATACTTAAAACGATTTGAGCTGCCGACGCAGGTTCTGCAGACGGAATATGCGATGGAACGCGCGGCATACGATCTGGTGGAGCGGCTGGCAAAGCTCGGTCTGATCTACGCGGAGATCCGCTTTGCCCCGCAGCTGCATACGCGCCGCGGTCTTTCGCAGGAGGAAGTACTGAAAAGCACGATCCGCGGCGTCCGTCAGGCGCAGTCGGACTATCCGTCGATCCGCGCGGGACTGCTGCTCTGCTCCATGATCGGCGGCGACGCCAATGAAGAGACGGTGGAGCTTGCCAAGAAATACGTCGGAAACGGCGTCGTCGGCGCCGACCTCGCCGGCGCGGAGGGCATGGTGCCGATCGAGGCGTACTATGACCTGTTCCGCGGACTGCAGCGTGAAAACGTGCCGTACACGATCCACGCGGGCGAGTGCGGCGATCCGGAGAATGTCCGCAAGGCGATCGAGCTCGGCGCAAAGCGCGTCGGTCACGGCTGCGGCGCGATCAAGAGCGAAGCCGTCATGGATTTGCTCGTTCGGACGCAGACCGTTGTGGAGGCGTGCGTCGTCAGCAACCTGCAGACCAAGGTGGTGCTGGACGCGAAGGATCACCCAATCCGCCCGTTCTTCGACCGCGGCATCGCCGTGACGGTCAACACAGACAACATGTCCTGCTCCAACACGACCCTGCAGCGGGAGCATGAGGTCATCGCCGGCGCGATGGGCTTCACGGACGAGGAATTCCTCCGCATGGACGAGAACGCGATCAACGGCGCGTTCATCCCGGAAAACGAGAAGAAAGAACTGCTGAAAAGGCTTGCCTGATACTCGGAAAGGAGCAAACACGATGAAACACTATCATGCACCGGAGCTTGCATTCGAGATCCTTCAGGTCAGAGACGTTCTGACCGCCAGCGGCGTCGGTCCCACCACGGCGACCGATCCGACGAGAGCGACCGATCCGACGAGAGCGACCGATCCGACCGATCCGACCGAGGCGACCGCCTCGACCAACGGCGGGGGCGGCATCGTCCTGCCGGAAGATACCTTCGGCTAAAGGAATACTTGCAGAACGGCTGCCGTTTATGGCGGCCGTTTTGTTGTTTTTGCATAAGAAACTGCCCGAAAAATCTACAAGCACGCGCATACAAAAGACTACATAAATATGCAAACTGTGGTATAATTATTTTGAATAACTATAAACGGAGGCAACGTTATGAAACGCGGTTTGCACAGAAGAGTCCTTGCGCTTGTGCTGCTGTTGACGATCCTTTTGACAATGCTGCCGATTTCTGCGATCGCGGTCGAGGCATCGAAGATCATCGTTGCGTGGGAGTACAACGACAAGACGGCGGAAAAGGTCGACGTTCCGGCGACGACGGGAACGGGCTATCTGTCCCATTCCTCCGGCGACGCGCTTGCCGCCAATTCCACAGGCTATTTTTCCCATAACAAATGGAACACGCCCAATTCCTACTGGCAGCTTTCGGGCATTGACACCAGCGGCAAAAGTCATCTGGTGCTTGAGCTGCGCGCGCAGGGCTCCGCGACCGGTCCGAAGAACTGGAACGTGATCTATTCCACCGATGCGGGCGATACCTGGAAGACGGCGGGCTCTTACGCCATCGCGAACGCGAGCGCTACGGAGAAGCCGTCCATCGAATTTCCGGAGGACGCGATCAGCGAGAATCTGATCATCCGTCTGACGCCTGCGGACAGCACGCCGATCAGCAGCGCCTATACGACGGTCGGCAGCAACGGCACGAACAAGATTTCCTTCATCCGCCTTTATGTGATGGAATCCGGCTATCAGACGCTTGCCGCCTTTCATTTTACCGCCGACGATCATCCGGAGACCTTCCCCACGCCCGCGACGGAGGGCTGGGGTTATCTGAACACCACCGCTTCGGGCGAAGTCAAGCTCGTCAGTGAGAAGGACGAAAAGCTCATCGCAATGAGTGTGAAAAAATGGGGCGTCGGGCACAACTGGTGTATGGTCTTTAACACCACCGACTGCACAGACCTCGTACTGGAAGCGGACGTGCTGTCCTCCGGTACCGGTCCTGCGGACTGGGCGGTGGAGTATTCTGTCGATCTCGGCGAAACCTGGGTCTGGGTGCAGAGCTACCATCTGGCGAACAGCACGACAAAATTGCAGCATCAGACGATCCATCTGCCTCCCGAAGCGCAGAGCGCGAACCTGCTCGTCCGCTTCCGCGTGGACAGCGATACCGCACTGAACGGCGGCAGCATCAATAAGACGCAGTGCACCAGCCGCATCAACCATGTGACCCTGACCGGCTGTCCCGGCGAGAATCACGCGCCGAATCCTGCCGCGCCTTCGTGGCCGGACGGTTACGGCGACACTGCCTCGGACGCGATCCCGTCGGACGCCTTCGTCGGCTGGAACTTCGAGGAAGCGAAATCCCTGCCTGCCGGCGCGGTCAAGGGCTGGGGCTACCTTGCAAACTCCATTACGACCGGCCCTGCCTATACCGGCGGCGGTCTGGCGATCAAGGGATGGGAGGTCGGCTCCAGCTGGCTGCTGATCGCCAATACCACAGGCTATACCGGCATGAAGCTGACGGCGAAGCTCGGCTCCTCCTCGACCGGCCCGAGAGACTTCGCCCTTCAGTATTCGACGAATAACGGCGCGACGTGGACGCAGGCGGGCGGCGATATCCGTCTGACCTCCGCGCTGGAAAACTATACGTTCACCGTTCCGGACGACGCGCAGGCGGCAAACTGCATGTTCCGCCTGATTGTGACGAGCAATCAGAGCGTCAAGGCGACCGACGCGACGCCAGCGACGATCGCCTCCGGCGGCAACAGCAAGATCAACATGGTCTACATGACGGGCTCGATGACCGGCGCGCACGCGACCGATCCCGCGGCTCCGACCTATCCTGCCGACTTCAAGCCCGCGCAGGAGGATATCGACGAGGGCTTCATCAACGCCGACGTGATCGGCGAGCCAATCGCGGCGTGGAAATTTGAAGACGCCTCGACCCTGCCCGCCGACGCCACGACCGGCTGGGGCACGCTGTCGCACGTCACGAGCGCCTACTGCTCCTACGTTTCCAAGGCGCTCAGCCAGACCGGCTGGACGACCAACGCCTACTGGCAGGTCGTCGCCAACACATCCGGCTGCACGTCGATGACCTTTCAGCTCCGCACGGGCTCGTCCTCGACCGGTCCGAAGAATCTGTCTCTGCGCTACTCCACCGACCTCGGTGAGACGTGGGTGGAATTCGCGCAGCTTACGATTACCGGCTCGCTGAAAAACTACATCGTCGACCTGCCCGACGCCGCGCAGAGTACCAATCTTGTGATCCGCGTCGTCGTTGCAGACGATGAATCCATCAAGGGCGACGTCATCAAGAATGGCGGCAGCAACAAGATCAACAACGTCGCGATTTTCGGCTTGACCGGCGCGGGACATCAGAGCGACCCCGCCGAGGCGCAGTATCCCGCCGACTGGTCGTGGCCGCTGACCTATCATGCCGACGACGTGTTCGTTCCGACCGACGACGCCTCCGCGGACGTGACCGGCTTTACTTATATCGAAAACGACCGCCGCGTGATCGCCTCCTGGGGCGGCAACGCGAACTATGCCGGCGACCTCAAGGTCTACGGCGATCTGATCACTGCCAACGACCGCATGGACGGACAGGCGGTCATGACCGTCAACGTCGGCGGCGTTGATATCACGCCGGGCTTCTCCACCTCTTCGACCAACTCCACCAACTACTACCTCGGCAGCAAGAGCCCCTGCATGGGTTCCGGCATGACGACGGTGGACGAGGACGGAGACGGCGCGCCGGATACCGAGACGGATGAAGACGGCAACGCCGTCGAGATCCTGGTCCCGACCGACGACTACCTGCAGATGAAGGTCTCCACGGCAAAGTACACAGCGCTGGATCTTTCCTTCCGTCTGCGTGTTTCCAATGCAGGTCCCAGCGGCTTCACCGCCCGCTATTCCACGGACGGCGAGGAATTCACAAACTTCGGAAACGGTCATTACAGCTACGCCTATACGGGCTACGGCTACGGCGGCGCGACTTACGACGTGTCCGGCGAGGGCGATATCGTCGGCGGCTTCATTCCGATGGACGTCGGCGGCAGCTACGTCTCGGTCGAGCTGGACGTCCCCAAGGGATGTGAAAACGCCGAGACCCTCTACATCCGTCTCTACGCCTCGCGCACCCGTCAGACCCCGACGGTCAACGCTGCAGGCGAAACAGTCACCGCGGTCAGCAAGATCTCCTCCGTCCGTATTGACACGGTAGAGCTGACCGGATGTCCGATGATCCATCCGGAGATTTCCGACTGGGTGCGCAGCGATCTGCCGAGCAGCGTCCCCGCAGGACAGCAGCTCATCTTCCACTGCAGCACACCCGGCGCGACGATCTATTATTCTCTTGACTACGGAAAAACGGTCCAAGTCTACGACCCGGGCAATCCGCCGGCGCTCGATACCTTCCCCGCGCTGGTCAAGGTCTGGTCGGACAGCCCGCACACCGAATACGACTCCGTCAAAACCTATTATTACTTCATGCAGGCGCAGGTCACTCCCGTCAAGGCGAAGCCGAACGGCGGCGCGGTCCCCGCAGGAACGGAGATCAAATTCACCTGCGCGACGGAGGGCGCGGCCATTCAGTATTCCTTCGACGGCGGCGAGAACTGGGAAGTCTACGACCCGGCGAATAAGCCGGTGCTGACGGAAGCGCTTCTGGAGAACGACTGCACCGTGATGGTCATGGGCACGAAGGAGGGCTGCGTCAACAGCCCGATCTCCATTCTGACCTTCACGCGCCGCATGAACGAGTATTATAACCTCTATTTCGGGCAGCTCCACAGCCACACCAACCTCTCTGACGGCGCAGGCTCCTGCGAGGAGGCCTTCTACCACGCCGCGAACGAGGTGGATAATCTGGACTTCCTTGCCGTCACCGATCACTCCAACGCATTTGATAACGACCTTGCCGCGTCCTTGCACGACGGCTCGATGTCCTCCAAGTGGGTCTACGGTCACGAGCTTGCGGACAAGTACACGCGGGAGGACTTCATCGGTATCTACGGTTTTGAAATGACGTGGTCGAACGGCCTCGGTCATATTAACACCTACAATACCGCCGGTTTTCAGAGCAGAACGCAGACGGAGTTTGCCTCCTACGCGACCGCGCTGAGCAGCTACTATTCCGCGCTCAAGAGCGACGCGAACTCCCTGAGCCAGTTCAACCATCCCGGCACGACCTTCGGCACGTTCGAAGACTACGCCTATTACGACGAGGTCATTGACGAGCTCATCACCATCATCGAGGTCGGCAACGGCGAGGGCACGATCGGCTCGTCCGGCTATTTCCCGTCCTACCAGGAATACACCCGCGCGCTCGACCTCGGCTGGCATGTCGCGCCGACCAACAATCAGGACAACCACAAGGGTCACTGGGGCGATTCCAATACGGCGCGCACCGTCGTCATGGCGGACAGCCTGACGAGGAACAACATCTACGACGCGATCCGCAACCGCCGCGTCTACGCAACGGAGGACAACGATTTCAGCATCTACTACACGCTGGATAACTACGAAATGGGCGCGATCCTCACGAGCGAGGACGTGGAGGACACCGTCCACCTCAAGGCTGTTCTCTCCGACCCGACCGACACCGGCTCCGTCAAGGTCGACGTTCTGGTCAACGGCGGCATCGTCGCTGCGACTAAGTCCGTTCCGGTCAGAGAATCCACCGTGGAGTTTGACCTCAGCGCGAGCTATTCCTACTACTACCTGCGACTGACGCAGGCGGACGGCAATATCGCCGTCACCGCGCCGGTCTGGATCGGCGAGGTGGAAGCGATCGGCATCAAGGACGTCACGACCGACGCCGATATCCCGATCCAGAACGAGGAAATGAATATCACGCTGAACCTCTACAACGACGAAGATCTCGATCTGACGATCGATTCCATCGTCTTTACCGCGGACGGACAGACCGTCCATACGGTCAATCTGGCGGCGAACGGTCTGAGCGTGCTGGAGGCTCACAGCACGGCGTCCTACAGCTTCCCGTTCACTTACAGCGGCATCGGCACGATGATCCTCAACGTCACGGTAAACGGCGTGTACAACGGCGTGGATAAGCAGTACAACGGCGTTCTGCAGATGGAATTCCTGCCTGACGCCATGATCTCCAACGTCATCATCGACGGCACGCACTATAACGACTACGTGACCGGCAATTATTCCGGAAACGTCTCGAAGGTCGTGCAGCTCGGCGTGGACAACTTCGCCCGCGTTCGCGTGGAAAGCAATAAGATCACGAAAGCGATGCTGGACGACTGCCAGCTGCTGATCATCACCTCGCCGGCGAAGCGCACGATGTCCGGCTACTACACGAGCCATTTTGAGGATTCCTTCGTTTCCATGGTAGCAGACTACGTCGCGGGCGGCGGCTCCGTGCTTCTGTGCGGCAGCGCGGACTTCAACGATTCCACCGCCTGCCAGACGCATACGGAGATGAACAAGCTCCTGACCGCGATGGGTTCGACCGTCCGCCTCCGTTCCGACGAGGTCGGCGAGCTGCGCGAGAACGGCACGGTCAACTACGCGCCGGAGCTGAAAAACTTTTACATCACCTCGCAGTGGATGGCGGGCGCGAGAGCGGATATGGGCTTCGAGGTCTATTCCGCCTGCTCCGTCAACATCAGCAATAACGCGGAGACCGCCGCCGTGTTCCCCGCGCAGAAGCTCGTCTGGGGCAACGCGGACACCTTCTCGCTGGATACCAAGACTGACGCCGGCGTTTCCGTCAACTCCGAGGAGCTGCTCTACGTCCAGCAGCCCGGCGACGTGATCGAGACCGTCGTGCAGGATACCAAGGCGGGCGGCCACGTCTTCGTCTCCGGCGGCGTGTTTATGTCCGACTTCAACATGGAGACCGATGAAAACGAGCTGAAGCTCAACGGCATTCTGATGCAGAACATCCTTGCCGGCACCGGCGCACCGCTGCCCGTGACCCCGATCGCGGATATGCGGCAGGGCAAGCCGGGCGAGGTCTTCTGCATCGAAGGCTGGGTCACCAACGGCACCGCCAACGACAAGACCAAATTCTTCGATACGATCTACGTCCAGGACGCGACCGGCGGCGTCACGGTCTACCCGTACTCCGCCGAAGGTCTGCAGATCGGCACGAAGGTGCGGATCGTCGGCTATAAGGACGCCTATCAGGACGATATCGAGATCCAGGTGCTCCGCTGCACGATCCTCGACGGCGAGAATCTGAACGTTCTTGCGCCGAAGAGCGTCAAGTGCGAAGATTCGATGAACTACGCCAAAAACGGCGGTCAGCTTCTCAAGACGCAGGGCGTGATCACCGAGGTGCTCTATCAGGGCGACGCGGTCACCCAGATCCGTCTGAGGGACGAAACCGGCGTGGCGACGATCTTTATCGACGGCTATATCTACTCCGGCACGACGGGGCGCAACGACCTTGCCGACTTCTGCACGGAGGGCGCGGTCGTCAGCGCGGTCGGTCTTTGCTTCATGCACCCGGAGGCGGGCAGCGACGTTTCGACCTGCTGCCTGCGCGTGCGCGACTGCGACGAGGTCGTGCTGATCGCCGAGGAGTGCGAGCACGAGTATGACGAAACCGTCACGGAGCCGACCTGCACGGAAGGCGGCTACACCACCTTTACCTGTGAAATCTGCGGCTATTCCTACGTCGGCGACGAGGTCGACCCGCTCGGCCATCTGTGGAACAGCGGCGTTGTGACGGTCGAGCAGACGACGACCGACGCCGGCTTGATGACCTACACCTGCCAGCGCTGCGGCGAAACGAAGACAGAGCCGATCCCGCCGATCGAGATACCGCCCTGCACGCATGAGGACACCTATCCCGAGCATAAGGATCCGACCTGCATTGCAGCGGGCTATGACCGCGTGATCTGCGATCTGTGCGGCGAGCTGCTTTCCGAAACGATCCTGCCCGCCCTCGGACATGCGTGGAATGCAGGCGTCGTGACCGTCGAGCCGACGGTCAGCGAGCCGGGTGTGAAGACCTTTACCTGCACGCGCTGCGGCGCGACGAAGACGGAGCAGATCCCGCCGACGGGCGAGCTTCCCTGCAGCCACGAGGACACCTACCACGATCGCAGGGAACCGACCTGTACGGCAGCGGGCTACGACAAGCTGATCTGTGACCTGTGCGGCGCGCTGCTTTCCGAAACGATCCTGCCCGCCCTTGGTCACGACTATGAAGACCACGCGGCGAAGGCGGCGACCTGCACCGAGGCCGGCTGGAACGCCTATCAGACGTGCCGCCGCTGCGACTACAGCACTTACGTGGAGATCCCTGCGTTCGGTCACGACTATGAAGACCATGCGGCGAAGGCGGCGACCTGCACCGAGGTCGGCTGGAACGCCTATCAGACCTGCAGCCGCTGCGACTACAGCACCTATGTGGAGATCCCCGCCCTCGGTCACGACTTTATAGACCACGCGGCGAAGGCGCCGACCTGCACGAGCGCAGGCTGGAATGCCTATCAGACGTGCCGCCGCTGCGACTACACGACCTACGCGGAGCTTCCCGCGCTCGGACACAGCTGGGATACGGGCAAGGTGACAACGCCGGCCACTGCGACGACCGACGGCGTGAGGACCTTCACCTGCACGCGCTGCGGCGCGACGAGAACGGAGGTCATTCCCGCAACGGGCGAGCTGCCCTGCACGCACGAGCACGCCCGTCCCGAACGGAAAGAGCCGACCTGCCTTGACGCGGGCTATGAGCGCATGATCTGCGACAACTGCGGCGAGGTGCTTTCCGAAACGATCCTGCCCGCCCTCGGTCACGATCTGATCGACCATCCCGCAAAGGCGCCGACCTGCCTGGCGTCCGGCTGGAACGCCTACCAGACCTGCAGCCGCTGCGGCTACACCAGCTTTGCGGAGATCGCGGCGCTCGGACATCAGTGGGATGAAGGCGTGATCACGAAACCCGCGATGAAGGCGAACGATCCCGTTTACACCTACACCTGCCTGCTCTGCGGCGAGACGAGAACGGAGGCCGTGCCGTGTCCGTCCAGACAGTTCAAGGATCTCGACCCGACCCTCTGGTATCACGAGGGAACGGACTTCGTCATCGCGAACGGTCTGATGAACGGCGTCGGCGACCGCATCTTCGACCCGAACGGCACGCTGACGCGCGCGATGCTCGTCACGATCCTCTACCGTCAGGAGGGAAGTCCGTCCGTCACCGGTCTGCGCAATCCGTTCAAGGACGTGCCCGCGGGACAGTGGTACACCGACGCGGTCATCTGGGCGGCGGACAACGGCATCGTCAAGGGCATGAGCCCGACCACGTTCGCGCCCATGGTTGCCATCACCCGTGAGCAGATCGCGGCGATCCTCTACCGCTACTCCGGAAGCGAGAAGGTCACCGGCAGCCTGAGCAAGTATCCGGACGCGAACAAGGTCAGCGGCTACGCTGTGGACGCGATGATCTGGGCTGTCGCTGCGGGCGTGATCAACGGCACGCTCGAGCACGGCGTCGTGATCCTCGACCCGACCGGAAACGCGACCCGCGCACAGTGCGCAACGATGCTCAGCCGCTTCCTGACGAAAGAATAAACTGAAAGAAACCTGCCCGAAGCGCCGCTTCGGGCAGGCGCTGCGAAGCTATGAAACGAAAGAGATTTGACAAAAGAGAACTGCTGACGCGCGTGCTGGTCGGCGTGATCGGTTTCGCGCTGCTGCTGGGAATGCGGCTCTATGCCGTGCAGGGGCGGTCTGTGTATGAGGCTACCCGAACCACCGGCGTCGAGTATGAGACCGCGCGTGTGCTCGAGGTGCTCGAGGACGACACGCAGGTCAATCCGGACGTGGAAAACGTTCTCGTCGGGACCCAGAAGCTGGAGCTGGAGCTCACGAGCGGCCGCTATACCGGCGATCAGGTCACGGTCAGAAATTACCTCAGTCCCTATTTCAGCATCCACGCGGAGCCGGGCATGACGCTCTCCGTGCGCGTCCTTACGACGGGGGACAATCAGTATGACGTTTCCGTCTACAACTATGAGCGCACGCCTTGGCTGCTGATCTTTGTCGGGTTTTTCCTGCTCGTGCTGATGATTGTCGGCGGCAGGCAGGGGATCAGCGCGGTCTTCGGGCTCCTGTTCACGATGGGCGGCGTGATCTTCGCCCTTCTGCCGCTTCTGGTGCAGCGCGGCTGGCAACCCGTGCCGACGACGCTGCTGGTCGTGGCGCTGACCATGTTCGTCAGCTACGTCTTCATCGGCGGCCTGCATACGAAGTCCATGGTCGCCGCGCTGGGCAGCTTCGGCGGCGTCCTGCTTGCAGGCTTGTTCGCCTTTATCGCCGGACGCATCGTGCATATCTCCGGACTGAACATGGACGAGGCGGAAAGTCTGCTTCTGACGGCGGCGGACGGCGGCCTGAAGGTCAAGGGACTGCTGATCTGCGGGATTCTGATCGCGGCGGAGGGCGCGATCATGGACATCTCTATGAGCGTCGCCTCTGCGGTGGACGAGCTGCATGCGGTCAATCCGCAGCTCTCTTCAAGAGAGCTCTTCCGCTCCGGCATGAACATCGGCAGAGACGCGATGGGCACGATGGCGAATACGCTCGTGCTGGCGTTTGCGGGCACGGGACTGAACACGATGCTGCTGATCTATGCCTACGACGCATCATTTGAACAGCTCATGAACGCGGAGTTCTTGTCCATGGAGCTGATCCGCGCGATTGCCGGCAGCTTGGGCATGATCCTCGCCGTACCGCTCGTCGCCTTCCTCAGCGCACATATTCTGAAAAGAAAGCAGACCGTCTGACGGTCTGCTTTTTGCTTGCAATTCCGCGCCGCATCCTTTATAATGATCGTAGGAAAACCTCACTTTTCAGAAAAGGAGATACTACTATGAAAAAAGTCGTCAGCGCATTGTTATGTATTTGTATTCTGTGCTCCCTCTTTGCCATGACTGCCGCGGCAGCGGATGTCATCACGGACGTGCAGCTGGTTTGCAGCGGCAGCTTCGCCGTCGGCGAGCCGATCGAGGATCTTGGCCTCAGCGCGTATCCTACGGCGGACTATGAGATCAAGGGCAGCAACATCCGCAGCAATTCCGGCGACGGCTGGAAGATGGTCGATCTGGAAAAGCATCCGAACTTTGAAGCGGGGATCGCCTATCGCTATGAGCTGTGGATCTACTCGAACGACCCGTATCAGGTCTTCTCGGGCAGCAGCCTTCCGGCGATGTCCGTCCCCGATATGTGCACCGTATCCGATCTCAGCGTCCTGGAGGACGGCTCGCTCTACCTCAATCTTGACTTCGGCATCCCCAAGGTCGTGCCGCCCTCGATGTTCTTCCACGACGTCAAGACCACCGATTGGTTCTACCATGACGTAGAGTTCGTGTATTACAGCATGATGATGAACGGCGTCGGCGAGGGCAACTTCGATCCGAACGGCACCTGCACCAGAGCGATGGTCGTGACCGTGCTGTACCGTCTGCTCGGAGAGCCGGGCGGCGCGGTGCCCTGCCCGTTTACGGACGTGCCGGAGGACGAATGGTACACGCTGGCGGTCAAGTGGGCGGCGAATGCGAATATCGTCAACGGCATGACGCCCACGACCTTCGAGCCGAACACGCCCGTCACGCGCGAGCAGCTCGCGGCGATCCTCTACCGCTTTGCGTACAGTCTCAACAAAGACGTAGAGGGCGGCGTGATGCTCGCGGGTTTCTCCGACCACGCGGCGATCTCCGAATACGCTTACACGCCGCTGAGCTGGGCGTTCGGTCACGGCATCATCACCGGCGTGGACGAGGCGAACGGCAAGTTCCTTTATCCGCAGAACAACGCAAGCCGCTGCCAGATCGCCGCGATCCTGCACCGCTTCTGCGAGGCGTACAAGCCGTTCCCGAATTGAATGAAAAAGGCAGACCGCACGTTTGTGCGGTCTGTCTTCGTTCGTTACGGCCGCCTGACACGCTCGGGCAGGGAAGCTGTACGACAAGCAACGCCCCTCCGCAACTCGGAGGGGCGTTCTTTCTTATTCATTCAAAGGTCTTATCCGGCGTACGCCGCGGCGGCTGCGCCGTAGTTGCAAAGCGCCTGGACAAGCGCCGCAAGGGCTGCGGTGCTGTCCGCCTGCCTGGATTGGACATAGGCATTGACGGTGTAGGACAGCTTGTTTCCGACCGACGCTTCGTTCCGCTCGAAAACAGCGGTCACGGTATCGCTGAATTCCTCGGCGCTGATACCGGTGTAAGTAATCTCATAGATGCCGCCCCCGACGGACGTAAATGAGGTATAGGTCTGCGATCTGCCGTTGACGGAGACTGTGACGGACAGGCTTGCAGTGGATTCGGCATAGAAGCGGAAGTGCATCGCAACGCTGTCGGTCAGCGTCAGACCCGCGGAAATCCAATAGGTGTCCGCGTCCGCCGCGCCGTCGAAGCTCGCGGCGTTGCCGGACAGCGCGGAGAAGGTGCTGTAGCTCGGGCTGCTGATATCGCTTCCGGCGGTCACGAGGGCGTTCGTCTTGTAGTTCATATAGGTCTGCGCCGCCGCGCCGTAGGCGAGCAGGTCGGAAAGCAGGGTGCGCAAGCTCGCGGAAATATCGTTCCTTGCGAGCATGCTCACGCAGTACTGCCGGACGGAATAGTTCGCCGCACTGACGGATTCCGCCGTGCCGTTCTTCGTTGCGTAGAGCGTCGCGGAAATCTCGTCGCCCATGCACTGCGGGTTGACGCCGGTGAACGTAAACTGCAGATTGCCGTTGTCGGTCGCGTAATCCGTGACCTCCGTCTCCGCGCCGTGGAAGGAGAATACCATGCGCGGATTGCTGTAGCCTTCGGGAACCTTGACGGTGTAAACGACGTCGATCTTGCCCTTCAGCACAAGCGCTCCGGAGACGATATGCAGAGTCCTTGCGCCGCAGAGCGTGCAGACGCCCTCGCTGCAGGTGTGCGCCTGGTTATCGGTCAGGATCGCGCCGCAGCGGGAGCAGGTCTCATCGTGCGTGCCGTCGCCGTTGTCGGCATAGACGCCGGTGTGACCGAGCGCGGAAACGACGGCGCCGGCGCTGACCGTCTCGCCACAATCGCGGCAGACGCAGTCGCCGGAATAGCCTGCCTCGGTGCAGGTCGCGGCAACAAAGCCTGTCAGCGTGACGTTTTCATGCGAGCAGATCGTGAATGTGATTCGATAGCTCCCTGTCCGGCTCTTGACGCCGTAGGACATGGCGTAGGCGTTGACTGTCACGGTGTCGCTGGCACTGCCGCTGAGGGCGATCCCGTCGCGGCCGTTGTAGGTCCGTTCCCCAAAGGAGAGACCGCTGACCGTGTAATAGATCGCCTCGCCGCCGAGGTCTGCAATGTCCAGATACAGCGTTGCGACGGTGCCGGGCACCTCTGTTGCCGCAGCATCCGCAGTCACCGTAAAAGCGATCCCGTTCGCATTCACCGCTTTACCCGCAGGCTGCGCGACAGATGTCGGGCGGGTGATGACGTAGTGGGCGTTTTCGTTCGCATAATAGCTGTCATACGTCCGCAGCCATGCCATGACCGTCTCGGAATAATGGTTGAGGAACATGCGGCCGTAATTGTAAAGCGCAGTTCCCAACACCCGGCGGTTATCGCCCATTTTGGCTTTTACGTCGGGATCGTTTCGATCCTGATAGAGCATGGTCAGAAGCAAATCACCGAGGGTGTACCAGTCCTCTGCCAGACTTGCCCTTGCGTCAGCCGGGACGGCGTCAAGCAGACCCAGCTTTACCAGCTTGGACCAGAGATCCTCCAGATTCTGCTCTTTGCCTGCCTCATTCAAGCCGCCGTAGTTTTCGAGCGTATTGATGATCGTTCCGATATCCGTAAGGTTAATTGCGCTTCCGAACAGACCGACGTTGCTTCCTAAAATGCCTGCGCCGCTCATGGTCGTACGCAGCGCGTCGCTGAACGCTTCGGTCTGCTCCGGCGTCAAGCCGTAGATGGTGCTGAAAACGTCACGGATTGTCCCTTGATAAGAGCTGTGCGTCTTGTTGTTCAGAACGAAGGGGCTGGTATATACGGTCCGGTCGGTTGCTTTCCAATCCACGATTTTTTGAATGAGATAAGCGGTGTAAGCCTCCCGGGACATCGAACAGGTCACCGTGGGATTGAAGCCGCTGCCGAATACCGCGCTGGAATAGTTGATCTCTGCAAATTCAAAATAATCGTCATAGATCAGATACGGGTTCAATAGCTGATACTGCCGCAGCATTTCCGCGCGCTGTGGCAAATATGCGGCGTTTTCCGCGCTGCTGCCCGTCGTGTCGACCGGAACCGCAAGGTAGTCGTTGTCCCGGTAGGTTGTAATGCTTTGCCCGCCCGCAGTGATTGTCTTCTTTACAACAGTGTGGGTAGAATCCGCATAGGTGAAGGTGTACGCGCCTTCCTCCGCAGGCAGGCCGGTCGTCGCCAGAGTGGGAAGACCGGGCAGATAGTGGTCGACGCCGTAGCGTTTGAAGCCGAAGGCGGTCATGGCAACGTAAGGCACGGGATCGATCGCGCTGATAGCGTTATGCAGGGTAAAGTACGTTTCCGGATTGTCGGCGAGGAACGCCTGCGCTGCGTCGGTGCCGCCCTGCGGCGCCTCAAAGGTGTAGCTGATCACCCGGTTATCGCCGATGGCAAAGGCGCGGCCTTCCATGGAGCTGCCTGTGACATATTGAGAGAGGGCTGCGCCGGCGTTCGTGTCGGACAGGACCGTGCTGACGTCAATGGTCGGACTTGAGCCGTCAATCAGCCGTCTTGCCACGAGGTTGGCAGTTGCGCCGCCGCGGGAATAGCCCACGACCCAGAGAATCAGCCTGCCCTGCTGCGCCGCGTCGGTTAAGCCGTAATGGTCGATATAGTCCAGAAGCTCGCTGTAAACCATGTTGGCTGCCATCGCAAAGCCGAGGGATTCTCCTCCGGCCATCTCGCCGCCGCCGCCGAGCGTAAAGTTGCTCGCCCATTCGTCCTCATAGCCGTTGCTTCGCACCACGACCGGCACGAGGATCTTTCCGGTGTCCAGATTGTCGGCAGTTTTCAGCGATTTATGAGAGATCGCCACGCCGATGGTGTCCATCATGGGTTCGGAGAGCTCCATCTCGCTGGCGTAGAAATCCGCGTCTGAAAAGCCGATGTTCGCCAGAAGCTGGCGAATATGGGCATGCTTGTTGTTGTAGTGTACCGCAGTCAGCGCGGCGTCCGGTGAGGTCCCGGTATAATACTGCGTATTCAGACTGCCCCAGTTGGTCGTAAAGCCGGAGGTCACCAGCGCCATGGACATGGAAGCAAGATGCTCGTTGTATACCGTGGGATCGTCGAAGAAATAGCCGTCGGAATAGAAGCAGACCGCGTCGTTTTCGTTGAAGGAATCTGCTGCCGAGGAAGTGGAATACGCCGCCTTGATCAGCTGATATGCGCCGTTGCTGTACCCGCCGCTGACTTCCTGCGCATAATCCAGAGCAAGCGGCCGGTCGGGAGGCATGGCGTCTGCCCCAGAAGAAACGATATAAAGGTAACGATACCGTGCGTCCGTCGGATCGTTGCACCATTTGAAGCCATATCCGCCGCCGTCATAAACGTAGGGGGCGGTGGCATAGGTTCCGGCGTCCTTGCTCAACCGCCTTTCGCCGCTGATGCCGGCCGCAGTGATGCCGATCGTGGATGAGCCGGTCTGGTTCGGGGTGATATATGTACCGGCGGAAAGATAGAGATTTGAGGTCGTGTTTCCGCTGATATTCAGCATGCCGCCGAGATTCACCGTCGCATCGGCGTCAGCGCCGTCGAGATACACGCCGCTGCCGGAAGAGGCGCTGTTGCCGGCAACGGTGCAGTCGGAGATCGTGCTTCCGCCGTATTTCAGGAAAACGCCGCCGCCCTTGCCGTAGCTTCCAAGAGCCTGATTGTTTGTAATCGTGCAGTTTTTGATTTCACTGTCGGCAGAGCCCTCGATCAGAACGCCGCCGCCTTGATAGCTGTTCGTCTTGTTATTGTCGATGATGACGCCGCTGATCGAAGCCGCGCCCTTATAAACGTCGATTCCGCCGCCGCCGCCGTAATTACTGCCGTTGTTGTAGCCGGCGCAGACATTGTCGGAAATCTCGCTGTTGCCGTCGCCTCGCAGTGTCAAAACGGCGTCCGTTTCGATGCCGCCGCCATTTCGACCGGAGTAATTGTTGCTGATGGAGCTGTTCGTCATTTTTATGGTGCAGGTGTAGGCATTCAGAATGTTGTCCACCTGGCTGCCGTTCATACGAATGCCGCCGCCGTGCTCGCCGGCATAGTTGTAAATCAGTCTGCTGTTTTCCAGCGTGACCGTATTACCCGTGTTATCCACGTTGATTGCGCCGCCGCCGAAATTGGTACGGTTGCCGACCACCGTCACGTTGATCAGCTTGACCGAGGTGTCTGCCCCCAGCATCTGAATTGCGCCGCCGTAATAGGAAGCGCCTGCTCCGAACACGCCGCCGTCTGCTTTCGTGTAAGCGCCGGTGAGGACGGCGCCCTTGATCTCATTTGCGCCGGATAACGTTGTCAAAGTACCCGGACTGGAGGTGTTGACGTTGTAACCCCGGATGGTTGGCTGATTGCTGCCGTCCAGATGCCTTGTCTCTTTTTCGGCTTCCGTTCCGCCGTCAAGAACCAGCGCCGCGCCGGCTTCAACAAGAAATACATTTCCATAAGCAGCTTGACTGGTTAGTCCGCGGTCAATGACGTGCCCCTGCATATAGATCGTCACGTTGGCGGAGGAACTGATCGTGATGCGATCGTTTATGGCAGACTTCAGATTCCAGTCTGCTTCCATTTTTACGTAGTGGGTTCCGTTTTTCTTATAGATCTTATTGATCAAAGCATTCGTGTCGGTAAAGGAGGTCCAGGTTTGACCGTCTGTGCTGTAATATCCGACAATTGTGGCGGCATAACTCCATAGCGGCATCGTGGGGAGGAGGGTAACGAGGAGGGCGAGAGCCAGGAGGATGGAAAGGAATCGTTTTTTCATATCGGTTTCTCCATTTTTGAATGTCGTCGCTGCGTCCGGCGCTGCAGCTTATGCGGGATCATAGGAGCACTATTAAAATAGTATTATACTGTAAAATCATGGAAAATACAAGACATTTGGATATGCTCTTTCCGAACTGCTTTCGCGCACAAAAACGAGGCACAGGAAGCGCTGCGTTTTTGTGCGCAGTGTGAGTCAAAATCAAATATCGCCGGAATCGCGGAACGGAGCTGCGAGCTTCTGAAGTGGTGCCGCTGACCGGGGTCGCCTGCATTTTTGCTGTTGGCAAGAATTGAGGTATCGACCAGTGTTCGCACTGGTCGATGCAACTGCTCACCGAGCAGTCGCGATTGCCGTTCGACCCCGTTCGACGCAAGAATGAGGTCACCCCCAAAGGGTGACCTCATTCTTGTAAGGGTAGACCAGAAAAGATACCGTCAGGCAGAGCGGGAAAAGGGGCCCCACGCGAGCCCAGCGGAGCGGGTCGCGTGGGGAGAAGGAGGAAGGAGGCTGCGGATATGGAGTTTTCGCGGCGCTTACGGAAACCGCGGAAACGGAATGAATCAGCCTTCTTCCGACGTGGTGCCGCTGACCGGGGTCGCTTGCATTTTGCCTGCGGCAAAATTGAGGTATCAACCAGTGTTTGCACTGGTCGAAGCGACAGTTCACAGAACTGTCGCAATTCCCGTTCGACCCCGCTCATCTTTGTGCACATACAAATAGACCGCCCGAACGGGCGGCCTGTTTGTATGGTGCCGCTGACCGGGGTCGCTTGCATTTTGCCTGCGGCAAAATTGAGGTATCGACCAGTGTTTGCACTGGTCGAAGCGACTGCTCACCGAGCAGTCGCGATATCCATTCGACCCCGTTCATCTACATCATAAAAAGCATACCGCCCCACAAAGGGGCGGTATGCTTTCTGGTGCCGCTGACCGGGGTCGAACCGGTACGCTTTTTACGGCGAGGGATTTTAAGTTATTAGGGGAACTTTGAAGTTGGTGGAATATGATCCCCGACATCGGAAGATAAAACACGGTGAAAACCGCGTAAAATCAAGGGCTTTCGGCATTGATTGCCCGAAAAATCTTGTGGCGTCAAAGTTTGCGGGAATGCGGCCAAAATGCAGATGAAAAAGAAAACGGAGGTAATTAGGAGGTAACTACGAGAGTTCGTGGACCTCTAATACCAATACGATTGGAGGAATCAATATGACAAATAGCAAAGAAAACAGAAAATACTATGAAATCAAATTCGCCGGGTATGACGACCTGGTTACGCCGGCTGATATTTCCAAAATGCTGGATGGTGTTAACATCAGCACGGTTAGGGGGATGCTTTGGAGATCGGAAATCAAGTCATTCAGGATTGGCAATCGGTATCTCGCTCCCAAATCCAGCGTCATTGATTATGTTCTCAGCGATGCGTATCAAGTGCTGAAAGACAGAAAGCGGGCATACATTCAAACTAAAATCGTAGAGGAAGACGTGATTGGATATCGGCTTCGTCTGCTTGCTTTCTGTTCGAAACCCCGTTCAAGAAAAGAAATGATGCAGTTTCTCAATCTCTCAAGCCCAAAGATATTCTACCGCCTTATTCTGAACCCACTGCTGGAGACCGGTGAACTCCATCGAACGATCAAGAGCAGAGATTGTATCTCAACTCAAAAATACATCCGCGGTGCAATTGCAATAAAATAAGCGAAAACACATTCGTGGCGCAAATGCGATTGAAAATAACACAGAAATGTTGTAAAAAAGTCTCAATCGGCTCTTGACTTATGCACTCATTGGGTGTATTATCGTGGCGAGGTGATTGTTATGGACCTACGTGAAATGAGAACGCAGCTCGGCGATACACAAAGCGAGTTCGCGGCCAGATATAACATTCCTTTCCGTACCGTGCAAAACTGGGAAACCGGGCTTCGCAAGCCGCCGGAATACATTTTAAAGCTTTTGGAAAGCCGCATCCGCGAGGATCTCGTCAACCGCAAGACAGCGGCTTTGCCAAAGTACGACCCGCACAAGCACAATCTCCCCAGGAGAAGCGATTACGTCGGCGCGATTTCGTGGCTGAAGGCGGTCCGTGATCGGATCGGCGAAAACATCGTTTTTGCTTTGGACGAAGCCCTGATGTGTCAGGGCAGTTTCGGCGGGCGCAGCGACGAATATATCGTATGGGTCTACGGCGACGACGCGGCAGCAAATTATAACGGCGTTGTTCTGCTCGGCAACAAGGTGAGCCAATACTGTATCGAGGAAAAGAACGGCCTGCGCTATACGAATTTCAACAGAACCCTCTCCGATGCGCTTGCCAACGAAGCGATCCTGGATATGCAGGGCATCACCGAAGCCGTGAGCAGGTATTATTATTCCAACAACGAGAGTTTCAGCGGCCTCTTCGTCGCTCCAGAGTATCAGGAACGTTTCGAACGGCTTGCAAACGAAGCGAAAGATTATTACACAAATTGAGGTATTATCGATGAATATAACAGCAGAAGAAAAACTGATGTACGACGTTATGAAGGCAATCTATGACAGCGGCATTCCCGTCAATTTCAAAGGGTCGATGGTCCTGAAGGCCTGCCTGATGGAAGCCGGATATGACGACGAAACGCGGCACACCGTGGATATTGACGCCAACTGGTATTCTGACACGCCGCCGACAGCGGAGCAAATGGTCGCGTCTTTGCAAAAGGCGATCGATAAAAACGGAATCGGTCTGAGCGTCAGCATCTACAGGATGTACGGTGAAGGACGATCTGCCGGCTTTGAATTGGCGGACAGAAGTTCCGGCGAAGTGCTGTTTACGATGGATGTCGATGTAAACCGCCCGCAGCCGCAGACGAAGATCTATGAGGTCGCCGGCGTCCGCTTTTGCGGCGTAGCGCCGATCCAGATGATTGCCGACAAGGTCGCCGCAATTTCTACCGACAAGGTGTTCAGACGGATCAAGGATGTGGTCGATCTCTATTATCTCTCCCGCGTCGTTCCGTTCGATCGTGCCGCCGTTCTTGAAACGCTGAAAAGCAACGGCAGAGCGTTGGACGTTTTCAACGGTTTCCTGTATCGTTCGGATGAACTATATCATTCCTACGAGAAATTCCGTTTCGCCGGGGATGTAACCAAGCCGCCCTTCGACGAGGTGTATCACAGCGCGAAATCGTATATCAAAGACATTCTTCCCAACGATTGAAGCAGAGATAGCGGAAAGCAATAACGAATACAGCAAAGAGCCGATGAGCATTAAAGTTCATCGGCTCGCTTGCTGTCCAAAATAGCGAAATAATCACATCTTGTATCAGCAATATTGCCACTCCACCATAATGGGGTAGTTGTCAATCACGTGCTGTTGCATATCCAGTATATGCCGTACAGGAAACAACTGCAATAACACGTGAAAGGATTCGGCGTTCAATTCCTGTTTTACGCAAGTGCAATTTCAAGAGTTGTTAGTCGCTCTTTCTGCTTTCCATTTTTCAAGGAGATTGTCTGCTTCTTTGATAGACACTTGTCTTGGAACAGTAAAAACCTTGTCGTGATTAAGAACAAAGACAGCACACATAAACTGGGTTTGCTTCTTTTCCTTATAAAGCGAGCGGTCCCTTTTGCATTGCTCAATGGCATCTAGTATTCGCTGTTCGCTAACATACTTTTGATAACCGTTTTGTACCTCATATGATACACCCGCGCCGGTCCATGTTGCAATTGTGTGCTCAAGATAACGGATAATGCGAGTAGGGCTATTTAGTATTTGTTTCATGTGTTCCGTTACAAAATCTGGACTAAACTTTTCGAGCAGATAAAGAACCATTCGACAGTTCTTTAGTTCAACAATCGGCGTATGTTCAAGTAATTGCCGCCCTCTTTCTACGAAATCTATTTCCCAGTTCTGCAACGGCATCCTTGCGTATTCTCTCGTTTTCGATTATGATGTAGACAGAAACAACGGGCAGCCGATACCGAACGGCGTCGGCTGCCCACACAGAGAATGAAATGGAGGCACGCTATGAAAAAAGTAATTTGTATCCTGACTTGTGCTGTTCTTGTTGTGACCTGCTTTGCCGCTGCTGTCAGTGCGGCGGAATTACATCCCTTTTCTGACGTCGTACCCGGCAGTTGGTACGAGCAGGGCGTTCAGTACGTTTATGAAAACGGTCTTATGGTCGGCACTTCCAAAACGGAGTTTTCGCCCAATGCCAACACAACGCGCGGAATGATCGTCACGATCCTCTACCGTCTGGAAGGTTCTCCGGACGTTGGGAACACAAGCTCCTTCACGGACGTTCCTGCCGGTGAGTGGTACTCCGACGCCGTCGCCTGGGCAGCAAGAGAGAACATTGTGAACGGCTACGGCAACGGAGTATTTGGTCCGCAAGATTGCATCACGCGTCAGCAGCTTGCCGCGATCCTCCACCGATATTCCGCATACAAGGGCGTGTCCGTATCAGCGAATGGATGGGCGTCTTCGTATCATGACGCCGGCAGCGTCAGCGGATGGGCGTTGCCCGCGATGCAATGGGCGGTGCAGGAACAGTTCATCACCGGTGATGTCGTCATCGGGCAAGTATTTCTCCGACCGGACGGCTTCGCCACACGCGCACAGATTGCCGCGATCCTGATGCGCTATCTGTGCCGACCGACCGATGAAACGATCGATGTTGCTGCGCTCGAAGATTACGGCAAAGCGTATGCTGTTTCCCTCGGCTTTACGATCGACACGACGATGACGTTGGATAATTCTAGCTACTATCCCGGCGACAGAGTCCTCATTCGTTCGATGGAAGAAGGACGCCGCCTCGTGGCAGAGAACGTGCAGGCGACTGCCGACAATTTGATCGGCTGCGGCGACACCATTGCTGCTTCTTAATTCGCTGCTCAACAAGTTTATTCAGGTGCTTCCGATCCGCTTCCGAAAGAACAAATCGCTCGCCGAGATGGTCGCATTCGTCGCAGCAACCCTCATCGGGTTCTGTGCAATTCTTACAGCATTGTGGCAGAGGGTTTGCTTCTATGTATTCCATTATTGCCTCCCTATGAAATTGCATAATTACTTTAAATATTATAACAGCTTTTTTGCGCCGATCTATTTAGTCATACGTTTAAAAAAACTACATTTTTACTATTAATTGCTGAAAGAGATAAATGTTGCTCCGAATCAGAATCCTTCAATAATATCACTTCTGTGATTGTAATTAACAAAAACTGAATTGCAAAGTATTGCGGTGCAGTTTATTGGCATAGTGACCGTGCTGCCTGTGTCAACTTTGACCAGTTGCGCACGCAAAATGTCTTTTTGCGCTAACGAACTTGCAATACTAACTTTGGATTCTTAAAATGAAGCATAAGTTGTTCTGAAAAGACTCGTTTGCTCGCGAGCGGTTTTGTTTGGAATCCATGGCGACATTTGGACTTTACTTTGAATGATTAAAGCGTTAATTAACGGAAGACTTAAAAGAGAGGAGCTTTTACATGTCTCAAATAAGAATCAAGGATATATATGCCGGAATGCCTGATGCGAAAGATGAGATTAATACAAACCAAATTGATAGTTTCCTTAGCAGCTTTATAGTCCCTCCAGGGCTACCTGTTGATTACCTTCTTGATGGTCGAAAGTATCTAATATCCGGATATAAGGGAGTAGGGAAGACATCTGTCCTCTACTATCTGCAGAGCGTTGTACAGGATAGGGATCTATCTGCATGCACTTCATTTATTTATTTTAAAAGTGATTATGAGGAAGTTCGAAGAGGTAACTTTGATGCAGTTGCAAAAAAGTTAACAGCATTTGTCGATGTACGCGGTGAAATTCAGCCAAGCAAGGTTGAGTTTTTACATATTTGGAGATGGGTGTTTTTTAAAAAGATAGTTGAAGACTCTATTGAAAAAGACTACGGTCTTTTTGAGAGGAATGCTGACTGGGACAAATTCGAGGAAACGGTGAATAAAATAAGCTTCTCGTCGCAAAACAAACACGTGATTTCACTGTCATCACTTAATGTCTCGCTGAAAGCATCACCAGTTTCTGGCGTTTCCGCAGAGCTAAATGCCTCTTTTAATAAAGAAATTGCAAAGAGTGATGCTGCATTTAGGCTGCTTGTTGAAGTTGTTGACAGATGTGAAGAACTGTTTCAAAAGCTTATCCCTTCTGGAACCCCATATTACATTTTTGTCGATGAGATGGAAGCGTATTATGGCGATAGAGAGCTACTGAAACGCGATCTTGCGTTGATTCGTGATTTGCTGTTTACGATTCATAGGATTAATAGCTATGGGAAAACTCACATAATTGCGGCTATCAGGAATGAAATCATTTTTGCAATGGATAGATTTATCCAGACAAATGAATTGAATAAGGTTATTGATGGATATAGCGTCCCGATTAGATGGACCTATAGTAATACAACATCCACAGATCATCCAATTATTCAAATATTGATGAGGAGAATATCTGTCGCAAGTGATGGCAAAACACCAAAATTTGAGGAATGGTTTCCTCCTAAAATCAATAACAAGGATACAGTTAACTATATTCTTGATAATGGATGGAACAAGCCTCGGGACATTGTCAGGCTGCTAATTGCAGCTCAGAATGATAGCATTCATTGTGATGACAAAGCCTTTTCACAGGCAGCGTTTGATACCCTTAGAAAAGAATACTCCAAAAACAGCCTCACTGAAATAAGGCAAGAGCTACAGTCGCTTTATTCAAGCGATGAAATCGAGATGGTGTTGCGTTTGCTACGAGGAGGATCTCGGTTTACAACAGCAGAACAGATCCGGAAGAACTCGGCGAAAGGAAGCCGCGCAAGAGCATTTTGGGATGAGCGGCAGGATGATATTCTCGAGGATTTTTATAGGGTCGGCTTTTGGGGAAACGTAAATCGCACGAATGGGCAATACGTATGGAGATGGAATCACAAAGGAGATACTGGAGTATTGACTGGAAACGGATGGGAGTTAGCTATTCATCCGGCACTATGTAGTGAACTTTCAATCATTCCTTAAGGCTTTGTATTAGACGTTGTCAAGTATACGTAAAGAATACAGGATAATCACCAATTATCTTAGAAAGAGGGGAAACACATGCTTGGAATCATCG
>CAMUZA010000012.1 GCA_947165085.1 uncultured Clostridia bacterium | reverse complement strand
GTGAAATGCGACGCTCCTTCCAGCCCGGACATGTCCGCCTCGGCGATCGTCCAGTCTACCGCTTCGCGCTCGATCTTGCAGGCGCTGATGAAGTCGGCGTACTCTCTGCAGTAATCCTGCATGGCGGCAAGGTCCTCGTCGGAGATGCGATCATAGCCGTTCTTCGGGGCAAAGAGCAGCTCTTTGCGCAGCGATTCATACTTCTTTTCTTCCATGGGTGATAAAACTCCTTTCAGAAACTGTTCACATTGTTTGACGAACGCTTCCTCGGAAGCGTCGTTTTTCAGGGTATACTGCGCCATAGCGGAAAACGCGGCGTCCGATTTCTGCGCGCGGATACGCTTGATCGCGTCCTCGCGGGGTATGCCGTCGCGCCGCATGAGCCGCTCGATGCGAACCATCTCCGGCGCAGTGACCGCCACGGTGAAGTCGCACAGCTCGTTCAAGCCGCTTTCAAACAGAGCGATCGCGTCAATTGCGGCGAGCGTCTTCTCCGTTTCACGGATAATCCTCCGCACTTCGCGGCAGACGACCTTGTGCGTGATCGCGTTGAGCGCGGCAAGCTCCTCGGGGGCTGCGAATACGAGATCGCCCAGCGCTTTGCGGTTCAGGACGCCGCGGTCAAACGCGGCAGGAAACCGCGCCGCAAGAGACGCCAGCAGATCGGCGTCCTCTTCCAACAGCCGGTGATACAGCCGGTCGCAGTCGATGCACAGACCGCCGCGCTTTTCGATCGTTTGCAGGAGGGTCGTTTTTCCGCTGCCCGTGCTGCCGGTGATTCCGATGACTGTCATAGCTCCGCCTCCGCATCGACGCAGCGGAACGCCGCCGCCTTTTTCAGACGGTTGCCGACCGCGTAGGCAACGCCGCCGCCCTCCGGACAGCGGGCGTAGATCGTTTTGATTTCCGGACGATCCAAGGCGCGCAGTGCGGCGAACAGTCCCGCCGACAGGGTTCTCACGTCGCTGCTTTTCCCGTAGGCGGTGGGATTGCAGCCGTCAAACAGCGGCAGCTCCTCCTCAAAGCAGAGCACGGCGTCGCCGTCTGTGAAGCGTTTGCGCACGTAGGCGGCAGCCGCCTCGCTCGAGCCGGTAACGATGTAGACCTCCGCGCCCGGCGCGTAGTGCCGGTACTTCATACCCGGCGCGCGGACGACGGTATCGTTGGAGATCTGCTCCAGCACGGCTTTGTCGATTTCCAGATCGCCCAAAAGCGCCCGCAGTTCTTCCGGCGTGACACCGCCCGGGCGAAGCAGCCGCGGACGCGCGCCGGTCAGGTCGACGATGGTGGATTCCACGCCGACCTCGCACGCGCCGCCGTTGATGATCGCGTCGATCCTGCCGTCCGTGCCGTAGTCGTGCAGGACGTGCGCCGCCGTCGTGGTGGACGGTTTTCCGGAAAGATTCGCCGACGGTGCGGCGATCGGAACGCCCGCCTCCGCAATCAGCGCGCGGGTGACCGCGGTCTTTGGACAGCGGACGGCGACGGTATCCAGACCCGCCGTGGTGCGTTTCGGGATGCAGTCCCTGACGGGAAGTACCATCGTTAAAGGCCCCGGCCAGAAGCGTTCGGCAAGCAGATACGCGCTGTCCGGTATATCATGGCAGTAACGCTCCAGCTCCGCCGCGCAGGAGATATGAATGATCAAGGGGTTATCCTGCGGACGGCCTTTCGCTTCGAAAATCTTCGCGACCGCCGCTTCGTCCATCGCGTTCGCGCCCAGTCCGTAGACAGTTTCCGTCGGGATAGCGACGAGACCGCCGCTTCGGATGATCTCGGCGGCCTTTTTCGGCGTCTGCGGATCGTCAGCCCGGAATATCACGGTTTTCATGTGTTTTCACCGCTTTCACGGAGCTTTTCCGCCTGATCCGCGCTGATCAGCGCGTCAATGATCTCGTCAAGATCTCCGTTCATAATAGAATCGATTTTATACAGCGTCAGACCGATCCGGTGATCGGTCACGCGGCTCTGCGGGAAGTTATAGGTGCGGATTTTCTCATTGCGCATGCCGCTGCCGACCTGCGAACGCCGTTCGCCGGAATAGGCGGATTCGATGCGCTCCTGCTCCATCTGATAGAGCTTGGACGAGAGCATGAGCATGCACTTTTCGCGGTTCTGGAACTGGCTGCGCTCCTCCTGACAGGAGACGACGATGCCGGTCGGCTTGTGAATCAAGCGGACGGCGGACGAGGTTTTGTTGATGTGCTGACCGCCTGCGCCGGAGGAGCGGTAGACCTGCATCTCGATATCCTCGGGACGGATGTTTACGTCCGCCTCCTCCATTTCGGGAAGCACCGCGACCGTCGCCGTGGAGGTATGCACGCGCCCGCCGGACTCCGTCTCCGGCACGCGCTGTACGCGGTGTACGCCGGATTCGAATTTCAGCCGCGACCATGCGCCGCTGCCGCGAATCTCAAAGTCGGCCTCCTTGATGCCGCCGAGCTCCGTCTCATTGTAGTTCAAAAGCTCCACAGACCAGCCCTTTGAGGCGGCGTAGAGGTTGTACATGCGGAACAGGCTGTGCGCGAAAAGCGCGCTTTCCTCGCCGCCCACGCCGCCGCGAATTTCCATGATGACGCTCTTGTCGTCGTTCGGGTCGTGCGGCAGCAGCAGGATTTTCAGTTCCTGCTCCAGTTCTTCGCTGCGCTTCTTCGACGCGGCGTATTCTTCCTGGCAGAATTCCTTCATCTCAGGCTCTGCACTCATGAGCTCCAGCGCGTCATTCATATCCTGCTTCGCGCGAAGATAGGCGCGGTAAGCATTGACGACAGGCTCCAGCTCTTTTTGCTCTTTCAGATACGCGGCGGCCTTCTTCGGATCGTCGTAAAAATCCGGACGCTCCACGCGATCGCACAGTTCGATATATTTTTCCTCGACAAATTTCAGCTTGTCCAGCATAAACTACTCCAAAAAACTTGATGATTGATTTTAGCAGATATTACCGCTTTTGTCTACCGTATACATTGAAAACAACTTCCGTGCGGTCGGAAAGACGGCTGATTCTCGCCAGCGCCTCCGCGCCGTTTTTGGAAATGCGCCAGACATGCGGCGTCATACAAAGAAGATTCTGTACCATTTCGCGCGTTTCCAACGTAAAAGCGAAGGACAGCGTTTCTTTGTGCAGCAGGGTGAAGCTGTCCAACTGCGGATGCAGATTCTTTTCTTTTTCCAACAGCATTGGGTAGATGACGGATTTCAGGGCGGAAAGGTGCTTTTCTCCCGCGAGGACCTGAATGAATATGCCGCCGTCCTTCAGAACGCGGGCAAATTCCGCCGCGGCGGTCAGAGCGAACATGGACAGCACGCAGTCGAACGCGGCGTCAGAAAAGGGGAGATGCGCCGCGGTGGCAACGAGGAATCGCGCGCTTTTTTCGCGCGCGGCGGCAAAGCGAACGGCATCCTTTGAGATATCGACGCCCCAGCGTTCTTTTGCTTCCAGTTGAGACAGGTAATATCCCTCGCCGCAGCCGGCATCGAGAATGCTTTCCGCATGCGGCGCGTAGGACGCAACAAGCTCACGCAGCTTTTCCGCGACCGGCTCATAGTATCCTGCGTTCAGAAAGTCGCGCCTTGCTGCGACCATCGCGGCGGTGTCGCCGGGGTGCAGAGAATGCTTCTGCGTTACCGGCAGGAGATTGACGTAGCCCTGCCGCGCCACATCGAAGCTGTGATTATTCCTACATTTCCACGCGGGTTTTTCCGTCGTCAGCGGCGCGCCGCAGACCGGACAGAGGGGAATGATCATGGCGTTCTCCTTATCACAGGGCGGCAAAAAATGCTTCGATCTCTTCTTTTGACGCGGCGACAGAGCCCTGCGCGAAGAATGGCTTTCCGCCGCCTCTGCCGGTTAAGGCGGCATTGAGCGACTTCACCAGTTCGCGCAGATCGCCGTTCTTCTGCCCAACGGCGTATTTATAATTCCCATCCGCACCGGAAAAAACCGCGCACCTGCCGCCGCAGGTCTGCATGACCGCGTCGGTCAGACGGCGCAAGGCGTCGGGGGACATGGCGCTTTCGAAGAGCAGAACGTCGCCAGCACCCGCATACTGAGCCGCTTTGACGGCAAAGAGGCGGTTTTCCAGTTCGCCGACGCGGTACTGCGCGCTTGCCAGCTCATCGCTGACGCGGCGCACTGCCGCCGCTGTTGCAAGCGGCTTTGCGGACAGTAAATTGGAGACCTCGCGGTTTTGCTCCGCAAGGGCGTTCATATAGTCCAGCGCACGGATGCCGGCAAGCATCTCAACGCGCGAGCCTTCGTGAAATTTCGTCGTGGACAGCAGCTTGACCAGACCAATCTCGCCGGTCGCCGCGACGTGCAGTCCGCAGCAGGCGCATAAATCAGCGTCGCCGAACTGCACCAGCCGCACCCAGCCGGACAGCTCCTTCTTGCTGCGGAAGGGATAATCATGGAGGTGTTCCGCATCCGGATAGAGGACCTCCGCCTTGATGTTTCGATAGATGATCTCGTTGACCTCGCGCTCGATGCTCTTTAGTTCCTCCGCGCGGATCTCTCCGCTGAAATCAAAGGTCACGCAGTCGCTTCCCATGTGGAAGCCGACGTTCTCAAAGCCGTGGCGGCGATGCACCACGCCGGAAACGAGATGTTCGCCGGAATGCTGCTGCATGAAGAGAAAACGCCGGCCGAAGTCGATCTTGCACGTTACGGTCTCGCCGACGGAAAGCGGCGCGTCGCATAGGTGGACGATCTCGCCGTCACGCTCGGATACGTCCAGCACGTTCGCGCCGCCGAGCGTGCCTAGATCGCAGGGCTGACCGCCGCCGGTGGGGTAAAAGATCGTGCGGTCGAGCACGACGGCATAGCCGCCCCTGCACGATTCGCAGGACAGCACACGCGCAGTCTCCTCCTTCAAATACTGGTCGATATAAAACAGCTTTTCGGTAGCCATGATGCGCCTCCGCAAAATACCCATTTTCTACATTATACCAAACTAACGGTACGGATTGCAAGCATAGAAAACGGCGCCTCGGTTGAGGCGCCGTTCGGCTTATTTTGGGTTATGCATAGAGAAATTCATACTCCGGCAGCGCCTGCCATTCGTCGCTGGCAACGAGAATCTCCAAGATCGCGTCCAGCACGGCGAGGAATTTTTCGCCCTGCTCGTCCTTGGGAGCTGCACCGATTGCAATGTTATGACAGGTGATCCTTTTTGTGACGCCGTTGTACGTCACCGTGAGGACGATCTCATAAGACGGTTCAGACCCAATTCTCTCGTCGATCGGATTGTATTCATCCGGATAGGACGCGGGGGTCATCGCGACGATCAGATCGTAAACTCTCTGTTTCTGCTCGTCGGTGAAAAAGTACGTGGTCGTATAGTCTTCGACGTGCGTCGCGACGCGCTGCTTGACCAGCACGCCGGTCTCGCTGTCGTAGGTCAGATCTCCGGCGATGCCGTAGACCAGGGAAAAGCTGAAATCCTCCGGAATTCCGGTTTCCGTCGTCGGTTCAACTTCCGTGACCTCCTGCGTCGGCGAAGGATCGGAAGTGTCCGGAACAGTTTCCGCCGTTTCATTTTTCTTCGCGCATGCGGCAAAGGACAGCGCAAGCGCCAGCAGCAAAACCAAGGCAATCAGTCGTTTCATCGTAAAAACCTCCATAATAGATTCTATGGATAAGACGACAGAAACCGCAGACAGTTCCGTACTTTTTCGCCAAAAAAGCGGCGTCCGTAACGGACGCCGCTTTTACGCTGCGGATTATTTGTACAGATAGCTGTACTTGCTGCGGACGGTGAGGATGAACAGCTCGATGTCCTTCGGCAGGTCGTTCGGCTGATCGAGGTCGACGATCATCTCCGTCGCCAGACGGACGCGGACCTTGCCGTCCTCGCGGAAGAGGAAGCCGAAGTTCGTAGAATCGTCCATGTCCTTTTCCGTCTGGAACAGCGTGAACTTGTCGTGGCACGGCTCGGAGGCGTACGGACAGAAGTGCGTGCAGTTGCCGCACTCGTTGCACATCTTGTCGACGTGCAGGATCTCATGTCTGCCGTCAGCGAGCTTGACGACGACGTTCGCGCGGTTCGGGCAGGAATCCGCACAGTTTTCACAGACGGTATTGCAGTCGAGGCAGCGGCTGCCTTCGCCGCAGCGGGCGTCCTTGCTCATTCTGAGAACGCCCTTCTTCTTGATGGCGTCCGCCTTGGTGACGTATGCCTGATCGGGAATCTCGTATTCGTGCTTTGCGCCGATCACGATCTCGGCAAACCTCGCGGCGTCGGCGATGCCCTCGACCACGGTTGCAGGGCCGCGGTGGCAGTCGCCTGCGGCATAGACGCCTTCGATATTGGTCTGGAAGTCCGGACCCTTGCGGCCCATCTCGATGCCGTTGGCTGCCATGAGCTCTGCGTCGACCTTTTCACCGACCGCGGAGACGACGAGGTCGCAGGGGATCTCGAAGAATTCACCGGTGGGAACGGGGGAGCGGCGACCGGAGGCGTCCGGCTCGCCGAGCTTCATCTTCTCCAACGTCAGCTTGCCGTCGGCCTGCTTGACCGGAGCCGCCAGCTCGACGAATTTCACGCCGTCTTCGATGGCGAGCTTTAGCTCGTGCTCGTCGGCGGGCATGTATTTCTTCGTGCGGCGGTAAACGATCGTAGCATCCGCGCCCATGCGCTTTGCGACGCGGGCGGCGTCCATCGCGGTGTTGCCCGCGCCGACCACGACGACGGAGCCGGACAGACACGGCTTGACTTCCTTCTTCATGTCCTTCATCCAACCGATAACGCCGACAACGTTGCCTTCGATATCCAACTGACCGGCTTTCCATGCGCCGACCGCCATGAGGATATGGGTGTAGCCCATCGCCTTGAGTTCCTTAACGGAGGGAGCGGGCGCGCCGAGCTTGACCTCGACGTCGTACTTCTGCATCAGAGCGACGTCCTTGTCGATCGCTTCGTCCGTGATACGGAAGGCGGGGATGACGTGGCGCGGAACGCCGCCGAGGCTGTTCTCGCGCTCAAAGATCGTGGTTTCCACGCCGGCTCTGCCGAGGAAGTATGCCGCGGCGATACCGGTCGGGCCGCCGCCGACGATGGCAACCTTTTTGCCCTCGACCTTGGCGGGTTTCTCAATGGACGCCATCAGCGCGCCGTAGCCGTGCTGCGCCGCTAAGAGCTTGGTGTCGCGGATCTGCACGGATTCGTCATAGAAGTTGCGGGTGCACTTGTTCTGGCAGCGGTGCGCGCAGATCGTGCCGGTGATGAAGGGCAGCGCGTTTTTCTCGGTAATGAGCTTCAGCGCGGGACCGTACAGACCCTTTCTGCACAGCTCAATGTATTCGGGAATATCCTGCGCGATGGGGCAGCCGCCCTTGCAGGGCGCCATGAAGCAGTCCATCCACGGCACGCGCTCCTCGTTCTTGCGCGCGGGGATCGGCTTGATGGGCTTGAGATGATGGTAGTTTGTATGACTGTCGATGCTCAGCGCCTCGATCGCGGCGGAATCCGTGCCGGCGAACGCGCGGAACGGCATGCCTTCGACCTTCTCGCACATCTGCTTCAGACGGTTGTAGCCGCCGGGCTTGAGGATGGTCGTCGCGACGGTGATCGGCCAAATACCGGCTGCAAAGAGCTTGTCGCAGTTGAAGAACTCCGCGCCGCCCGCGAAGGACAGACGCATCTTGCCTTTGAACTGTTTGGAAATGCGGTTGCACATCTCGATCGTCAGGGGGAACAGGCTGCGGCCGGACATGTACATCTCGTCGCCGGGCAGCTCGCCGCGCGTGGTGTCGACGGGGAAGGTGTTGGACAGCTTCAAGCCGAATTCCACGCCGGTCTTGTCCGCCAGCGCCTGCAGACGCTCGAACATCGGAACGGCGTCCGCCCACTGGAGATCTTCGTTGAAGTGGTGCTCGTCGAAGACAATGTAGTCGTAGCCCATGGAGTCGAGAATGCCGCGTGCGGTCTTATAGCCGAGAATGGTCGGGTTGCACTTGACAAAGGTGTTGACCTTCTTTTCGCTGATGAGGTAGGTCGCGATGCGCTCGATCTCATCGGGCGGGCAGCCGTGCAGGGTGGAGAGGGTAATGGAGCGGGAAATGCGCGGGGAAATGCCGTCGATCAGCTCCGCCTCCTCCGGGAAGAACTCCTTCAGGACCTCCTTGCACTCGGCAAACTGCGGCGTCTTGGATGCGTCCTTCATATTCTCGATATAGGTGTTGACCTTATCTCCCTTGATGCCCTCGAGGTCGTAACCGACGGACATGTTGAAGACGAAGCCGTCGGGATCGCCGAAGCCGTAGACCTTGGATAGCACCTTCAGCGCGCACCAAGCCTTGATGTACTCATCCTGCGCCTGCGGGACGGTCAGCTCCGTGGACCACTCCTGATTGTAGCCCTCGTCGTCCGCGAGAATGCAGGGACGCGGCACGCAGCGGGCGAGATCTTCGCCGTCCATCTTCTGCACGGTCTTGACCTCAAAGAAGCGCGCGCCCGCCATGTAGGAGGCGATGATATTCTGCGCGAGCTGGCTGTTCGGACCCGCGGCGGGACCGAACGGGGTCTCGATCTTCTCACCGAAGATCGGCAGAGTCTTGCCCTTTGCAAGATAGGGCGCGTGGATGCCGAAAATCTCGCCTTCGCGGGCATATTCGGCGACGATCCATTTCATCAGGGACTTAAAGGGAATGGGATACATTCTTTCAGACATAATTTGTTTCCTCCGTTCAGAACGTTTCGATCAAATCAGATTTCGCCGTAAGCGTCGTATTTGCAGTCGTTCAGGTCGCCCCAGAGCTTCTTTGCTTCCTCGAGGATGTGGGCGTTTTCCGCCTCCTCGTCGATGCCGATCAGCTCGCGGTCCTTCATCAGGAGCTTGCCGTTTGCAATCGTAGTCTGGCATTGTCTGCCGGTCATGCCGAAGATCATGTGGCCGTCGATGTTGGCGCTCGAGAACGGGGTGAACGGCTTATAGTCCATGACGATGACGTCCGCCGCAGCGCCTGCTTCCAGCACGCCGAGCTTGTCGGGGAAGTACTTCGCGCCGATCTTCGCGTTGTTCTTGAAGAGCATGTCCGTGACCTCGCACCAGCCGACGTTCGGCAGCTCCGCGTTCTGACGCTGCGCGCACAGCGCGACCTTGATGGACTCGAGCATGTCGTTGGTGTAGGCGTCGGTGCCCAGGCCGAGCAGGATGCCGTTCTTGTAAAGGGGCAGGACAGGGCAGGTGCCGACGGCGTTGCCCATGTTGGATTCGGGATTGTTGACGACCATGGTATTGGTCTGACGGATCAGTTCGATCTCCTTGTCCGTGACGTGGATGCAGTGACCGAGGATGGTCTTTTCGCCGAGAATACCGTGCTTTTGCAGGCGCTCGACCGGACGGCAGCCGTAGTTCTGGATGGAGTCGTAGACGTCGTTCCAGCCCTCGGAGACGTGGATGTGATAGCCGGTGCGGCCGTTGTTGGCTTCGACCATACGCTCAAAGGTCTTGTCGGAAATCGTGAACAGCGCGTGACCGCCGAACATGGCGGCGAGCATCGGATCCTTGCGCTCGGCGCATTCGCTGATGAAATCGGCGTTTTCCTTAATGCCCTGCAGGCACTTTTCCTCGCCGTCACGGTCAGAGACCTCATAGCACAGGCAGGAACGGATGCCGAACTTCTTCGCAGACTCCGCGATCTCATGAAGGCTGCCGGGGATCTCACCGTAGGAGGCGTGGTGGTCGAAAATGGTCGTGACGCCCTGCTTGATGCAGTCGATGTACAGGGCGTCCGCGGAGGCTCTCGTGCCGCTCAAATACAGCTTGCGGTCGATCGCCCACCACTGCTTGTCCAAAACGTCGTAGAAGTTGTCGGCGTTGTTGCTCTTGATGGAAAGGCCGCGCGCCAGTGCGGAATAGATGTGCGTGTGCGCGTTGATGAGCGCGGGCATGATCACGCCGCCCTTCGCGTCGATGAATTCCGCGTCGGGGTATTTTGCCTTCAGGTCAGCGGTCTTGCCGACTTCCTTGATTTTCGTGCCGTCAATGACGACGCCGCCGTCGGGCAGGAAGGGGAGTGTCTCGCTTCTCGTGATGACTTTGCCGTTTGCAAGAATGTACATAGAATGACCTCCTGTGTAAGTATTCCGAAGAAACAAAAAATGGGGACACGGAACTACTCCGCATCTCCACTCAAGTAACCCTGAGTGATAGTGTCAGCCCGTGCGCGCAGCACTTCGTTACAGCTATCAATCTTCAATTACACTATAATTATATTGTTATTCCGATGAAAATGCAACGGTTTTTCCTTTGCCGAAATTGCCAAATCTCATGCGGTATTTTTGAGCATATTTACGGAAAATCGCGCGTTCGTCATTTGACTTTTGAACAAAATGTGGTATGATGATACGGAAAAGGGAGGCGAGAATATGCCGGAGGTTTCGATCGTCCGCTGTGAAAGCTATCAAAGAGAGAACTGCCTGAAGGCGCTGGAGGAGGCGCTTGCGCCGTTTGGCGGCTTGGACTGGGTGCGCCCGGGGATGAAGCTCGCGATTAAGGCGAATCTCGTTTCCGCCATGAAGCCGGAAACGGCGGCGACGACGCATCCGGCGCTCCTTGCCGCGCTGACGGAGCAGCTTGTCGCGCGCGGCGCGGAGGTCGTCGTGGGCGACAGTCCGGGAAATCTCTTCAACGCAGCAGTCTTAAACCGTGTCTATTCCGTGACGGGTCTGCACGCCGTGGAGGAGGCAGGCGGCGCGCTCAATCACAATTTTGAGCAGAAAAGCGCGGTCTACCCCGAGGCACATTCTGCAAAGACCTTCACCTATACCGCATGGCTGGACGGCGCGGACGCGATCATCAGCTTCTGCAAGCTGAAAAGCCACGGGATGATGTGCCTTTCCGCGGCGACAAAGAACCTGTTCGGCGTGATTCCGGGTACGATGAAGCCGGAATACCATTTCCGTTTTCCCGAGCCGCTGGATTTCGCGGGAATGCTCATTGATCTTAATGACTATTTCAAGCCGCATTACTACATCGTCGACGCGGTGCTTGCCATGGAGGGCAACGGGCCGACGGCGGGTACGCCGCGGCAGGTCGGCGCACTGCTTGCAGGGACGAATTGCCACAAGATTGACATGATCTGCGCGAAGCTCATCGGTCTGGATCCGATGGTCGTGCCAACCTTGCGCGCCGCCGCGAATTACGGGCTCGTACCGGAGAACGCGGAGGAGGTCGAAACGTTTGGCAATGCTGACGATTTCGTAATTCCCGATTTCGAGCGCATTGAGCGCGGCAAGGGCATGCACTTTGAAACGGTATTTCCCGGGAAAGCCGGCGAGCTTTTCGGCAGGATCGCGAAGAAGGCGCTCCGCTCGTCGCCGAAGCTGAAGAAGCAGGAATGCGTCGGCTGCGGTCTGTGCGCGAATATGTGCCCCGCGAAGGCAATCGCCATACAGGAGAAGAAGGCGCATGTGGACTATCAGAAGTGCATCCGCTGCTTCTGCTGCCAGGAGTTCTGCCCGAAGGGCGCGATGAAAGTCCACCGCCCGCTCCCGGCAAGAATATTGAACCGATGAAAAAACGGCTGTTGTCGATGGACAACAGCCGTTTTTCGTATGCATTACAGATCGTAGTACATGGCGAATTCCGCCGGATGGGGGATGCGGGAGATCTTCTCCGCGTCCTTGCGGTGCTTTTCGATCATGATCTCGATCAGCCGCTCCGGGAACACGCCGCCCTTAGTCAGGTATTCGTGATCCTTCTCCAATGCGTCGAGCGCTTCATCGAGGGTCTTTGGCAGACCGCCGAGCTTTGCCTTCTCTTCTTCGGGAAGATCGAACAGGTTGCAGTCGTACGGGCCCCAGCCCTGTGCGTGCGGGTCGATCTTCTTCTCAATGCCGTCCAAGCCCGCCATCAGGATCGCTGCGTAGGCATAATAGGGGTTGCAGGTCGCGTCCGGGTTACGCAGCTCGAAGCGCTTGTTCTTCGGCGCCTTTGCGTAAGCGGGGATGCGGATGACCGCGCTGCGGTTCGCCATGGCGTAGCCGATGGTGACCGGCGCTTCGTAGCCGGGGATCAGACGCTTGTAGGAGTTGGTGGAGGGGTTGGTGATCGCGCAGATGGAAGCTGCGTGGGTCAGCAGACCGCCGATGAAGTACATTGCGGTTTCGCTGAGCTGGGCATAGCCCTTCTCGTCGTAGAACAGCGGCTCGCCGTTCTTGAAAAGCTGCATGTGCACGTGCATGCCGCTGCCTGCCTCGCCCGCGACGGGCTTCGGCATGAAGGTCGCCGTTCTGCCTTCCTCGGCAGCGGCGTTCTTGATGACGTACTTTGCGGTCATCGTGCCGTCCGCGAGAGCGACCATGTCGCCGAGCTCGACTTCGACCTCAAGCTGACCGCAGCCGCCGACCTCGTGATGATGATACTTGACCTTCACGCCCCAATCTTCGAGCATCAGGCAGATCTTGCTGCGCAGGTCGTTGTTGATGTCCTGCGGCAGGCAGGCGTGGTAACCGGCCTTGTGCTGGATGATATAGCCGTTGTTGTTGTCGTCTTCCGCGCCGTTCCACTCGGCCTGTCTTGCGTCGATGCAGTAGCCGGTGTTCTCGGGCTGCGTGTCAAAATGCACGCCGTCAAAGACATAGAATTCGTACTCCGGACCGACGATCATCTGGTCGGCAACGCCTTTTTCCTGCATATACGCGATGGCGCGCTTTGCGACGTTTCTCGGATACTGGTCGAACGGACGGTTTGCCGGACGGTCAATGACCATGACGTCGCCGATCATCGAGAGGGTGGGGATGCGCGCGAAGTTATCCACGACCGCGCTGTCCAGATCGGGAACGAAGACCATGTCGCTGCTCTCCACGGGCGCGTAGCCGTAGTTGGAGCCGTCGAAGCCGATGCCATAGGTCATGGTGTCCTCGTTCAGGCGTTCCACGGGAATGCTCAGATGACGCCATCTGCCGTCGATGTCCGTCATTTTGAAATCAACGATGCGGATCTGCTTTTCCTCGCAGAGTTTCAAAACATCCTTTAAGGTTTTTGCCATAAACTGCGTCCTCCTTAGATTTTGGCTAATTCATATCATATTCCAATAAATACCTTCTGTCAAGATAAATGATAAAAACAGTTGAGATTCCAGCGGTTTTGGACTATAATGGGAGCAAATTATGAGCAGGAGGAAGACCAATGGCGATTCGGGAAGACATCATGGCGTATCAGCCGCGCAACGCGCAGGAAGCGCGGGATAAGGAGCTGATGCTGTCTTATATGGCAGATCATGAAGACGTATTTTCGCGCTCCAACCGATTCGCGCACATGACGGCGTCCGCATGGGTGACAAATCCGGACAGAACGAAAGTCCTGATGGTCTATCATAAGATTTACGATTCGTGGGCGTGGTGCGGCGGTCACGCCGACGGCGAGCGGGACCTGCTGAAGGTCGCGCTGAAGGAATGCCGCGAGGAGACGGGCGTTTCGAACGTCAGACCGATCGACGGGAAGATCGCCTCTCTGGAATGCCTGACCGTGGACGGTCATGAAAAGCGCGGGGAATACGTGTCGAGCCACCTGCACCTGAATGTCACCTATCTCCTGGAAGCGGACGATACGGAGCCGCTTCATATCTGCGAGGATGAGAATTCCGGCGTAAAGTGGTTTACGCCCGAGGGCGCGCTGAAGGCTTCCACCGAGCCGTGGTTCGTGCGCCGCATCTACAGCAAGCTCAACGCCCGCCTAGCGGAACAAAAGCCTTCTCCTTGAGGAGAAGCTGTCAGCCGCAAGGCTGACTGATGAGGTGTGAATCAAGCTGCGGCGAAAAAATCTTCGCCGCAGCTTCGTAACATTTCGCTTCTTTTTGCGTCTTTATAGGTGAGTACTCGAAAGGAGCCATCCAATGGACGATATAGAGATCGTTTCACTGTACTTTGAACGCAAGGAACAGGCGATCGAGGAAACGGAACGAAAATACGGCGCGTATTGCAGAACGATTTCCGGTAACATTTTGACCGTGAGGGAGGATGCAGAGGAATGCGTGAATGACGCCTGGCACGCCGCGTGGACGCATATCCCACCGGATGCGCCGGTCAGCCTCAAAATCTATCTTGGCAGGCTGATCCGCAACCTTGCGATCAGCCGGTTTCGGAAAAACCGCGCCGCAAAGCGCTATGCCGGCGCGGAACTCTTGCTCTCGGAATTGGAGGACTGTGTGCCATCCGAGCAGTCGCCGGAGCGTGCGGTGGAGGCAAAGGAGCTGACGCAGGCGATGACAAGCTGGCTTTTGTCACTGGAGCAAGCCGATCGCATCCTCTTTCTGCGCAGATATTGGTACGGCTTTTCCGTCAAGCAGCTTGCGCAGGAGCGCGGCTGCAAACCCAACGCCGCCGCACAGCGGCTTTACATCCTGCGCAGTTCGCTGCGCGGCTATCTGATTGCGAAAGGAGTCGAACTATGAGAAGTGAGAAACTATATGACAGTCTGACAAATCTGGACGATGCATTGATCCGGGAAGCGGAGAACGCGCCGAAACGCAAGAAACGCTATCTGCCGTGGCTCGGCGCGATCGCCGCCGTGCTGGCGGTCGCGGTGCTGGTCGGCGTGCTGCTGCGACCCGGCGGGGTCGTGATCGAGGCGCACGCGCTTGCGGTGCCGCAGTATCCGGAGATGGCAGTCTATCCCAACTTGATGGACTATATCAGAGAAGACGGCGAAATTGATGATGCTGCCAGAGAAGATTATATTGAAAAAATGAACAAATGGTACGATACCAAAGGGCGGCAGCTACAGTTTCGAAACGAGTACACTACGCAGGACCTAAGCGGCTTTATTACGAAAACGTTGCCGCAGTTCCTCGGCGGCGAGACAGCTGAAAACCGCGTCTATTCTCCTTTGAACGTCTATATGGCGCTCGCGCTGCTGGCGGAAACGGCGGACGGCGTGGGCAGACAGCAGATTCTTGATCTGATGGGCGTTTCGGACATGGAGGAGCTTCGCACCCGCGTCCATGCGATTTGGAATGCGAATTACTGCGACGACGGCGTTTCAAAATGTCTGCTTGCCAACTCCCTTTGGCTCAACGATCAGGTGAAATTCCGTCAGGACACGCTTGACCTGCTCGCGGAGAAGTATTACGTCTCGTCCTATGCCGGTACGATGGGCACAGATCAGATGAACGACCTACTGCACAAGTGGATGAACGAGCAGACCGATGATCTTTTGAAGGATCAGATCAACGGGCTGGAGCTGGATGACGATACTGTGGCGGCGCTGGTTTCCACCGTCAACTTCATCGGCAAATGGGACGAGGAATTCTCTGAGAGCGCGACGACAGACAGCGTGTTCCACGCGGCGGACGGCGACGAACCGTGCCGGATGATGCACCAGGACAGTGAAGGCATGTATTATTGGGCGGATCATTTCGCCGCTGCTGCACAACACCTTGACGGTGGCGGTAAAATGTGGTTTTTCCTGCCAGATGAGGGCATAACGCCGGAAGACCTGCTGCGCGATCCGCAGTTGTCGTCCTTCCTGTTTGCGAATGGCGATTGGGAGAATCAGAAGTATCTGATCATAAAGAAGCAGATTGTAAAATTCGATGTTGCTTCGCAAATAGATGCAAAAAAGCCTTTACAGGAGCTCGGCGTGACCGACGTATTCGACTGGACGAAGGCGGATTTCTCTCCGCTCACGCAGGAGCCGCAGGAGATCTACGTCAGCGAGGCGCTGCACGGCGCGCGCGTGCAGATCGACGAGGAGGGCTGCAAGGGCGCGGCGTATATGATCATCTACGAAGCCGCCGGCGCAGCCGAGCCGCCCGACGAAAAAGTCGATTTCGTCCTCGACCGTCCCTTTATCTTTGCAATCACCGGCACGGACGGCCTGCCACTCTTCATCGGTATCGTCAATCACCCGAACGTATGAATCAAAAATGTTTTCTGAAAAATGCACCGCAGCACTGCGGTGCATTTTTCGTGGGCATCCAGATTGTCAGCGGAACGGCGATCCTGTCATTGCGAGGTTTGCGGAGCAAACCGTGGCAATCTGTGCGTCTCGACGCAGGACGCTTTTCCGTGATACGAAGCGATTAACGTTTCGCGTATTCCGATCCCCAGCACTTCCACGTAGTACATTGCAAGCGCCAAACTTGCGACGGACAGATTGCCACGGCGCTTTGCGCCTCGCAATGACAAGACTGTAGATTTTGCAAATCTATACTTGTGCAATTGCGGCGGGCAGGATATAATATTCCCATATAATTCCTGCAAGGGAGGAAAACGCATGCTGTCTTTTGAAAATGATTATAACGTCGGCGCGCATCCGAAAGTATTGCAGCGTCTGACGGAGACGAACTTAGAGCCGCAGACAGGCTACGGCTTGGACGAATACTGCGCGGCGGCAAAGGAAAAGATCAAGCTGGCTTGCGCCTCTCCGAATGCGGAGATCTTCTTTCTGACCGGCGGCACGCAGACCAATCAGGTCGTGATCGACGCGCTTTTGCAGCGCTACGAGGGCGTCGTCGCCGCGCAGACAGCGCATATCGCCCTGCATGAGGCGGGCGCGATCGAGTTTTCGGGGCATAAGGTCTTGGAGCTGCCGTCCCACGATGGGAAGCTCTGCGCTTCAGAGCTGAAAGCAATGATGGAGCGCTTTTACGGCGACGACAGCCACGAACACATGGTTTTTCCCGGCATGGTCTATCTCTCATACCCGACCGAGCTCGGTACGCTCTACACCAAGGCGGAGCTGACAGAATTGCATGCAGTCTGCCGCAAATACGATTTGCCGTTGTTCGTCGACGGGGCGCGCCTCGGTTACGGACTGATGAGCCGCGAATGCGATCTGACGCTTCCGGAGCTTGCGCAGCTATGCGACGTGTTCTATATCGGCGGCACGAAGGTCGGCGCGCTGTGCGGCGAAGCGGTCGTGTTCCCGCGCGGAAATATGCCGAGGCATTTCCTGACACGAGCGAAACAACACGGCGCGCTGCTGGCAAAGGGGCGTGTGCTGGGTCTGCAGTTCGACGCGCTCTTCACGGATGATCTCTATTTCAAGATCGCAAAGAACGCGATCGACCGTGCGGAGGAAATGAAAGAAATCTACCGCGAAAAGGGCTGCCGCGTCTGGAAAGAAACGCCGACCAATCAGCAGTTTTTGATCGTCGAGGATAACGATCTGCCGCGCATTTCTTCACAGGTCGCCTACAGCTTCTGGGAAAAGTATGACGAAACCCATACCGTTATCCGCCTCGTCACGAGCTGGGCGACGACGAAGGAACAGGTGCAAAAGCTCCGCGAAATTCTGTAGAAACGGAGGAATCCCATGTCAGTCGGAACGTATTACCGGAACGACCCGAATGCGCCGAAGCCGAACAGCCCGACGCACATCGGCACGAACGTCCTGCTCGAACTCGACGGGAAACTGCTTCTGGAACGCCGCTGGGACTGCGGGCAGTGGGGACTGATCGGCGGCAGACTGCGCAACGCAGAACGCTACGCACAGGGTATCGCGCGGGAAGTCCGCGAGGAAACGGGCATTTTCCTGCCGGAAACGGCGTTCGAGCAGCTCCGCGTGGTTGACGATGACCGCATCGCAAGCTACCGCGACGGCACAGTCTGGCGGATGATCATCGTCCTGTTCCGCGCGAAGCTCGACCGTATGCCCTGCCTGAAGCCGAGCAGGGAATCCGGCGAGCTGCGGTTTTTCTCACCGAAGGAACTGAAAGAACTGGATATTGTCGTAACCCACCGCGATCTGGTGGAAAGCTGGAAGCCCTCTGAATAGGAGGACTTCCTTTTTTGTCGGAACAGACCGAAACGCCGCGGCATACCTTGGAACAGGGGAGCGATCCCCAAAGGAGGTAATTGCTTTGGAAATGAGAACACAGCAGATGGTGCGGCGTCAGCAGAATATGGAGACGGGCGACCCCGGCTACGGCATTCTGCCCGCCTGCGCACCGCTGGCAAATCCCTACGTGCCTTATCAGCAGAACAATCCCGCCACTTATCCTGCCAAGAACGGTGTAGTGCGCGGCACCCTGTTCCCGGGACTCGATCTGCCGTTTATGGGCATGACGAATGACGTCCCGCTTGACGACACGCCCTTGCACGAACTGCAGGCCTTAGGCTTCGCGCTCACGGAGCTCGGTCTCTATCTTGATACCCATCAGGACGATCGGGAAGCGTTCGATCTGTTTCAGTCTTACGCGAAGCTCCACAAGGAGGGAAAAGCGATCTATGAGGAGCGGTACGGTCCGCTGACGATGGTATCTGCGGCGGAGGGCGAAACCTACGACTGGATGAGCGATCCGTGGCCGTGGGAATATGAAGCAAACCAGAGGGAGGCATAAGGCGTATGTTTGTCTATGAAAAAAAGCTGCAATATCCCGTAAAGATCGCAAGACCGAATCCGAAACTTGCGAGTATCATCATTTCGCAGTATGGTGGACCGGACGGGGAGCTTGGCGCGTCGCTGCGCTATCTGTCGCAGCGCTTTTCCATGCCCTACGCGGAGCAGAAGGGACTGCTGACCGACATCGGCACGGAGGAGCTCGGACATCTGGAGATGGTCGGCACGATCGTCCACCAACTGACGAGGAATCTCACGCCGGAGCAGCAGCGCGCCGACGGCTTCGCCGCGTATTTTGTCGATCATACGCAGGGCGTCTATCCGCAGTTTGCCTCCGGCACGCCGTGGACTGCTGCGACGATGCAGGTCAAGGGCGACCCGATCACCGATCTGACGGAAGATCTTGCGGCGGAACAGAAAGCGCGGTCGACCTATGACAATATCCTGCGGCTGAGCGACGATCCTGACGTCAATGACGTGATCAAATTCCTGCGCGAGCGCGAGATCGTCCACTTCCAGCGTTTCGGCGAGGCGATCCAGAAGCTGCGTGAGCGCTTGAACGAGAAGAACGTTTATTATCTCAATCCGGCGATCGACCGGTAAATTTCACGCTTTCGCTTTTCTCGACACCGTGCTATAATACAAAAGACAGGAGTGGTGCGAATGACAGACAGATATATTGCGTTCGACGTGGAAACGCCGAACAGCTTCAACCACCGCATGAGCGCGATCGGTATTTCCGTGATCGAGGACGGCGAGATCGTCCGCGAATTTGACACGCTGATCAATCCGGAAACGTATTTTGACCGCTTCAATATACAATTAACGGGGATCTCGCCGTATCTGGTTGAGGACGCGCCGAATTTTGCCCAGATCTGGGAGCTGATCGAGCCGTTAATGTCGAGCGGCGTCCTGCTGGCGCACAATGCGCCGTTCGATCTGAGCGTGCTGGCAAAATGCCTGCGCGACTATGGCGTCGCGTGGAAGGCGCGTGTCCGTTATGCCGATACCTGCCGCATGTCAAAGGTCTGCTATCCGCAGCTTGTCAACCACCGGCTGAACACGGTCAGCGATTACCTCGGCATCGGGCTAGATCATCATCAGGCGTCCAGCGACGCGCACGCCTGCGCGGAGATCTTCTGCCACTGTCTGAAAGACGGTATGAAGCTCAGCCGCTTTCTGCGAACGTATGATCTTGCCTTGATGAGAACGGTCTGGGTGAGAGAATGAAAGAGATCAAACCGGATTATTATGATGAATTTCAATGCGCCGCGGGAGACTGCAGGCATACCTGCTGCCGCGGCTGGGAAATTGATATCGATGAAACGACGCTTGCGTACTATCAAGCCTTGCCGGGGGCGCTGGGCGACCGTCTGCGCCGTCAGATCGAGGTCGGCGCGGACGGCACGGCGCATTTTCGCCTGCGAGAGGACGAGAGCTGTCCGTTTCTGAACGACAGAAATCTCTGCGACCTGATCCCCGCGCTCGGCGAAGAACGTCTCTGCCAGATCTGTACGGATCATCCGCGATTTCGCAATTTCTTCTCCGACCGGACGGAGATCGGTCTCGGACTGTGCTGCGAGGAAGCTGCAAGGCTGATCCTGACGCGGCGGGAGAAGACCTGCTTCACGGAAACAGGAGAAGAAACGCTCCTTCCCGAGGAAGCTGAGATCATCCGCCTGCGCGCAAAACTGATCGCACTGGCGCAGGATCGCAGGATGCCGATCGACGCGCGTTACAACGCGATTCTTACGCAAGCGCAGGGAAGTCTGCCGGAACTGACCGACGCACAATGGGCGGACTTCCTCTGCGGCTTGGAGCGTCTGGACCCTGATTGGGACCGGCGGCTCGACTGCCTGCGAAGCGGCGCTCGCTCCGACACGCTGCCAGATCCCGTCGCGGAAGAGCAGCTCTGCGTCTATTTTCTCTTCCGTCATCTTGCAGGCGCAGTCTATGACGGCGACCTTTCGGCGCGGGCGGGATTTGCCGTTCTGAGCTGCAGGCTGATCCGCAGGATCTGGGCGGCGTGCAGCGGCGAAGCGGAAGCGCTGATCGGAATCGCGCGGGAGTATTCTGCGGAGATCGAGTACTCTGAGGATAATCTTTGCGCCTTGCTCGATTTTATCGATTTTAAATGATACTTATTGCCATTTATTAAAAACTTTATTGAATCTATCGACATGTTATGATACAATAAGAAAAAATCGGATTGCGAGGCGTGAGGAATGTCAATCCAGACGGATAAATTCTTCCGGAAAAATCAAATCGTTCCAAAAGAAATCTTATATTTAGTGCGCGAGGAGGGTAAGACCGTCGTTTATTTGACTGACGGTCGCAGCGTCCGGACCTTTACTCCGTTGAAAACCTTAGTTGACGGACTGCGGGGAGTCAGAATGCTGAGCATCAATAAGGGCGTTTCGGTGAACGAGATGCAGATCTTCAACGTTGACAGCGGCTGCTATACGATGACGGACGGACGCATGTTTCGCGGCAGAGTGCGTACACCGGGCGAGCATTCACGCAACAAAACAATGATCGACCATCGACGGTCTATGCCGCAGCCGCCGGAACCGCCGGCCAGCCGCTTTGGTATCATGGACAATTTCCCGCTGCCGTTCTGCATTATCGAGCTTGTCTTCGGCAAAGAAGGGCACGGGATCGATTTCTTGTTCCGCTACTGCAACAAGGCGATGGAAGAGTTTGAGCAGATCGACAAAGAATCGCTGGTCAACCATACCTATTACGAAGTCTTCCCGGAGGGGGAGACCAAATGGCTGATCGCCTTTTCAGACGTCGCGCTGCATGGCGGCTCGAAAATCATCGAGTCCTTTAAGACCGGGCGGGGACCGGTCAGAGTTTTCTGCTTCCAGACGGGAGAAGGCTTCTGCGCCTGCGCTCTCGTCTCAGATAAGGCATAGTTACAATGAAATAGCCGCAGCAGGCTGCCGTCTGCTGCGGCTGTTTCTATTTCTGCGTCGGCGTTACCCGGCGCACGGGGAAAGAACCGGTGCCGTCTCCGATCATGGAGCGGTACTCATGCGCGAGAAAGCGCCATGTGTTCTTGTCAACGTCGCCGCTCTGCGGAAGATCGCAGCGGTCCTGCAGCCATTTGATCGCCCGTTCCGTTTTGCTGTCCAGTTTACCGGTAACGTCAACGACGGGCAGATCGGGGATGTATTGATCGAGCGCTCTGATCATCGCCTGCACCAGATAAACGTTGGTGTTGCTGCAGCCTTTTTCCATAACCTGATGCGGCTGCATAATGATCTCCAGCGGAGCTGCCGGCTGGCGGGCGATCATTTCGCTGAGGTAGTCCTGCTTCAGCGCATTCCACGTCTTGGCGTCGACTGTGCCTGTCATTCGCATGCCGTGCATCCGCTGAAAATCTTCGACAGCCTTTTGCGTGTGTTTTCCGTAGACGCCGTCCTCAAACGGACCGTCATCCGGCGTGAGTACGCGGAGCATCTCCTGCAATTCACCGATCGGAACAGATTCCTGCTGATTGTCTGGGTTCATACTGCCTCCTGTCAGATATTATTGTCTCGGTCGTTAAGCCGCAGCGGACGCCCGGGGTATTGCAGAAACGAGGAGTCCGACGCACCGAGAATGCCGGCAACGCGGTTGCGCATGGAGTTCCACGTCGCAGGACCAACGATGCCGTCCGGCGTCAGCCCGGCAAACCGCTGATATGCTGTTACCGCCGCCTGCGTCCGCGGACCGTAAATGCCGTCGATATTGATCCGCGGTATGGTCGGCAGATAGTCAGAAAGCACCTGCAGCATATATTGAAGCTGCCGCACCTGCTGACCGCGGCTGCCCTCCTGGAGACGGTCCGGCGCCTGCCAGTCAAACGAAATGTAGGTCTGCCCCAGCGATTCGAGCTCGTTGAGCCGGTTGACGGCGACGTAGAGCTGTTCCATCTGATTCCACGTCGATCTGCCGATCACGCCATCCGGCGTAAGATTGAAGATCCGCTGCAGAGCCAAGACCGCAGCTTCCGTCTGCCGTCCGAATATCCCGTCTTCGGGGAAAATACGTGGGATCGCCGGATAATTCCTGCCGATCCGGTTCAAAATGATCTGCGCCTGCAGAACCTTCGCGCCGCGTGAGCCGATCCTGAGCGGCGTGCCGGGGTAGGAGGGCGTATAGCCGCGCACCGGCGCGTTGGTGACGATCTCAATATTGCTGCCGTAGTATCTGCGCAGGATCTGAACGGCGCTCAGACCCTGCGCCGCAAGATCCTGCGAGCCCCACTGACTCAATCCCGCGCAGGTGACGGTCGTTCCGTTGCAGAATTTCGCAGCCAGCGGCTCGATAAAGCCGACGCGCCGGATATAGCTGGTGTAAAGACTGTCGGCAAGCTCCGAGATCGTGTCAAAAAAGTTCCTCCCGTAGATGAATTTCTGGTCGATCTCCGTGGTGGACGTGATATCGAAGCCGTACCCGCGGCTGCGGTAGAATTCGGTATAAAACCGATTGAGCGCAAAGGACGTGATCGCGAGGATGTTCGCCCGAAGCGCGCTTTCGTCCCATGTGGGATAGACCTCGCTGGACGCGACGTTCTTCACATAGTCGCTGAAGGTGACTTCAACGTTTGCGGCGTAGGAATCCGGCAGTCCCAGATGAACGACGATCGTTTTCGGTATGTACGGCACGATGCTGACCATGGCTACAGATCCTGCGCTGTGATGTCCACGACGTCCGTCATGTTAAACACCTCCGGCGCTCTGCTCTGCGGCACGAGCGAGATATCCTGCTGTGACTGGATGCCGGGAAAGAGCTGGACGTTTTCGACCAGCGCGCGGTCATAGCCCGGACGGTCCACCGTGACGTCCACGACGGCGTAGGGGATCGGTCCGCCGGGAGAAAGGCTTTCGTCCAGCTCTGGGGTCACGATCGCGATATTCGGCACAACGCCGCTTCGGTCCGTGATCCGCACGGCAAGCAGCTTGACGCCGCCGGGCGTATTCTGCGTGACAGTCACGGTCGCGTCCTGGATCGGAAGCTCCGCGTCGGATGTAGAGATGCGAACGGTCAAGTATCCGGTTCCGGTCATAATACACCTCCTCGAAAAAGTATATGCGGAACAAATAAGAAGGGTGCTGACTGCACCCTTCTTACAGGTATTGTTTCATCTGATTGATATTGTCCTGCTCCGTCTGCAGGAGCCGCTTGGAAAGACCAGAGACCTTCGGCTCCAGCATGCCCATCGTGCGGATATTGTGCATGCTCTTGATCATGCCGCGGGTATTGCCCTGCAGCATCAGCTCCGCAATCTTCGCTGTCGGGTCGATTGAAGCGCGCACGCGGAGCTTGGACGACAGCGCCGAGCCGTAACGGGCGATCGGCGTGACGTCCTTCGGCTTGCCGCAGCGGTCCTGCAAAAGCTGATTTGCTTCCTCGTAAATATTTGCGTACTCCTCGTATTGCTGCCGCAGTGCGGAACGGAAATTGCGGTTGACCGTCTCGTTCATGACCGCCTTGATTCCGTAACAGCCCATCTGCGTAGTCTTCCGTATGGAGTTCAGCATATCGATTTCGTTGCTCAACCTAATCACCTCATGTATAGCGTTGCCGCAAAGCGGCGGAAATATTCGCGCAGTGCCGTCAAAAAGTGACGGCACTGCGTATGCGTTCTTATCTGCGGTCCTGATTGCTCTGGTTATTCTGATTGCTGCTCTGATGATTGTTCTGATTCTGATTCTGATTCTTGTTCTGGTTGCTGTTCTGATTACGGTTTTCCATGAGTTTATCCCCCTTATTGTATTTACGGATGATTCCGCACTGTTAGTATACCCGCGGCTGCGTTATTTATCCTTCGGCTTAAAAACCAAACCTGCAAGCAGTCCGAAAAAAACTGCTGCACATATTCCGGCGGCGGCAGCCGTGAGTCCGCCGGTAAAGATTCCGAGAAATCCGTCCTTCATGACCGCTTCACGGACGCCCTTCGCAAGCGTATTGCCGAAGCCCGTCAGCGGAACGGTTGCGCCTGCGCCCGCGAAGTCCGCAAACTTCTGGTACAGTCCGATCGCGCCTAAGAAAACGCCTGCGACAACGTAGGAAACGAGGATTCTCGCCGGCGTCAGCTTTGTTTTGTCGATCAGGATCTGACCGATGACGCACAGTGCGCCGCCGATTACAAACGCCCACAGATAGTCCATTTTCTCAGCTCCTTTCCGCGCATATTGTGACCGCGTGGCAGACGGCGGGAATGGATTCGCCCTGCTGCGTGGTCAGGGGAGACAGCAGAGCGCCCGTGCCGCAGAACAGCAGCTTGCCGATCTCCTGCTGCCGCATCTTCTTCAGCAGGTGTCCGCACAGGACGCTCGCGCTGCAGCCGCAGCCGCTGCCGCCGCAGTGGACGTCCTGCCGCTTGCAGTCAAAGATCATGACGCCGCAGTCCTGATAGCGATCTTCCAGCTTTACGCCGTCGCGGTCGAACAGGTCTTTCATGAGCTGATACCCCAGTTTTCCGAGATCGCCTGTTACGATCAGATCATAGTCTTCCGGCGATGTGCCGAGGTCGTCAAAATGGGCGCGGATCGTTTCATACGCGGCGGGCGCCATCGCCGCGCCCATATTCGCCGCGTCCTTGATCCCGGCGTCGATGATCGACCCGACCGTCGCGTTCAGAAGAAACGGACCGTCGCCCTTCTGTCCGACCACGACCGCGCCGGCGCCGGTCACCGTCCACTGGGCGGTCGGAGTGCGCTGACCGCCGTAGGCGAGCGGAAAGCGGTATTGCCGCTCTGAGGAAGCAAAATGCGAGGAGGTCAGGGCAAGCGCACTGCGGCAGTAGCCCCCGTTGACGCTCATTGCCGCCAGCATCAGGCTTTCCGCCATCGTGGAACACGCTCCGTACAGTCCGAACGTGGGGATGTCGCGCTCGCGCATGCAGAAGCTCGAGCCGACGCACTGGTTGAGCAGGTCGCCGACGAAGGCCGCGTCAAGCTGATCTTCACGCAGATTCGCCTTTTGGAGCGCAAGCTCCATGGCAGTTTTCTGCATCTGCGTTTCCGCCTTTTCCCATGTTTTCTGGTTGAATTTCGTGTCCTTTGCGGTTTTGTCAAACGTGTTTCCGAGCGGCCCTTCCGCTTCCTTTTTTCCGGCGACGGACGCAAAGGCGAGGATGGCGGGCGCTTCGCGGAACACGAAGCTCTGCTTGCCGCGATGTGCTGATTCCATAGACTTCCTCCGTGAATGATCTGCCTCTATTATGTGCAGAAGCGCAAAAAAATACCGCCCTGCGAAGAGAGCGGTAAATTTTGACAATTAACTTGCAATGCGGTGCGCGCACAGATAGCGGCTTGCATACCATGGGTCGGAGAGCGCGGTGATGACGACGCCGGTCGCGGAGCTTTGTGCATGGATGAATTCTCCGTTGCCGAGATAGATGCCGACGTGGGTTGCGGTACTGCCGTAGCCGAAGTAAATAATATCGCCCGGCAGCAGACTGTCATAGGGAACGTTGTAGCCGTCGGCAAGCTGCGCCGTCGCGGTGCGGTTGACCGTGTAGCCGAGCTGCGCGTAGACGTACTGCACAAAACCGGAGCAGTCAAAGCCGGAAGGGGACTCGCCGCCGTAGACGTAGGCGCAGCCGAGATACTGCCTTGCGCACGCGGCGATCTGCTCGCCGGCAGGACTGCAGGCGGTCGGATCGTTTTCATCCGCGACCCACGCAACGCCGTCCGTGTTGTGAGCTGGCTTTTCCAGCAGGGCGATCTCATCGCTGCGGATGTAGCCGGTCGTTTCCTCCTGCAGGACGCGGTACCAGCCGTTGGCAAAGCCGAGGATATGTACGCGCTCGTCGCGGTCCAACTGATAGAGCATCGGACTGCGTTCGTCCGGACCGCTGCGCAGATTCACAAGATCCGCGTCGATCGCGCCTTCGCCGAGATCGACCTCCAGACGGTCGGTGACGATCAGATAATTCTGATGCATGTAGCCGATATACAGATTGTAGTTGACGAGATACCAGTCGCCCTCCTTGCGGAGGATGAGGACCGTATCTCCGTCCTGCGCGATCGTGATGGTCGCCGAGAACTTATCCGGCTTTTCGCGCAGCCGCAGACCGTCGTTGGACTGCACCGTGCCGATCGCCGTTTTCGGCTCGCTGGCAGACGCTTCCTGCAGAAACAGCGGCAGAAGCACCAGACAGACCGCAAGCATAAAGGCAAATTGTAAGATCCGTTTCATTCAAAACTCCAGGATTTATTTTGCGTTCAATGCACGCTCCAGCCACACACAGCCAACATCCAAAGCCGTGTAGAAGCCGTCTTTTTCGCTCTTTTTCACAACGCGGTCGCGCGCTTTCGCGTTCGGATCGGTGAGCTGCAGCTGCACGGAGACCTTCGTTGCAAGATCCAGATCGTTCATTTTTTTGGATTCAAGTACCTGCAGCATGACGATGTATTCATCCGCCATGGAGCCGTAATAGATCAGATTGTCCTTCCGCATCAAAGGATGCCCCTTGTACATCAGGACTTCTTTCTTCTCAGACATAGATACCTCCGATAATAAATGTAACCAAATCGTAACACATTGATATGATAATGTCAACCATTTTCTCAGAAGACTTGGTCCGGCGCGAGGGAATGGATGTTAGAATGAAACGGAACGGGGCTTCCGAATGAACGAAAGCCCCGCGCATGAAGATCAATCAAAAAGATAGTGACGGACAAGCTCCTGAAGAAGCTCGTCGCGGTCGAGCTTGCAGATGAGGCTGCGAGCGTTATTGTGGTTGGTGATATAGGTCGGATCCTCGGAGAGGATATAACCAACGATCTGATTGATCGGATTGTAGCCCTTTTCGGTCAGGGAACGGTAGACTTGGGAAAGGATTTCCTTCATCTCATCATTGGTGTCAGCGGGTACCGTAAATTTTATGGTGTTATGATCCAAAACGCACGCCTCCTTTATCTTAGTTTATTCATTATATTCTATTGTTCCGATAATGTAAAGCAAAAATCTGAAACAATTTGGTAACAAAACGATGAATTACCGCAGTTTTGCGCCGAATTCTTTATCCAGCGCGGCAAGCACTGTGGCGATCACACCGTCGGAGTCCGCGTCGGTGAGGGTGCGGTCGTCCGCGCGGAGCGTCAGACTGAACGCGACGCTCTTCTTGCCCGTGTCGATGCCCTTGCCGCGGTAGATGTCGAACAGCTTGACCTCCCGCAGGAGCTTGCTGCCCGCCTTTCTGATGCAGGCTTCGAGCTGCGCGACCGTCAGTTTTTCGTCGGCGACGACGGCGATATCGCGGCTGACCGCCGGATACTTGGGCAGGGGAACGTATGTCGCCTCGGGCGAAATCATGCCGCTCAGCGCGGTAAAATCAAGCTCTGCGGCGTAGATTTCCGCATTGATGTCGTAATTTTTTGCGACCAGCGGATGCACCTGACCGAACACGCCGACCGAAACGCCGTGTACAGTGATCTCCGCACAGCGGCCGGGATGGTAGGACGGGTTATCCTTGACGGCAGTATATGCAGCGCCCTTGACGTTCATTCCCTTGAAGATCGCCTCGATTTCGCCCTTGAGAGAGAAGAAATCTTCGCCCTCGCCATAGGTGCCGAGCAGCAGGTGCCTCGGTTCGTCGGGCAGAAGCTGTCCCTCTTTGGGCAGATAGACCTTCGCCATCTCATAGAGCTTGCACGCGCTGTTGTGGTAGGCGTTGTTGCGCGAGAGGATCGCCAGCATGGACGGCAGCGCGACGGTGCGCATGATGGAAGCGTCTTCGCCAAGCGGATTCTGGATCTTCAGTGTGCTGCGCAGGGGAGAATCGGCGGGCAGGCGGATCATGTCGAAGACAGACGGCGAGACGAAGGAATAGGTCAGGATCTCGCTGTAGCCGAGACTGCGGCAGAGCGCGCCGACCGTGTTTTCCAGCTTCATCGTACCGGTGTAGCCGCCCTCGGTGGCAACGCCTTTGAACGCGGTCGTCGGGATCTCGTTATAGCCGAAGAGTCTGCCGACTTCCTCGGCGATGTCCGCCGTCTGCACGAGGTCCGGACGCCAGGAGGGAACGTGGATCGTTCTGCCCTCGACGGGGATCTCCAGACGACGCAGATAATCGACCATATCCTCCTCGGAGATGTCCGTGCCGAGCAGGGAGTTGATGCGCTCCGGCTCCAGAATCAGATCGCGCGGCTGCGGGATCTCATTCAGAATGTCGATCATGCCGTCCATGACCTCGCCCGCGCCCAAAAGCTCAACGAGCTCGCAGGCTCGGTTGACCGCGGGAACGGTCAGCAGCGGATCGATATTCTTTTCGAATTTGCCGGAGGACTCCGTGCGCATACCGAGCGCAAGCGCGGTCTGACGGATGGACGTACCGTCGAAGTTCGCGGATTCAAAGACGACGTCGACGGTGTCCGGGACGATCTCGCTGTTCTCGCCGCCCATCACGCCTGCCAGACCGATCGGCTTTTCGCCGTCGGCGATGACGAGCATGCCGGGGGTCAGCTCGCGCACCGTGCCGTCCAGCGTGGTCAGCGTTTCGCTTTCTTCGCTTCTGCGCACGACGATTTTCTTCGAGCCGATATAGCGGTAGTCAAAGGCATGCATCGGCTGACCGTATTCGAGCATGACGTAGTTGGTGATATCGACGATGTTGTTGATCGGACGCACGCCGTTGGCGCGCAGACGCTGGCGCAGCCACTTGGGAGACGGCGCGATTTTGACGTTGCGTACCATGCGCGCCGTGTAGCGGCGGCAAAGGTCGTCGGCAGGAACTTCCACGTCGATCAGGTCAAGAAGGTCGCCTTCCGCGCCGCCTCTGACGACCGGCTCATGGTGCTTCATCGGCAGATTGAACGCTGCCGCAGCTTCTCTCGCCAGACCGATGATGCTGTAGCAGTCCGGGCGGTTGTTCGTGATCTCAAAATCTACGACGGTGTCGTCGTTGCCGATGATCTTGTTGATATCGTCGCCGGGCTTGCAGTCTTCTTCCAGGATCCAGATACCGTCTTCAATGGCGTAGGGGAAGTCGTTGAGCGTCAGACCAAGCTCCTTGAGAGAGCACAGCATGCCGTTCGATTCCACGCCGCGCAGTTTGCCCTTGGTGATGTGCACGCCGCCGACCAGACGGGAATTGTGCAGAGCGGCGGGGACAAGATCGCCCTCATGGACGTTCTGCGCGCCGGTGACGATCTGCACGGGCTCGTCCTTACCGACGTCGACCTGACAGACCCACATGTGGTCGGAGTTCTCGTGGCGCACGATGGAAAGCACCTTGCCGACAACGACGTTGGAGATCTCCGCGTCCATGCGCTCGTAGGTCTCCACCTTCTGACCTGCGACGGTCAGGGTTTCGACGAATTCCTTATCGGAAATATGCGAGAGGTCAACAAATTCTTCGTTGAGCCATTTTCTGTTCAGTTTCATTGTCGTACCTCCTTAGAATTGAGATAAGAAGCGGACGTCGTTGTCGAAGATCAGACGCAGATCGTTCAGCTTCAGGCGGCCCATCGCCATGCGCTCCAGACCGATGCCGAAGGCAAAGCCGGAGTACTTCTTGCTGTCGATGCCGCAGCCTTCGAGCACCTTCGGATGCACCATGCCCGCGCCGAGCAGCTCGATCCAGCCCTCGCCGTGGCAGGTGGAGCAGACCTGACCGTCGATCTCACCCTTGCCTCTGCATTTGAAGCACTGCATATCGACTTCGCAGCTCGGCTCGGTGAAGGGGAAGTGGTGCGGACGGAAGCGACAGACGGCGTCCTCGCCGTACAGCCGCTTGATCAGCGTTTCCAGCGCGCCCTTGAGGTCTCCCATGGTAATTCCCTCGTCGACGACCAGACCTTCGATCTGGTGGAACATCGGAGAGTGGGTCGCGTCGGCTTCATCCTTGCGGAAGACGCGGCCGGGCGCGAGGATGCGGATGGGCGGCTGCTGATGCTCCATGACGCGGATCTGCATGGGACTGGTCTGCGTGCGCAGCAGCACCTTATCGTCGTCGTCAAAGTAAAAGGTGTCGGAGCGGTCGCGCGACGGATGACCTTCCTCAATATTCAGGCGGGTGAAGTTGTAGGCGGCTTCCTCGACCTCGGGACCGTCCACGATCGTGTAGCCCATGCCGATGAAGATTTCCTTGACCTCCTGCAGCACCTTGTTCATCGGGTGCTGATGTCCCATCTCCACTTCTTTGCCGGGAATGGTGACGTCGAGCGCCTCCGCCTCCAGCTTCGCTTCGAGCGCGGCGGCTTCCAGCTCCGCCTTGCGCGCCTCGAGCTTTTTCTCCAATTCCGCGCGGACGGTGTTCGCAAGCTGACCCATGACGGGACGCTCCTCGGCGGACAGCTTGCCCATCTGCTTGAGCACTGCGGTCAGTTCGCCCTTTTTGCCGAGAACGCCGACGCGGACCGCTTCCAGCGCGTCCGTAACAGACGCATTCTGAATGGCGGCAAGCGCTGACGCTTTGATTTTTTCCAGTTGCTCTCTCATATCATTTCTCCTTTTCGGAAATTTCAAAAAAATATGCCCTCCGCCCGATTGGGGACGAAAGACATGCTTCCGCGGTACCACCCGCAATTCGCCGCTGACACGGCGCACTCTGACTGATAACGGAGCGACCCGTCCGCGCCTATCCTCTGCATTTCAGCGCGACAGCTCACGGGAGAAAGCCGAACTGTTCACAGCAGACGCTTACAGCAACCGCGTCCTCTCTGAAGCTGCGCCGAACAGCCGACGGCCCGATCATAGCCTTTCTATTGCGACGCTATTTTAGCACAGATATGCAGAATATGCAAGCAAAGATTTGACTATTTTTCCAATCGGATTATAATAGTAACAGAAGAAAGGGGAGAGGGTTATGGCGACGGTCCATCTGCATGCGAATTACCGCACAGTCAATGAGAAAACGATCGCGCGCTGGCTTCCGGAACGTCCGGCAGATACCCATAAGGGCGACTACGGCAGGCTGCTTTTGCTCTGCGGCGCGGTCGGTTATACCGGCGCGCCGGCGCTCGTTGCAAGAGCGGCGGTGCGCACCGGTGCGGGACTGGTCTTTCTCGGCGTGCCGGGCAGTGTTTATCCGGTCGTCGCGTCCGGGCTCACCGAGCCGATGGTCTTCCCGCTGCCGGACGAAAGCGGCATGTTGTCAAAAGCCGCCGTCGACGACGTTCTGGAACGATTGAATAAAGCCGACGCCTGTCTGATCGGCTGCGGTCTCGGTCAAGGCGAGGGAACGGCGGCAGTCGTTCGCGCGGTACTGGAGCATGCGTCATGTCCGGTCGTGCTCGACGCAGATGGCATAAACGTGCTGGACGGGCATATAGATTTACTGCGCGGTGCGGCATGTCCGGTCATCCTGACGCCGCATGAAGGCGAATTCCTGCGTCTGGGCGGGAGTCTGGAAAAAGGCAGAGCCTCCGGCGCGGTGGATCTGTATCGGAAGACCGGCGCGACCGTTCTGCTCAAGGGTCACAGAACGCTTGTCTGCGGTGACGGCGGTCTCTATGTCAATTGCTGCGGAAACCCCGGTATGGCGACGGGGGGCAGCGGAGACGCGCTGGCGGGGATCATCGTTTCTCTGCTTGGGCAGGGATTGAATCCGACGCAGGCCGCCGCCGCTGCGGCATGGCTGCACGGCACAGCCGGCGACCTGTGCGCGAGGGAGATAGGGCAGTACGGCATGCTCCCGACCGACCTGATCGAGCGCCTTCCGCGACTACTGAAATAGGGGTGTGACACAGCTTGCGGCGAGTTTTTGCCGTACTGACGCTATGTGCGCTGCTGTTTGCCGGCTGCGCAAAGGAAGAAGAAGTCCTGGATCCTGCGATCGAATTCCGCGCGGCGATCCTGCAGGCGGGCGGATGCTCGTTTCACGCGGGGATTGAGGCGGATTTCGGAGAGACGGTCGAGCGGTTTGCCGTTGACTGTGACTACAGCACGGACGGCACGGCGGTTCTGACGCTCACGGAGCCGGAGACGATTGCGGGGATCACCGCCTCCGTTACGGAACACGGCGGGAAGATCACCTACGACGGCATGTCCGTGGATTTCGGACTGCTTGCCAGCGGAAACGTCAACCCCGCCGCCGCGCCTGCGCTGACGGCGATCTGCTGGAGCGGCGAGTATATCTCTGCGGCAGGCTGGGAAGAGGACGTTTACCGCGTGACCTATGAAAAGGATTTCGATGAAAAGCGACTGCTGATCGACACATACTTAAAAAATGACCTACCAATTCTTGCCGAAGTGTGCTATAATAATCAGCGGATTTTGAAACTGGAACTATCTGATTTTTCGTTACATTGAGGGAAAAACGCGATGGAATACTTAAAGAGAACGTGGGCGGATATCTCGCTCGACAACTTAAACCACAACTATCGGGCGCTGCGGGCAAAGGCACCGTCCGGCTGCCGCTTTCTGGGCGTGGTCAAGGCGGACGCCTACGGTCACGGGGCGGTGCCGGTCAGCCGTCATCTGACGGAGCTGGGCGCGGAGTACCTTGCCGTTTCCAATATCGAAGAAGCAGCGCAGCTCCGCTACGGCGGCATCCGCGGCCCGATCCTGATCCTCGGCTATACGCCCGTCAAATTTGCGGAGGATCTTTCCAAAATGGGTCTTCGGCAGGAGGTACACAGCCTCGAATACGCCCGCAGCCTGAACGAACAGCTCAGCGGTCTGCGCCGCAAGCTCCACGTGCATATCAAGCTCGACACCGGCATGTCGCGCCTCGGCTTCTTTGCCTACGATCATCCTAAGACGATCGACGAGCTCAAAGAGATCGCGCAGATGGAGAATCTGCATATTGAGGGCATTTTCACCCATTTTCCCGTTGCGGATTCCATCGACGGCGCGGACGCGAATTTTACGCGCACGCAGTTTGAACGCTTTACCGCGATGCTCTCTGCGCTGGACGGCGCGGGTATTCGCCCTGAGATCCGTCACTGCTGCAACAGCGGCGCGAGCATCCTCTATCCGGAGTATGCGCTGGATATGATCCGCCCAGGCATCGCGACCTACGGCGTTCTGCCGTCCGGCGATCTGCGCGGGATGATCGATCTGAAGCCGGTAATGTCGCTTCGCTCGACGATCTTCCAGATCCGCGATTTCGAGCCGAACATCACGGTCAGCTATGGCAGGACCTACACGACGGAGGAACCGGAACGGATCGCCGTGGTCGGCATCGGCTATGCCGACGGTCTGCCGCGGAGTTTCTCGAACAACATTTCCTTCCTGCTGCACGGCAGGCGCGTGCCGCAGATCGGCAGGATCTGCATGGATATGTGCATGATCGACGTGACCAAGGTGCCGGACGCGAAGGTCGGCGACGCCGTAACGGTCTTTGGAGAGGACGGAGACGACAGCATCGAGGTCGACAGCCTGTCCTGCCGCCTCAACACGATCCCGTACGAGATTCTCTGCGGGATCAATAAGAGAATTCCGCGGATCTATATGGACGGTGAGAATCAGACGGAGATTCTGCAATATATTGTCTGATCCGGCATAGAATGAAGCGGAGTTCCGCTGAATAATTCTTGCTTCTGCGTGGGAGAATAAGGTCATCGGGTTACATAGAATGAGATGTAGCCCGGAGACAAATTACGGAGCGTGAAGCAAATGGATACAACCGTAAAGAGAGGCGACATCTTCTATGCGGATCTGAGTCCGGTGGTTGGCAGCGAGCAGGGGGGTACCAGACCCGTCCTGATCGTGCAGAACGATACCGGCAACAAGCATTCGCCGACGGTCATCGCGGCGGCGATTACCAGTCAGACAAACAAGGCAAAGCTCCCGACGCATATCGAGCTGTCAGGACGCAGCGCCGGTCTGACAAAGGATTCCGTGGTGCTGCTCGAGCAGATCCGCACCATTGATAAGCGCAGGCTGCGCGAGCACATGGGGCGGCTGGATGAAGGAATGATGAGCCGTATCGATGAGGCGATCGCGGTCAGCTTCGGCTTACCGAAGGCATAATGTACGATCCCTCTCGCATAGACTGTGCGGGAGGGATTCTGCTATGGAACTTACGGTTTTTGAGGGAGAACAGCCGGTCGGCACGCTTCAGATCACGCCGGACGGGTTGTTCTATGACATCGCCTGCGAACTGACGAAGAGCAGGGAACGGATTCGTCGGGTATTCGTCGGGCAGAAATGGAAGTCGGAATACCTCGGTATCCCTGACGCAGCGGGCAAGCTGCGGACGCGGCTGCCGAAAAACCGCCTGCCGGACGGGATCGGCTTTGCCGTCGCCGCGAGTATTCCGCGCGGGCAATGGCTGCCGTGGCGCGGAGAAGCCGACGGCGTGCCGATCGCAGAAGGATATATCCGTCCGTCGCAGGACGGGATCGACCTGCTTCTGCCGCCGCAGGAGGCGGTGAAGCTGCCTGCATGGGCGCAATACATGCATACGGAGACCATGTTCGGCAGGGAGCTGCTGCTGCTTACGCTGCTGCCGGACGGCACGCTCCCGGAGATAAAGACAGAAAGAGGAGAACAGACAGATGAAGAGAATTCTTGTGATAGTGTTGACGATAGCTTGCCTGCTGACGATGCTCCCGATGACGGCGTCGGCGGTGAAGGGCGGGAAGCTGATCGCGCTGACCTTTGACGACGGTCCGAATTACTATTACACGCCGCGGCTTTTGGACGGACTGAAGGAGCGCGGCGCAAAAGCGACGTTCTTCGTCCTCGGCGAGATGGCGAATGCCAACCCCGATTTGGTGCGCCGCGAATATCGCGAAGGGCATCAGGTCGCGCAGCATACATACAGTCACGTGCAGCTCACCGCAAAAACGGACGAGGAAATCAGCTCGCAGCTATCAAGAACGGACGCGCTTCTGAACGGGATCCTTGGAAAAGAATTCAAGTACGATCTGCGCCCGCCCTACGGCGATTACAACGCCAGAGTGCTGTCAATCATCGGCAGACCGGCGTTCAACTGGTCGATCGATCCGGTGGACTGGCGCGACCGGAACGCGGACACCGTATGCAGCAGAATTGTTAACGCAGCCTTTGACGGCGCGATCATCCTCGTTCACGATATCCACAGCACGACGATCCCGGGTGCGCTGCGGGCAGTCGATATCCTGCAGGCGCAGGGCTACGAATTTGTGACGATCAAGGAACTGTTCCGACGCCGCGGCGTGACGACCTGTGACGGCAAGCTCTACGTCTCCTGCAAGCCGAACGGCACGGATCTCGGTCCGATCGCCGAGCCGTCATTTGAGCAAAAAGCGGTTTACGGCGGCATGGAGGTGACGCTGTCGTCGCAGAACGGAACGAGCGTTTACTATACCACGGACGGCTCTGAACCGGCGGAAAATGGTAGACTTTATACCGAACCCTTTACCGCCGCGCCGGGGCAGACGATAAAGTGCTGCGCGGCGTACGATCTCAACGGCAGCCGCAGCGAAACGGTCAGCGTGACCGTTGCCGGCAATCCTTCGATTGAGCCGCTCCTGACGGTCGAAGACGGCATGTTCGTTTTCGTGAATCCAAATCCGGACACAGATATTTTCTACACGACAGACGGCTCGGAGCCGACGGTAAACAGCAAAAAATATACGGAGCCGTTTGCCCGTTATACCGGACAGATCGCGTTCCGCGTGATGGGCATGGGTATCGGCACCGCGCCGAAGTATTACTACGTATCCGAAAACGGCACGCTGTTCGTCGACGTTAAACCGTCGGACTGGTACTTTGCAGAGATAGATTTCGCGGCGGTCAACGGACTTCTGAACGGCACCGCACCGCACGTCTATGAGCCGAACACGAGCCTGACCAGAGCGATGTTCGTGACGATGCTCTACCGTATGATGAACGCCGCGCCTCTGACGAAGGAGGTCTGCGAGCTTACCTTCACGGATATTCCCGAAAAGACGTGGTATGAGGACTCCGTCTACTGGGCGGCGCGCAACAGCGTAGTCAACGGCTATGAGGACGGCACGTTCCGACCGAACAACAAGATCACGCGCGAGGAAATGTGCGCGATCCTTGACCGCCTTATGACTGCGCTCGGAAAAGAGATCGAACCGGCGGAGCTGACCTTTGCAGACACGGAGGACATCGGCGCATGGGCGCGCGACAGCGTGGCGCGCCTCGTACAGACGGAGATCATCCGCGGGCAGGGGAATAACCGCTTCGCGCCGAAGAGCACCGCGACCCGCGCCGAAGCCGCCGCCGTTCTGCACCGTCTGGACGCCCTGCTGGAGAAATGAGCTTATCAAAAAACAGCGAAGACGCAGCT
>CAMUZA010000011.1 GCA_947165085.1 uncultured Clostridia bacterium | reverse complement strand
GCTACTCCACGAGCGATCCGACCGCGAAGTCCAACGACTTCGGCTTCCAGTTCTACGTCAAGGGCGGCTCTGTCACTCCGACGACCGCTCCGACCACCGCGCCGACCACCGCGCCGACCACCGCGCCGACGACTGAGCCGACCACCGCTCCGACCACCGCGCCGACCGAGCCGATCGGCGGCGAAGGCTTTGTCGTTGCCGACTCTCTCAAGGCGGGAGATAAGATCGTCCTTGTGGCTGAGTACAACGGCAAGCACTACGCAATGACCAACGACGGCTCTTCCATCAGCAACGCGCTTGCTGCTGAAGAGGTTACCGTCAGCGGCGATACTGTCGACGTTATCGCTACCCGTTCTGCGGGCAACGAGGCCGTTTGGACCCTTGCTTCCGGCTCTGCAGCAGGCACCTTCCTGCTCAAGAGCAGCGACGGCAAGTACATCAACTGGACTTCCGGAACGACAGTGAAGCTCAATGACAGCGGCGTGAACTTCACGCTGACCTGCGGCAAGGGCACCTCGAGCGCCATCGTGTCCTCCACTGCGACCGAGGCTACCGTCCGCAGCCTGATCTTCCGCGATAACGGCGGCGCGCTCCAGTTCCGCGCATACGCGCAGAGCAACGCGACTGCCTCCGGCTATTCCGCCGTTCTGACCATCTATAAGCTCTCCGGCTCCGTCACTCCGACTCAGCCGACCACGGCTCCCACCGAGCCGACCACCGCTCCGACTACCGCACCGACCACGGCTCCCACTGAGCCGACGACCGAGCCGACCACCGAGCCGACCAGCGCGCCTGCCGACCTGCCCTTTGCGGACAGCGACTGCGTTGTGATCTACAACCCTGCCAGCGGCGTCATTATCGGCTATAACGAGGATACTGACTACGACGAATCCACCGGCAACTATACCTATATCAACATCACGACCGAGGCGGTCACCGTCTCCGGCACGACGCTGAAGGCCGACTTCAACAATGCAGGCACCTTCTATGCCACGATCAATGAAGACGGCACGGTCTTGTTCCTCGATCAGTATGACTACGATCAGAGCGAGGATCCCGAGAATCCTACCTATTACTTCATCACGGCGGAAAAGCCCGACACCTACTATGACAGCACGTCGGACTACGCTGCGTTTGAAGTCATCGCGGTCAACGGCGGCTATCTGCTGAAGAACGTCGCGGACGAATCCTACTACGCGATCGAAAACGGTGTTGTTGTCGCCAAGGAGCTGGTCGAGGGCGATCGCAGCTTCATCTTCCAGTTCGCGATCTGGGACGGCACCACCGAGGGCGAAAGCGATATCGTCTGCACCCTTGCAGGCGGCAGCGTCACCCCGACCACCCAGCCGACGACCCAGCCGACCACCGCTCCGACTACTGCACCGACCCAGCCGACCACTGCGCCCACTGAGCCGACCACTGCTCCGACCGAGCCTGCCGGCGGCAATGTCTTCGTCCTGACTGACGTTCTGAACGACAGCGATGAGATCGTCATCTACAATCCAGGTCACGGCAAGGCGGTCAAGAACGAGAACGACAGAGACTGGTATCTGGCTGCTGAAGCGATCACTCCGGCTGACGGCAAGATCGTCGATCCGGACGATTCTCTGGTCTGGACCTACTATGACAACTTTGACGGAACCTGCACCTTTGCAAAGGGCGACAACGCAATCGTGATGTGGGTCTCCGGCAACTATTTCGAAGTCACCAACGATCCGACCCATGACGGCGCGGACGGTAACTTCGTCCTTACTTGGACTGACGGTCTTGCTTACATCAAGCACGCGACCTTCTCCAACAACTACGGCCCTGCTTACCTTGAGTGCTTCGCGAAGTCCGGTGTCGACAAGATGTGCGGTTATTCTTCCAGCAACCCCACCGCCAATGACTTCGGCTTCCAGTTCTACGTCAAGAGCGCAGGCGGTACGACTCCGACCGAGCCGACCACCGCTCCGACCGAGCCTACCGTTGCTCCGACCACCGCTCCGACGACTGCTCCGACCACCGCTCCGACCGAGCCGACGACTGCTCCGACCGAGCCGACGACGGTCCCCGGCGGCGACGGCTACATCGTTGCTGACTCCGTCAAGGCGGGCGATAAGATCGTTCTGGTCGCCGAGTACGACGGCAAGTACTACGCTATGTCCAACGACGCTTCCACCATCGGCAACGCGCTTGCCGCGAAGGAAGTTGCTGTCAACGGCAACCTGGTCGACGTCAAGTCGGTCCGTTCCGCGGGCAGCGAAGTCGTTTGGGAGCTTGTTGCGGGTTCCGCGGCAGGTACCTTCACTATGAAGAACAGCGAAGGCAAGTTCATTAGCTGGACTTCCTCCACCTCTCTGAAGCTCGCCGATTCCGGCGTTGACTTCAACATCACCTGTGGCGCAGGCACTTCGAGCGCTGTGGTTGCATCCACCGCGTCCGACTCCACTGTCCGTGCGCTGATTTTCCGTGACAACGGCGGCGCGCTGCAGTTCCGCGCTTATTCCATGAGCAACGCGACTGCGTCCGGCTACTCCGGCACGCTGACCATCTTCAAGCTCAGCGATGGCGGCACGACGCCCACCGAGCCGACGACTGCTCCGACCGAGCCGACGACCGCGCCGACCGAGCCGACGACCGCTCCGACCGAGCCGACGACCGCTCCGACCGAGCCGACGACTGCTCCGACTGAGCCGACGACTGCTCCCACGCAGCCGACCGAGCCGGTCACCGGCGAAAACGGCTACTTTGTCGCTGACACCCTCAAGGCAGGCGACAAGATCGTCCTCGTCGCCGCTTATAGCGACAAGTACTATGCGATGGCAAACGACACCTCCATCGCCAACGCCCTTGCAGCGGCGGAGATTACCGTGAGCGGCAAGCAGGCTGTGATCGGCAGCGCCGACGTCGTTTGGGAAGTCGCTGCGGGCTCTGCAGCAGGCACCTTCGTTCTGAAGAACAAGGACGGCAAGTGCATCAACTGGACCTCCTCCACTTCTCTGAAGCTCGCCGACGCAGGCGTTGACTTCAACGCAGTCTGCGGCGAAGGCACCTCCAGCTTTGTGGTGGCGTCCACGGCTTCCGGATCCACCGTCCGCGCGCTGATTTTCCGCGACAACGGCGGCGCGCTGCAGTTCCGCGCTTACTCTCAGAGCAACGCCACACAGAGCGGCTACTCCGCTGTGCTGACCATCTATAAGTACACCACCGGCGGCACCGCGCCCACCGAGCCGACTACGGCTCCGACTGAGCCGACGACCGCTCCGACCGAGCCGACGACCGCTCCGACCGAGCCGACTGCTGCTCCGACTGAGCCGACCACGGCTCCGACCGAGCCGGTCACGCCTCCTTCCGGCAACCAGTACGTTGTTGCTGACTCCGTCAAGGCAGGCGACAAGATCGTCCTCGTTGCTGAGTACAACAACGCTTACTACGCGATGGCGAACGACACCGCGATTGCCAACGCGCTCGGCGCGGCGCAGGTCACCGTTTCCGGCAGCGCGGTCAACATCGGCAGCGCAGACGTCGTCTGGGAAGTCGTTGCGGGTTCTGCGGCAGGCACCTTCCTGCTGAAGAACAGTGCGGGCAAATACATCCATTGGACGTCCGGCACGACGCTGAAGCTCTCTGACGGCGGCGCCGACTTCACCGTTACCTGCGGCGCCGGCGTTTCCAGACTGATGGTTGCGGCAGACAGAGGCATTCTGTTCCGTGACAACGGCGGCGCGCTCCAGTTCCGCGCGTATGCCAGCAGCAACGCAACCAATTCCGGTTACTCTGGCGAGCTGACGATCTACAAGCTGAGCTGATCGGCAGAGGCACGAGAGAATCAAACACCCGACAAAAAAGCGGCGCAGTGAAAAACTGCGCCGCTTTTCTGCGGAAAAATCGCCGTTTTCTCTTGCGAAAACAGCGGCTTTATGGTATATTACTTGATTGTGGATAAGTTATAAGCGAAGGGATTGTACTCCATGTCTGAACAGAAAAACATCAGAAATATTGCGATCATCGCCCACGTTGACCACGGCAAGACAACGCTGGTCGACGAAATGCTCAAGCAGGGCGGTATCTACCGCGAAAACCAAGCCGTAGTCGACCGTGTTATGGATTCCGGCGATCTGGAGCGCGAGCGCGGCATCACCATTCTGGCGAAAAACACCGCGGTGCATTATAAGGGCACGAAGATCAACATCATCGACACCCCGGGTCACGCCGATTTCGGCGGCGAGGTCGAGCGCATCCTCAAGATGGTCAACGGCGTCATCCTGCTCGTTGACGCTGCAGAGGGTCCGATGCCGCAGACGCGCTTCGTCCTGCAGAAGGCGCTGGAGCTGGGACATAAGGTTATTGTGGTCGTCAACAAGATCGACCGTCTGGACGCCCGCATTGAAGAGGTCATGGAGGAAGTTCTGGAGCTTCTGCTCGATCTGAACGCGACCGACGAGCAGTTTGAGTCGCCGACGCTGTTCTGCTCCGCCCGCCAGGGCGTCGCGAGCTACAGCCCGAACGAGAGCGGCGTGAATCTGGATCCGCTGTTCAATACGATCGTGGACTATATCCCCGCGCCGGAGGGCGATCCGGACGCGCCCGTGCAGATGCTCGTCTCCTCTATCGACTACAACGACTACGTCGGCAGGATCGGCATCGGCAGGATCGAGCGCGGCACGCTGCGGCAGAATCAGGAGGTCACGATCTGCGACTACCACGACCCCGACCACAAGGAAAAGGGCAAGGTCGTCGCGCTCTATGAGTTCGACGGACTGAACCGCAAGCCGATCGAAAGCGCGTCGGCGGGCGAGATCGTCGCGTTTTCCGGCATGTCTGACATCACGATCGGCAGAACCATCTGCGCCACCGATCAGCCGGAGCCGCTTCCTTTCGTGAAGATCTCCGATCCGACGATCGAGATGACCTTCTCCGTCAACGATTCCCCGTTTGCGGGCAGAGAGGGCAAGTACGTCACCTCCCGCAACCTGCGCGACCGTCTGATGCGCGAGCTTCTGAAGGACGTTTCGCTTCACGTGACCGAGCAGGGCACGGACGCCTTCAACGTCGCCGGTCGCGGCGAAATGCACATCTCCATTCTGATTGAAACAATGCGCCGCGAGGGCTATGAATTTCAGGTCAGCACCCCGCGCGTTCTGACCAAGACGATCGACGGCAAGCTCTGCGAGCCGATCGAGCGCATGGTCGCGGACGTGCCGGAGGCGTCGATGGGCAGCGTGATCGAGAAGATCGGCAAGCGCAAGGGCGACCTCGTCTCCATGACGCCGATCGGCAGCCGCTACCGTCTGGAATTCCTCGTCCCGTCGCGCGGACTGTTCGGCTACCGCAACGAATTTTTGACCGATACCCGCGGCGAGGGCATCATGTCCTCCGTGCTGGACTCCTACGCTCCGATGAAGGGCGAGATCGAGCGCCGCAAGACCGGATCGCTCGTGTCCTTTGAAACTGGCGAGGCGTGCTCCTACGGCCTGTTCAACGCGCAGGAGCGCGGTCAGATGCTGATCGTGCCGGGCACCGAGGTCTATGCCGGCATGGTCGTCGGCATCTGCTCGAGAAACGAGGATATGACGGTCAACGTCTGCAAGAAAAAGCAATTGACCAACATGCGTGCGTCCGGTTCGGACGAGGCGCTCCGTCTGACACCGCCGCGCGTGTTCTCGCTGGAGCAGTGCCTGGAATTCCTCGCGGACGACGAGCTTCTGGAGGTCACGCCGAAGACCCTGCGCATCCGAAAGCGCGAGCTGGATCACGCCGCGCGCATGCGCCAGCTGATGAAAACGAGAAACGGACAATAACAAAAAAGAACTGCTGCGACCGAACGTGGGACGCAGCAGTTCTTTTTTAGTGTTTCCGCCAGGTAGACGGGCGGAGCAGGATCAGCATGGGGAAAAGCTCCAGTCTGCCGAAGAGCATGTCCAGGATCAGAACGACCTTCGACAGAGCGGAAAACGCGGCGTAGTTGCCGCTCGGACCGATCAGGATTGTGGTGCCGGGACCGATATTGTTGAGCGTCGCCATGACGGCGGTCACCGAGGTGTCGGTCCTGCCGAAATTGTCCATCGAGACCAATGCGATGGAGAGCACCGCAATCAGAATGTAGAATACAAGGTAGGCGGAGGTGCCGCGGATGACCTCGCGGTCAACGCGCTTGCCGTCCATCTTCATGACCTCGACACTGTGCGGGTGCAGCAGATGCCGCAGCTCGCTGCGCGCCGTTTTGACGAGAATGACGATACGGCTGACCTTCAGACCGCCGCCGGTGGAGCCGGCGCACGCGCCGCAGATCATCAGCAGAACGAGGATAATGCGCGACAGGTCCGGCCATTTGGAGAAGTCCACCGTGCCGTAGCCGGTCGTCGTGATGATTGAGCTGACGGAGAAGGAGACGTGGTGCACGGCGTCGCGCGCATTGGAGAAGTAGCCGCCGGTCAGCATGAGGTTGGCGGTTATGATCGCGATCGCGCCGAGGATGATCGCAAGGTAGTATTTGAGCTCTGTGTTCTTCCAGATCAGCTTGAGCTTGCGGCAGATCAGGAAGAAGTAGATCGAGAAGTTCACGCCGAACATGAGCATGCCGACGGTTGTAACGGTCTGCACATAGAACGAATAGTCGGCAAGACTGCTGTTGCGCACTGCGAAGCCGCCCGTACCGGCGCTGCCGAAGGCGAGGCACACGCTGTCAAAGAAGGAAATCTCCCCCCAGCCGCAGAGATTGCCGAGCTGATAGGCGAAGATCTGCAGCAGGGTCATGGCGAAATAAATGCCGTAGAGGATCAGCGCGGTGGTGCGCATTTTCGGCACCATTTTGCTGACGGACGGGCCGGGGGATTCCGCCTTGAGCAAATAGATGCTCTCGCCGGACAGCGGCACGACCGCCAGCATGAAGACAAGCACGCCCATGCCGCCCAGCCAGTGGGTGAAGCTGCGCCAGAAGAGCAGTCCGTGCGGCATCGCTTCTACGTTTGTCAGAATGCTTGCGCCCGTTGTCGTGAAGCCGGAAACGGTCTCAAACACCGCGTCGAGATAGGAGGGGATCGCGCCGTTCAGGTAAAACGGCAGCGCGCCGATCAGGGAGATGAGAATCCACGACAGAGAGACCATGACGAAACCGTCTCTGGCGTGCATGGTGCGGTCCTTTTTCGGCTTGAGCAGCATCATTAGGAAGCCCAGCGCCGCGCAGACAAGCGCGGTCTGCAGCAGCGCAAGCAGACCGCCGTCGCCGTAGATCAGCGCGACGATCACGGGCAGCAGCAAAAACGCGCCGATGAGCAGCAGCACGCAGCCCAGCAGGTAGGCGATCATTCGGTAGTTCATGCTTTTGCTCTCCGCTTGTCCAGAATGTCGTCGAGGTCATTCAGACCCGTGACGGTGGTGACAACGATCACGGTATCGCCGGGTTCAATGGTGTCGCGGCCGCCGGGCGTGAGGATTTTGCCGCCGCGGTTGATCGCGCCGATCAGCAGATTCGGCAGGAGCTGCAGCTCCATCAGCGGTACGCCGCAGACGGCGGACTTCGCCGTAGCGCGGAATTCCAGCGCCTCTGCCTTGTTGCCGACGATCTTATAGAGCGTCTCGACGTTGGAGCCGAGGGAGTTCTGCAAAGCGCGGACAAAGCGGACGATGTGGTCGGCGGCGATATAGCGCGGGTGGAAGACGCTGCCCAAGTCCATCGACTTGATGATGTGCGAGAAGGTGGTGCGGTTGATCTTGGTGACGATCTTTGCGTCCGTCACGCTTCTTGCGTACAGGCTCATCAGGACGTTTTCCTCGTCAATGCCGGTCAGCGAGGCGACGGCGTCCATCTTGGCGATGCCCTCCTCTGCGAGCAGATGTTCGTTCGTCGCGTCGCCGTGGACGATGCTGGCGTCGGGAAGCTGCTCGGCGAGGAAGTCGCAGGTATCCGCATTGGACTCAATGATCTTGACGCTTGCGCCGAATTCCAGCATCTGCTTGGCAAGATAGTAGGAAATGCGTCCGCCGCCGAGCAGCATGATACGCTTGACGGGGTTCGTTTTGATGCCGAGCTTTGGGAAGAATTTTGCGGCGATCCGCGGCTTTGCGACGAAGCTGATCCGGTCGCCCGCTTTCAGCTCAAAGTTGCCGGAGGGGATGAACACGTCATGCTCGCCGCGCTCCACCGCGCAGATCAGCACGCCCGACTGCACTTTGCCGAGCTCCATGAGTTTCATCCCGTTCAGCGGGGAATCCGCCGGGAGATTGACCTTGTGCAGCTCCACGCGGCCGCGGGAGAAGGTGTCGATCTTGATGGCCGACGGTGCGCGCAGGATCCGCGCGATCTCCGCCGCGCTGGCAAGCTCCGGATTGAGCGCCATGCTCAGACCCAGATCGTCCTTGATCAGACGCATGCCGGAGGAATACTCCGGGTTGCGGACGCGGGCGATGGTGCTGCTGACGCCGAGCTTTTTTGCGATCAGACAGGCGAGCAGGTTCTCTTCGTCCGTGGACATGACCGCAATCGCGAGATCCGCGTCTGGTACGCCCGCCTCAAGCTGCGTTTCCTTTGCGATGCCGTTGCCGGAGATGGTCAGCAGATCCATCGTGCCGATAGCGTCCAATGCGCTCTGGTCTTCGTCCACGACCGTGATCTCATGCCCCTCGCGCAGAAGCTGATCTGCAAGCGTAGAGCCGATCTTGCCGGCTCCGATAATTACGATTTTCATTCAGGTTGTCACCCGTTTCAATGCGAATTTCAAACTATTATATCACTGCTTGTTCCGAAATGCAAGGATAGAAGGAATTCTTAGGAGTTTTGCGCCGAGAATGGACGCGCAGACGATCTTCAGCGCGTCGAACGGCAGGAAGATCAGGCAGCCGCGGACCAGCGTTTTGCCGACCGACCACGCCCCGCCGAGCGTCACATACAGATAGGGAAGTCCGACGGCATAGAGCGCCGCCAGACCGATCGCGCAGGCAAGCCCCAGCCGCAGCGGAAGATTTTTAACGGGCAGCTTGTCCGCCAGCAGACCGGCCGCGAACGCCATCGGGATCATTCCGAGCAGGAAGCCGAACGTCGGCTTTGCAAGGTACATCAGACCGCCGCCCTCCGTAAAGATCGGCACGCCGATCAGTCCGAGCAGGACGTAGACCGCCTGCGAGGCGGCGCCGGCATACGGCCCGAGCAGAATGCCCGCCATGCAGGTAAAAAAGATCTGCACTGTAAAAGAGATTGCGCCGAGCGGTACGCGCAGAAACGCGCCAACGGCGGTCAGCGCGGCAAAAAGAGCGATGAGCAGCATGATCTGCAGCGTGTGTTTCATAATGACCTCTCAAATTACATGGTAACGTCATTATATCGAAAACTTGTGAAAATCGCAAGGGTCAGGTGTTTACAAATGGAAAAAACTGCTTTACAATGAAGAAAAAAGGAGGGACGACCGTGCAGCTCAGGCAGGACGCATTTTCTGACAGCCCGTTTCCGGTACAGGTGCTGCGCGAGACGGACTCCACCAACGACGCGCTCAAACGGATGCGCAGCGCGCCGCACGGGACGGTGCTCGTGACCGGCAGGCAGACGAAGGGCCGCGGCAGGCTGGGAAGGAGCTTCTTCTCACCGGAGGGCGGGGTCTACCTCTCCGTTCTGCTCAAGCCGAACGCGCCCGCGTCCGAGCTTTTGCATTTGACGGCGATGGCGGCTGTCGCGGTGCGCAGGGCGATCAACGACTGCTGCGGCGTCGCGCCGGACATCAAATGGACGAACGATCTGGTCTATGGCGGCAGGAAGCTCTGCGGGATCCTGACGGAGCTTGTGCGGCAGGAAGGCGCGCTGTGCGCGATCATCGGCATCGGGGTCAACTGCAGCACGGATCTGGCGCAATTGCCGCCGGAGGTGCGGGATGTCGCGACCTCCCTGCGAAAGATCACGGGGAGGCAGATCGACCCGAACGACCTTGCGCGCTGTATGGTGCGGCGGCTCTTTGAAATGGATGCCGCGCTCCTGACGGAGAAGAAAGCGTGGATGGCGGAATACGCCGCCGCCTGCGTGACCGTCGGGAAGCCCGTGCAGGTCGTCTCCGGCGCGGAGCGCAGATCCGCCTTCGCTGAGGGGATCGACGAAAACGGCGCGCTGCTCGTGCGCTGGGATAACGGGGAAACCGCCGCAGTCAGCACCGGCGAGGTGTCTGTCCGCGGCATGTACGGTTATATCTGACAGGAGGAATTACGATGAACGAAGTACTCAAATGCTTGGAAGAACGCAAAAGCTGCCGCAGCTACAAGCCGGAGCAGCTCAAGGAGGAGGATCTGCAGGCGATCCTGCGGGCGGGAACCTACGCCGCGACCGGCAAGGGGAAGCAGTCACCGAAGATCATTGTCCTGCAAAAACCGGAGGATGTCGCGCGGCTGGAGCGCATGAACGCCGCCATCCTCGGCAATCCTGAGGCAAAGCCTTTTTACGGCGCGCCGACGGTCTGTATCGTGCTGGCGGAGGCAGGCTGGTTCACGGCGGTCGAGGACGGATCGTGCGTGATCGAGAACATGTTGAACGCCGCATGGTCGATCGGCGTCGGCTCGTGCTGGATCCACCGCGCCCGTGAGGAGTTCGACTCCGAAGAGGGCAAGGCGCTGCTGAAACAGTGGGGCGTTGAGGGCGACTGGATCGGCGTCGGTCACTGCATCCTCGGCTATCCGACCGGCGAATACCGCCCGAAGGCGGAGCGCAAGAGCGATTACGTGGTCAGGGTATAAAACTTCAAAAAATACTTGCGATTTTTCAAAATTGCGGTATACTATAGGTGTAAGAAAATCCAAATACAGAACGGAGGGTTCCCCATGCAGGAAAACAAAACGCTGAAAGCCGTCCTGGCGATCATCGGCGGCGTCGTAGTGCTTGGCGCGATCATTGTCGGTCTTATCCATTTCTGGGATGACATCAAGAAGTACCTGCCCGGCTGCTGCAAGGAAGACGACGACGAGCTGCTTGAGTTCGACGACATCGAAGAATAATCAACGTAAAAAAAACGGAGCGCTTCTGCGCTCCGTTTTTTACGTTTTTCTGATAAATTTCTCGCCGCATTTCGGACAGTGGATACTGATTTTCCCCTTGCCTCTCGGCACGCGGACGGTCTGGCGGCACTTCGGGCAGCTGTAATAGCGGTTTTTCCGGTCGCGGATGCGCTGCCACTGGCGGCGGAACCAGCGGTTCTCCTTCTGCCGCGCGTAGATGTTTCGCGAGAAGGTGCGGAACAGACTGAAGCCGAGCAGCCCCGCCATCAGCAGATAGAGGGGCGGAGAAACGAACCGTTCACGCACGAAGCTGAACGGCAGGAGCAGCGTCAGGACCGAGTTGGTCAGACTGACCGCGACTGCGGCGATCAGCAGCGCGATATTCAGTTCATCGGAGCCGTAGCGTCCGACCATGAAGCGGCGGAAGGATTCGCCGAAACGTCTGAACATAAGTATCACCAAACAGTATTATAATACGGAACGCGGAATTTACAAGTTTTTCCGCGCAGAATTCACGGTTTGTTCACGATTTTCGGACGGGTCGGGCGAATTTCTCGCGCCGCGCGTTCGATTTTCTATTGTGTGTAGGGCAAATGTTTGTTATAATAGAAAGAAAAAAGATAATGGGATGGTATTCGGTGAAGTACGGAATTTGGAAAATTGCGGCGTCGGAGGAAGAAAAAGTGCATCTTCTGCAGGAAGCGGGCTATAGCGCGCTGACTGCGTACGTTCTCTGCGGCAGAGGCTTTGATACGCCGGAGAAGGCCGCGCGGCTGCTATGCAGCGACGCGCCGCTCATAGACCCCTTCAAGATGAAGGAAATGGATTCTGCGGTAAAAACGATCCGCCGTGCGATCGAAGAAAAGACAAAAATTGCGGTATTCGGCGACTACGATGTGGACGGCATTACCGCCACCTGCCTGCTGACGGACTATCTGCGCACCGTCGGCGCGGATTGCGTCGCCCATATTCCGGGCAGACTGGAAGAGGGCTACGGACTGAATAACGGCGCGATCGACCAGCTCTATGAAGACGGCGTGCGCATGATCATCACCGTGGACTGCGGCATCACCGCGCTGGAAGAGGCGGAGAAGTGCGCCCAAATGGGCATTACGCTGGTCGTCACCGATCACCACGAGTGCAAGAACGAGCTGCCGCAGGCGGCGGCAGTCGTCGACCCGCACCGCCCTGACCGCACGTATCCGCACACCAACCTCTGCGGCGTCGGCATCGCGTTTAAGCTGGCGGCCGCCCTGCACGGCGATCAGGACGAGATCGCCGCGCGCTACGCGGACCTTTTCTGCCTCGGCACGATCGCGGACGTCATGCCGCTGAGCGGCGAAAACCGCCGTCTGGTCGTGCAGGGTCTTTCCGCCCTGCAGCAGCCGTCGCGGCTGGGCATCCGCGCCTTGATGAAAGCCTGCGGCTGCGAAACGCAGCCGGTCACGGCGTCGACGATCGGCTACATCCTCGCGCCGCGCATCAACGCCGCCGGGCGCATGGAACACGCGGAGCTTGCGGTGCAGCTGTTCCTGACGGAAGACCCCGCGGAGGCCGACGAGCTTGCCGAAACGCTCTGCCGTCTCAACCGCGAGCGGCAGGCGACCGAGCTGGAGATCTACCGCGAGGCGGTCTCCCGTCTGCGCGGAAGAAAAGGCTCGGACAGCGCGATCGTCCTCGCCGGCGAGAGCTGGCACCAGGGCGTGGTCGGCATCGTCGCCTCGCGTCTGAGCGAGGAATTCTGCCGCCCGACCTTCCTGATCTGCCTGAACGGAGAACGCGGCAAGGCGTCTTCCCGCTCCTACGGCGGCTTTAATCTCTTCTCTTCACTGTCCGAGATGTCCGATCTTCTGGAGGGGTACGGCGGTCATGAGCTTGCGGCGGGCTTTACGATCCTGCGAAGCAATATCGACGAATTCCGCCGCCGGATCTGCCGGCGCACGGAGGAATTCAAAGCCTCGGGGCAGGCGAAATCCGCCCTGGAGATCGACTGCGAGGTCACGCCCGACCTGCTGACGGAAGAAAACACGGAGGGACTTTCCCAATTGGAGCCCTGCGGCACGGGCTGTCCGAAGCCGGTCTTCTGCATGAGCGAGCTGACGATCGAACGTGTCAGCACGGTCGGCGGCGGCAAGCATCTGCGGCTGCGGCTGCGGGCGCAGGACGGCAGCGTCCTGCAGGCGATCTATTTCTCCGCCGGCAGTCTGTCGAAAAAGCTGGAGGTGGGCGAGCGCATCGACGCGGCGTTCCACCTGCAGATCAACGAATTCCGCGGAACGAAGACGATCCAGCTCAGTCTGATCGACATTCGCCGCACCTCCCCGAACGAATTGTTTGACCGCTTTTCCGCGGGCAAGCCGCTGAGCAGGATCGAGCTGGCGGCAATCGCGCCGGAACGGAAGGACGTTGCCGACGTCTGGCAGTATCTGACGGCGCGCGCGCCGTCCGGCTGGCCGGTCCGCTCTGAGCTGTCCGTTCTCGCCGACTCGATCGCGGAGTGGACGGAGAACCGGCACTCGCCGCGCCGCACCCTGAGCTGCCTTGCGATTTTGCAGGAGCTCGGGCTGCTTCGCTTCGAGCGCGAGCGCACGATGATCGAGATCTGCCTCACGCCGGAAAACGGCCCCAATCCGCTGGAAAACAGCGCCCTGTATCATTCCCTGCGAGGTGATTGAATGGAAACCTTTGCCGAACATTATGAGAGCATGCGCAAGCAGATCCTCCTGCACTGTCCGCAGGCGGACATGGCGCTGATCGACCGCGCTGTTGCCTTTGCCGACAAAAAGCACCGTGATCAGAAGCGCAAGGACGGCTCTCCCTATATTATCCATCCGCTCGCCGTGGCGGAGATCGTCGCCGAGACCGGACTGGACACCGACTCCATCCTCGGCGCGATCCTGCACGACTGCCTTGAGGATACGGATTCGACCTACGACGAGATCGAGCGGCAGTTCGGCACGACAGTCGCGGAGCTGGTCGAAGGCGTCACCAAGCTGACCCGCGTGCAGTATTCCACGCTTGAAGAACAGCAGATGGAGAATCTGCGCAAGATGTTCCTCGCAATGAGCAAGGACATCCGCGTCGTGCTCATCAAGATCTGCGACCGCCTGCACAACACGCGCACGATGGAGTACCAGACGCGCGAAAAGCAAATATCGAAGTCCCGCGAGACGATGGACATCTACGCCCCGCTGGCGCACCGTCTCGGCATGCAGAAGATCAAATGGGAGCTGGAGGATATTTCTCTCAAGTACCTCGATCCGGACGGCTACGAGCGCATCGTGTCCTTTCTGGAGGCGCATAAGGAAGAAGCCGACAAATTCATGCATTCCATCCAGAGCACGATCATGACGCGCCTTTCCGCGGTCGGCATCCATGGCTCGATCTACGGGCGCATCAAGCACGTCTATTCGATCTACCGCAAGATGCAGCAGCAGAAGAAGACCCTCGACGAGCTGTACGACCTGTATGCCTTCCGTATCATCGTCGATACGATTCCCGACTGCTACAATGTCCTCGGACACATCCACGACCTGTTCAATCTGGTGCCCGGACGCTTTAAGGATTATATTTCCACCCCGAAGCCCAATATGTATCAAAGCCTGCATACGACCGTCATCGGTCGGGACGGCATTCCGTTCGAGGTGCAGATCCGCACCTGGGAAATGCACGAAACGGCGGAGTACGGCATCGCTGCGCACTGGAAGTACAAGGAAGGCATCAAGGGCGTCGGCAACGAGAAGGACTTCGAGTGGGTCAGAAGACTGCTGGAAAGCCAGCAGGAGGAAAACGACGCCGAGGACTATATCAACTCCCTGAAGGTGGATATGTTCGACGACGAGGTCTTCGTCTTCACACCCAGAGGAAAGGTCATGTCCCTGCCCGCCGGCTCCACGCCGATCGACTTCGCCTACGCCATTCATTCCGGCGTCGGCAACGCGATGGTCGGCGCGAAGGTCAATAACCGCATCGCGAGCTTCGATCAGCCCCTTGCCAACGGCGATATCGTCGAGATCCTGACCTCCAAGACCGCCAAGGGTCCGAGCCGCGACTGGCTGAAGATCTGCAACAGCAACCAGGCGCGCACGAAGATCAAGCAGTGGTTCAAGCACGAAAAGCGCGAGGAAAACGTCGCCCACGGCAAGAGCAGCTTCGAGGGCGAGCTTCGCCGCGCAGGCATCAGTCCGTCGGTGCTGCAGGATCAGGAGCTGCTGCCGACGCTGCTCAAGAAGCTCTCCTTCGATTCGCTGGACGACATGTACGCCGCCATCGGCTACGGCGGCCTGACGGCGATCAAGGCATTCGGCCGCGTCCGCGAGGAGCTGACGAAGGCGAGCCGCAAGAAGGATACGCCGAAAACGCCAGAGCCGGCTGCAGTGAAAACGAGCCGCCATAAGGACTCCGGTGTGGTCGTCGAGGATATTGAATCCTGCATGATCAAGTTCTCGCGCTGCTGCACGCCCGTTCCCGGCGACGAGATCATCGGCTTTATTACGAAAGGCTACGGCGTTTCCGTCCACCGCAGAGACTGCAAAAACGTGGACGTGAACGACCCGAAGATGGCAGGCCGCTGGGTACACGTTTCGTGGAGCAACGAGGAGGATAAACCCTTCTCCACGACCTTTGAGATCGACTCCATCGACCGCGACGGCATCTGGATCGACATTGCCACCGTGCTCAACAGCTCGAAGGTGCGCGTGTCCGAGATCTCCGCGCGGGAGCTGTCCGCCAACCACGGCCGCGCCATCGTGACCTTTGAGGTCAAAAACGTGCAGGAGCTGGAGGCGATCCGCAACAAAATGCGGCAGATCGACGGCGTTCTGGACGTCCGCAGAGGGCAGAACTGATGCGGGCGGTGGTCACGCGCGTCAGGAGCGCGTCGGTAACGATCGCCGGCGAGGTCGTCGGCAGGATCGGCAAGGGGTTTCTGATCCTGCTCGGCGTTGCGCCCGAAGATACGCCGGCACAGTGCAAAAAACTCGCGGAAAAAGCGCTCGGACTGCGCATTTTTCGCGATGAAAACGATAAAATGAATTTAGACCTGCATGCGGTGGGCGGAGAGGTTCTGGTTGTCAGCCAGTTCACCCTCTTCGCAGACTGCAAAAAGGGCAAACGCCCGAGCTTCATCGGCGCGGCAGGTCCCGATACGGCAATTCCGCTGTACGAGATGTTTCTGGACGAGTGCCGCACGCGCGGTTTTGAGCCGGAGCACGGCGAATTCGGCGCGGAAATGCTGGTCGCGTCGGAGAACGACGGACCGGTGACGATTATTTTAGACACGGACGAATTGATGTGAGGGAGTATGAAGATTCGCACGCTGACTTTGGGAGATTATGAGACCAACTGCTATCTGGTGAGCGACGAAACCGGCGTGACGGCGGTGATCGACCCCGGCTATGAGCCGGAGACGATCCTTGCCCGCGCCGCGCAGGAGAAGCTGCAGATCGAGGCGATCCTGCTGACGCACGGTCATTTTGACCACGTCGGCGGGGTGAAGACGATCGCGGACGCCCTGCGCTGCCCCGTCTGGATCAGCGAGAAGGAGCGGAGCTTGCCGCCGTTTCTGACGAACGGGACGCTCTATTACACCGATCTGTTCCGCGAGGGTACGACCGTGCGGGTCGGGAAGCTGTGTTTCACCGTGCTGGAAACGCCCGGTCATACGCCGGGCTCGGTCTGCCTGCGCTGTGAAAACGCGCTGTTTTCCGGCGACACCCTCTTTGCCGGCAGCTACGGGCGGACCGATCTGCCCGGCGGCAATCCGGCGGATATGCGCGAGAGTCTGAAACGGCTGGCGGCGATCGCCGAAAACTGTGTCGTTTTGCCCGGTCACGGCGACAAGACGACGCTCGACCGCGAACGCGGCTGGATCCGATGAAGCTGTATCTGCGCGGCCATGAAGACCGCTACGCTGTGGAACAGCTCCAGCTCGCGCTGTTTCCCGAGGAGACGATGGAGCCGGTCGACGCGCCGTTTATAGGCGACGGCGCAATCTCCGCGCTGTCGCGCGGCAGGGTCTTTCTGACCGCGACGGCGAAGATCACCCTGCATGGAAAGACGGGGTTCGCCATGCGCCGCATGAAACATACGGACGACGTGCCTGCCGTGCGCCGCCTGCTGCAGAACGCCTACTATGAGGCCGCCATGCAGCTCCGGCAGCCGCCGGAGTGGGGGAGCCTCTCCGGCGTTCGCCCAAGCAAGCTGACCACGCGCCACCTGCTCGCGGGCGGCGACGAAAAGAGCGCGGACCGGCTGATGAAGGAGCTGTACCACGTATCGCCGGAGCGCAGAAAGCTGTGTATCGAGGCGTCAATGGCGACCGTCGAGGCGCACAAGCGGCTGCGCGAAAACGACGTTTCCGTCTATATCGGCATCCCGTTCTGCCCGACGCGCTGCGCCTACTGCAGCTTTGTCAGCGTCGGCGTGGAGCGATTAAGGGATCAGCTTCCGCTCTTTTTAGACGCGCTGGAAAGGGAGATCGCCCACGTCGGCAGGCTTCTTTCACAGTCCGGCAGGCGCATCCGCACGCTCTACGTGGGCGGCGGCACGCCGACCACGCTGTCGACGTCCCAAATGCAGCGGCTGATGGACGCGATCGCGGCGCATTTTGACTTGACAGACCTGATAGAATATACCGTGGAGGGCGGCAGACCCGACACGCTGAGCTTCACGAAGCTGAAAGCCATCCGCTCCGGCGGCTGCGACCGCATGAGCATCAACCCGCAGACGATGAACGACGCAGTTCTGGACTGCATCGGGCGCCGTCATACCGGCGAACAGACGGTGCAGGCCTTCCGCGACGCGAAACGGGCGGGTTTCGAGGGGATCAATATGGATCTGATCGCCGGACTGCCGACGGATACGCCGGCGTCGTTCGCAAGCTCGCTGGAGCAGGTTTTATCCCTGCAGCCGACCAACGTGACGGTACATACCCTCGCGCTCAAAAAGGGCGCGGACCTCTATTTCGACCGCATGCGCCTTCCTACGGCGGACGAGGTGCGCGACATGCTCCAAACCTCTGAGCGCAGACTGCGCGAAGAGGGCTACGCACCCTACTACCTCTACCGGCAGAAATACATGTCCGGCAGCTTTGAAAACGTCGGCTGGTGCAAGCCCGGCTTCGCGGGACTGTATAACATTTATATGATGGAGGAGCTGCATTCCATCATCTCTCTGGGCGGCGGCGGCATGACGAAGATCAACCTGCCGGACGGGAAGCTGGAACGCTTCCACAACCCGAAATTCCCGCAGCAGTATATCGAGCGGATCGACGACGTGCTCAGGCAAAAGGACGAAGCTTTCGCTCTGCTGAACGGATAGAGCGAACGCCGCAGTGTCATTGCGAGGCTCCGCAGGAGCCGTGGCAATCTGTCCGTCGCAAGCGTGGCGCGTTTCCCGCATCACGGTAAAGTGTGCCGCGACGATTCGCACAGATTGCACCCGAAATACCCGCAAGGGGTACGCCACATCCGTAAAGCTCCTCCGTCGCTAACGGTAGTGCTCCCCGAGCAAGTCGGGCAATGACAGACTTGGGGGATTCGTCCTTGCGTCGGTCAAGTGTCCGACGACGAGACGGACGGATTGCCACGACCGCAGGAGCGGTCTCGCAATGACGCGGCGGAGAGACGGCTGCCTCCATTCTTCATTCACCGGTTATTCATTTTTCAGTATTCAATAAAGATCTGAAAGGGTTTTACTTATGGATATATTATTCTCCAATGTGACCGTCGTGACGATGGACGAGGACCTGCGCGTACTGTTTGCCGCGTTCGTCGGCGTGACGGACGGAAAGATCAGCTATCTCTCCCGCAAGGCGCCGGAGGAACAGCCGCAGAAAATTATCAACGGCGAGGGCATGGTTCTGATGCCCGGTCTGATCAACTGCCACACGCATCTTCCGATGTCTCCGATGCGCGGCTATGCCGACGACGTCGAGCTGCAGACGTGGCTTTCGGACTACATCTTCCCGACGGAGGACCGTATGGACGGCCGCTGCGCCAAGGCAGGAACGCTCCTGTCGATCGCGGAGTGTCTGCGCTTCGGCACGACCTCCGTGTCCGACATGTACTTCTTCAGCGACGACGTGGCGCAGGCTGTCGCGGATTCCGGCATCAAGGCGAACCTGAGCCGCGCGCTGACGGTTTTCCCGGATCAGGACTTCGATTTTGAGAAGGACGAACGCTGCAAAGAAGCCGTCGCACTCAAGGAAAAGTGGCACGGCTACGATAACGGCAGAATCCGCACGGACGTTGCCATCCACGCCGAGTACACCTCCGACTACCGCCTCTGGGACGCGGCGAGCGAATACGCGATCAACGAGGGGATCGGCATGCATGTGCATCTGTCCGAGACGAAGGCGGAGCATGAGGCGTGCAAGGAGCGCTACGGGCTGACCGCTGCGCAGCTTCTGGACTGCCACCACGTCTGGGACGCGCATCCCGCGATCGCGGCGCACTGCGTCTGGCTTGATCCGGAGGATATGACCCTGCTTGCCAAGCGCAAGGTCAGCGCGATCCACAACCCCTGCTCCAACCTGAAGCTCGCCTCCGGCTGCGCAAAGGTGGAGGATATGATCCGCGCCGGCATGAACGTCGCCCTCGGCACGGACTCCAACGCCTCCAACAATACCCTCGACATGTTTGAGGAAGTCCGCGCGGCGACCCTCATGGCAAAGGGCAGAAGCCTCGATCCGAAGGCGCTGCCTGCGCAGGCGGCGCTGATGATGGCGACGGTCTGCGGCGCGAGAGCGCAAGGGCGGGAAAAGGAGTGCGGCATGATCAAAGTGGGCATGGACGCCGACCTCATTCTGCTGGACTTCACGCAGCCGCATCTCATGCCCTGCCACAACGTCATGAGCCACCTTGCCTACTGCGTCAGCGGTCACGACGTCGTGATGACGATGGTGCGCGGCAAGATCCTATACGCCGCGGGCAAGTACGCCACGATTGATCTGGAAGCCGTCGTCAGGGAGCTTTCGGACTACGTCATGCCGAAGATGTTCGGCAAGAAGGAAGGGTAAGCTTGAAAAACGAAAACGTCAAAAAGCAAAACTTTCTGACCGGCGCGGCGATCCTGTCTCTTTCGACGATCGTCGTCAAGGTCATCGGAATGTTCTATAAGATCCCGCTCAAGAGCGTGATCGGCGACGCCGGCTACGGCTATTTCAGCAACGCCTACGACATCTATTCGTTCCTGCTGGTGCTTTCCACCACCGGTCTGCCCGTTGCGATGAGCCGCATGGTTTCAGAGGCGCATACGCTCAAAAACGGACGGCAGATGCGGCAGATTTTCCGCGCCGCGCTGACCTCCTACCTTGTGGTGGGCATTCTGGGCACGCTGGCGATGGTGTGCTTCCCCAATTTGCTTGCCGACAAGGTCATGCACAGCGCGCCGACGAACTACTCGATTCTCGCGCTCGGCCCCGCCGTGCTGTTTATCTGCCTGACGTCCGCTTTCCGCGGATTCTTCCAGGGACAGGGGGATATGAAGCCGACCGCCGTCAGTCAGGTCATCGAGGCGATGGGCAAGCTGCTGCTCGGATTGAGCTTCGCGTGGTTTGCGATGCGCCAGTGGAACGATCCCGCGATCGCCTCCGGCGCGACCATCCTCGGCATTACGCTGGGCGCGCTGTTCGCTGCGATCTACGTCTTCCTGCGCTTCCTGCGAAACCGCAAGGCGGTTGCCTCTCTCGGCGGCACGGCTGACCCGTTCAACAAGACGATGAAGGCGCTCCTTGCGATCGCCGTTCCCATCACGATCGGCGCCGCCGGTCTGCAGCTCATCAACCTGCTGGACGCCTCCACCGTAAACGCGCGTATGGTCGTCGCAGCGGGTCAAACTACGCAGGAATCGGCGAACGTTATGGGCAGGATGCTCGCGATCGCCGCGCAGGACGCCGCCCGTCCGGAAACGGTGACGATCGCGGAGCATGCCAGAGACATCGGCAAGGGCATCTATTCCTTTGCGCAGACGATCTTCAATCTTCCGACGGCATTCATTCCCTGCATCACCGCAGCGATCATTCCCGCAATTACGAGCCATCTCACGCTGAAGGATAAGAACGGCGTCCGCATGGTGCAGGATTCCTCCCTTCGTCTCATGAGTCTGATCGCCATGCCCTGCGCGATCGGCCTGTTCGTCCTGGCCAGACCGATCATGCAGCTGCTCGGCGGTTACGACGGCGAACGTCTGGAAATCGCCGCATGGCTGCTGGCGCTGCTCGCTCCCACGGTGCTGATCAACAGCATCACCACCATGACGACCGCCATCATGCAGGCGCATAACCACATGATCCTGCCGGTCATCAATACGCTCATCGGCGGTCTGACGAAGCTCGGCGTGAACTATATTCTCGTCGGCAACCCGGAATTTGCCATCATCGGCGCGCCGGTCGGCACCTTCGCGTGCTTCCTGGTGATTATGATTCTGAATATCATCTCGATGCGTCACGTGCTCGACGAGCCGCCTACGCTGCTGCCCAAGCTCTGGAAGAGCGGCATCGCGGCAGTCGCTATGGGCGTCGCTGCCTATTTCGGCTACTATCTCCTCTCCCGCGTGATCCAGAGCGTCGCGGTCGCCTGCCTCGGCGCGATCGCCGCCGCTGTGATCGTTTACTTGTTACTTGTCATCTTCCTCAAAGCGATCACCTACGAGGACTGCCTGCTGCTCCCGAAGGGAGAAAAAATCGCGAAAATTCTGAAAATTCAATGATTTTTTCCATTTTTTCGCTTGCTTATTTCGAAGATATGTGTTAAATTCTAATGCGGAGCAAATGTCGGAAACAAAAAGCGCGCTTGCCGCGCCGCCGATCTGATATTTTTGCACTCAATTATGAATCAATTATTTTAGAAAGAGGTATTATCATGAACAAGACTGAACTCATTGCTGAGATCGCTGCTAAGGCCGGTCTGTCCAAGAAGGACGCAGAGAAGGCTCTCGCCGCTGTTGTTGATTCCGTTAAGGAAGCTGTCGCAAAGGGCGATAAGGTCCAGCTCGTCGGCTTCGGCTCTTTCGAACTGAAGTGCCGTGAGGCTCGTATGGGCCGCAACCCCAAGACCAAGGAAGCTATCGAGATCCCCGCTTCCAAGGCTCCCGTCTTCAAGGCCGGCAAGGCTTTCAAAGACGCTGTCGCAAAATAATTGCTGAAAAACGGGGTTGCCGAAAAATCGGCGGCCCCGTTTTCTTATGGAGGAACTATGCGCCTGGACAAATACTTGAAGGTGTCGCGCCTGATCAAGCGGCGCACAGTCGCGAACGAAGCCTGCGACAACGCCCGCGTGACCGTGAACGACCGGCCCGCCAAGGCCTCATACGACGTTAAGGTCGGCGACGTGATCCGCATCGCCTTCGGCAGCCGCACGGTGGCGGTCGAGGTGCTGGCAGTCGCGGACGCCGTCCGCAAGGACGATGCGTCGGCAATGTACAAAGAAATACCGGAATAAAAAACGGAGCTGATTTTTCAGCTCCGTTTGTCTGTGATAAAGTGCTCCAGAATCGGCACGAACAGAATGCAGGTGAACGCCGCCGTGAAGCCGCCGTTATACAGGCAGAAGCCGCCGTGCAGCAGCGGCACGCTCGTCACGAGGGTGAAGTGCGCGATCCCCGCAAGGATGCCGTACTGCCAGCCGTACCGGCCGGTCAGCGGCGAAAGACCGCCGGCAAAGCACAGCCCGACCAGCATTGCCTGCGCGTCAATGGCGTGCAGGTAGTCCCCGCCGACCAGATCCCTGCTGATCCAAGCGAAGAGGAACGACGCGCCGATGTAGCCGACCATGACCGGCCAGACGTTGCGCGGATGCGAGCCTGCGCAGGCGGTGGAGAGCATGCAGAAGATACAGCCGAGGGTGACGGCGTTGAAGACCGATTCGCTTCCGCCCATCAGCGCGGCGATATTGTAGTACAGCAGGACGAACAGCCCGAATACGCCGAAATTCATCACGGTCGCCGCCTTACCGTGCTGCCGCAGATAATCGTCCTGATAACCGCTGGCTTTCAGCAGCTTCAGGTAATCTCCCGGCTTGCAGCCGAGGGCGAGGGCGAAGGCGATGCAGACCGCGAAGACCGCAAGGCAGAAGACGTTCGCGATCGGCCACGAGGCGACCGTGAGGCTGGCGGTCGGACCGACGTCGGTCGTGCCGCGCGCCGCGCCGAGGACGTGGTACAAAAACGCCCGCAGAAAAAACGCGGTCATGCCGACCGGCACGGCGGCGGAAAAGAGGGTGCAGTTGCGGTGGATCCGCGGCGCGTATTCCAGCCCGGCGGGCAGGAAGAAGCCGATCAGAGCGCCGATCAGCAGAGCAAGCAGGAGACCCTGCCAGCGGAAGCCGACGGGCAGCGCGTTCGGATAGGCGAAGATCAGATCGGAAAACAGGGGCGCCATGCCCGTGGTGAAGAGCAGGGCGTTGACCTGCGAGCCGAGCGGACGCTTTTTGACGAGGCAGTACAGCGCGACACCGGGCATGCCGAACCACATGTTGAAGACGTTGATGCCCCAGAACGACAGTCCGGAGGTCAGCAGGACGGCGACCACGGAGGGTGCGCTCGGCTTTGCGTGCGGCAGAAGGTACAGCAGCGCCGCGATCAGCGTCACGCAGCCGACGTTCAGAAACGTGCCCGCGAAGCCGCCGTAGATCGGGTCAAAGTAGTTCGTCGGCGTTTTTGCCGTCTGCGAGACGATGCGCCGCAGCCCGTTGAGCATATCGGCGCGGTCGGGCATGCAGACTGCGCCGATCAGAAAGAACGCGGCAAAGAGAAAAAACAGCAGCCGCAGGAAGCTCTCGTTGGAGAGCGACTTGATCTTACGCATGACTGCCTCCGCGCTCCGCTGCCTCGATCACGTGCTTCATCAGAACGGAGGTCGTCATGGCGCCGACGCCGCCGGGAACGGGTGTGATCGCGCCGACGACCGGCTCTACCGCGTCGAAATCGACGTCCCCCGCGAACGCGCCCAGACCGCCCTTGCTGTTCGGCTTCGTTTCGTCCCAGATCGTCGAAACGTCGATCACGGTCTGCCCGGGACGGACGCAGTCCGCCGTGATCAGGCGCAGCGACCGCGCCGCCGTCACGATGATGTCCGCACTGCGGCAAATCGCCGGCAAGTCAACGGTCTTCGAGTGGCAGACGGTGACGGTCGCGTCGCGGCTCAGAAGCATCATTGCCGCCGGCTTGCCGACGAGCTTGCTTCTGCCGATCACGACGGCGTGCCTGCCCGCGCAGTCGACGCCGTAATAGTCGAGGATCTCCATGCACGCGGCAGGCGTGCACGGCGCGAAGCCGCACCCGTTCCGCCCGGAAAAAACGCCGGATTTCGACAGCGGGGTCATGCCGTCCACGTCCTTGCGCGGGTCGAGGCGGGAGGTGACTTCCTCCTCGTCGGGCTTGAGGTGCTGCGGCAGCGGACGGAAGAGCAGCACGCCGTGGACGGAATCGTCCCTGTTCAGCGCGTCGATCGCGGACAGGACCGCCTCTTTTTCGGCACATTCCGGCAGATAGAAGCCGCGCACCGCGACGCCGATCCTCTCGGCGCGCTTGCGAATACCGGTCTCATAACTCAGGTCGGAGGGATTCTCGCCGAGGCGGATCAGTGCGAGCGTCGGCATGACGCCCTTGTCCCACAGCTTATCGACGCGGACGGCGAGCTTTGCGCAAAGCGCGTCTGCGACGGCTTTGCCGCTGAGTATCTTAGCCATATCCGTCCCTCCTTACGCGAAAAAGCTGTCTTTGACCTGCGTAAAAACGCGGTCGGCGAGCGCACCGTAGGATTCCAGCATCGACAGACATTTCTGATCCAGTGCGTCCGCATTGGCGCGGTCTTTCAGTCCTTTTGTGTTGATGAATACGTTGAGCGAAGCCGCTTGCAGCGCGGCTTTGAGCGTTACCGCGGCGCAGCCGGCGTCGGAAATCGCCAGCTTCGAGCCCTTTTCCGCGAATACGGCGACCGCATCCAGCGCCTCACAGCACAATTCCATGATGTGCAGCGGCACCTGACAGGCGGCGACGGACGCCGCTTCGAGGCGCGCCTCGCGGGTCGGATCGTCCTTCGCAATGCCATATGCCGCAGCGAGCGGCAGAAAGCCCGCCTCGTCGGCGGCGACCTGATCCAACAGCTCGCTTTGCAATGCGCCGCATTTTGCCATCAGCGCGCGCAGCTCCTCTTCGGCGGCGGCGTATTTCTTTTTGCCGACCGTCAGAGCGCCGACCATATTGCCGAGCGCCGTGCCGATCGCGCCGACCAGCGCGGCAGCGCCGCCGCCGCCGGGCGCGGGCGCAGAGGAGGCAAGGACGGAAACAAAGTCTCTGCACGAAGCAGAAATCATATCCATAACATCACCCTTTCAGAACAGACCCGAGACCTTGCCGGTCTCGACGTCGACGTCGATGCGGCGGTAGGCGGGGTCGGAGCCGGTGCCGGGCATCATCGAGATCGTGCCAGCCATCGGACAGAGGAATTTCGCGCCGCCGTACTCCAGAATGTCGCGGATCGGCAGACGCCAGCCCTTTGGCACGCCCTTCCAGCTCGGCTCGTGGCTGAGGGAAAGGTGGGTCTTGACCATCATCGTGCAGTAGTCGGCGTATTTGGGATCGGATTCGAACCGCTTCGCCTTTTCCAGCGCAAGCGGCGCCCAATCCACGCCGTCTGCGCCGTAGACCTCCGCCGCGATCCGCTCCACGCGCTCGCGCAGCGGCAGCTCCAGCGGGTACAGGTATTTCAGCTCGTGTTCTTCCTCGCAGGCGTCCGCAACGGCCTGCGCCAGCTCCAGCGCGCCCTCTCCGCCGTAGCGCCAGTGGTTGGACAGGGCGCATCGCACGCCGCGTTCTGCACAGAGCTTTCGCACAAGGGCGATCTCCGCGTCGGTGTCGGTGTGGAACTGATTGATGCAGACGACCGGCACGATGCCGGATTTTTTGATCGTATTGACGTGGTGGAAGAGGTTTTCACAGCCCTTTTCGAGCAGCTCGAGATTCTCCTTCGTGTATTCCTCCGCCAGCGGACGGCCGGGCACGACCGCAGGACCGCCGCCGTGCATTTTGAGCGCGCGGACGGTCGCCACGAGGACGGAGACGTTCGGGGTCAGACCGGACAGGCGGCATTTGACGTTCCAGAATTTTTCAAAGCCGATGTCAGCGGCGAAGCCGGACTCGGTCACATGATAGTCAAAGAGCTTGAGCGCCAGACGGTCGCCGATGACGGACGACTGCCCGATGGCGATGTTGGCAAAGGGACCCGCGTGCACCAGCACGGGCTGATGCTCGACGGTGTAGCACATCGTGGGGTTGATCGTGTTGCGCATCCACGCGGTCATCGCGCCCGCGACCTCCAGATCCTCGGTGGTCACGGGATTGCCCTTGCGGTCGTAGGCGACGACGATTTTGCCGATCCGCTCGCGCAGATCCTTGAGGTCGCGCGCGACCGCTAAGATCGCCATCAGCTCCGAGGAGACGGCGATCGCGCACTTCGACTCCATGAGATAGCCGTCCTTATCGCCGCCGATGCCCATGATGATATTGCGAAGTCCCTGCGCGCAGAAGTCCAGGACCCAGCCGAATTCGACCCGCTTCGGATCGACGTCGAGGCGCTTGAGCCCGCGCCTGGCGAGCGTCGCGTCGTCATAGTTGCGCTCGTGCTGCATGCGCGCGTTCAGCGCGACCATGGCGAGGTTGTGGGCGTTCATAATGTCGTTGATGTCGCCGGTCAGACCGAGGGAGAACTCGGTCATCGGCATTAAGAGCGCGTTGCCGCCGCCGGCGGCCGTGCCCTTGACGTTCATCGTCGGACCGCCGGAGGGCTGCCGCAGACAGCCGCCGACGTTTTTGCCGAGCTTGCCCAGACCCTCGATCAGACCGAGGGAGGTCGTTGACTTGCCCTCGCCGAGCGGCGTGGGCGTAATCGCGGTCACCTCGATGAATTTGCCGTTCGGACGGTCCTTGAGGCGATCCATGATCCTGATGAAATCCAGCTTCGGCGTCTTGCCGTGTGGGATGATCTCGTCAGGGAGCAGCCCCAGCTTTTCACGGAAATACTCCACCGGCGGAAGTGACTTTTCCGCCTCCTCGGCGATCTGCCAGTCCTTATATACGGTCGGGTCGAGCTTGATCCTGCCGTCTTCATCTACGTATGTTCCGTCGTGAAATTCGATCATGGCAATTCTCCTTGCAAAGCGTCGAAGGCACCGATTGCGAATGCCTATACTCTACCATTATAATTTTAGTATATCGTACCACAACCTGCCGGGAAATACAAGGCGAAATGGGAAGAATTGTTTCCGCAAAGCGGCAGCTTCCATCGCCGCATAGTCTTTCCGCCGCAATGAAATGGAGCGATTGTTCGGCGGCAGAAAACAACAGAAAATCGCGTTTTTACAAATTGTTCACCCAAAACGGGAATTTGGGGTTATAATGGAGAAAGAAACGGACGGAAAGCGCGAAACGCAGCGCAGCGGAAATACAGAGAATACAGGAGGGCACGACCATGGCGAAAACCGTTCTGATCGTTGAGGATGATAACAATATCGCAGATCTTCTGCGGTTATACTTAGAAAAAGAGGGCTACGAGGTCTCCATCGCGCCGGACGGACTCAAGGGCGTGAAGCAGTTCCGCGAGGTGCAGCCTGCGCTGGTGCTGCTGGACGTAATGCTGCCCGGCATGGATGGCTGGAGCGTCTGCCGCACGATCCGCGCCGAGTCCAAGACGCCGATCATCATGCTGACCGCCAAGAGTGAGACCGAGGACAAGGTACAGGGACTCAAGGCAGGCGCGGACGACTACATCACGAAGCCTTTTGAGATGAAAGAGGTGCTGGCGCGCATTGAGGCGGTGCTGCGCCGCAGCGGGATCGAGCCGGAAAAGGCGTCACGCAAGCTGGTCTTCGACAAGCTGGTGATCGACATGGACGCATTTGAACTGACCGTGGACGGCAAAAAAATCCCGACCCCGCCGAAGGAGATGGAGCTTTTGTATCATCTCGCCTCCACGCCGAACCGCGTTTATACGAGAAATCAGCTTCTGGACGAGGTTTGGGGCTTCGACTATTTCGGCGACACCCGCACCGTGGACGTGCACGTGAAACGCCTGCGCGAAAAACTGGAGGGCGTTTCCGATCAGTGGGAGCTGAAGACCGTCTGGTCGGTCGGCTATAAATTCGAGGTCGCCGGCAGATGAAAACGACGTTCCGAAGGCAGCTGACGCTGATCCTCTGCATCCTGCTCGGCGCGACGATCCTGCTTGGCGTGTCCTTCTGGGCGCTGTTCAACCGCTACATCGTACAGACCGAGGAAAGCTCCCTGCGCAGTACGGCAGACAGCGTTTCCGGACTGGTCAAGGCGTACAGCGCGGCGTATCTGAACGACTGGAGCTTCCGCACCAATCTCGCCGTCGCCGCGAACGCATCCGGCAACGACATCCTGATCTGCGACGCGGACGGTGAGGTGCGCATCTGCGCGGCGGACATTCAGGCGTGCGAGCATCTGGGGCGCAGTATCGGCAGCAAGAATGCCGAGCGGCTGTTCCGCGAGGGGAGCATGAGCGTGGACAGCGCGGCGTCGCAGCTCTACGGCGACGAACGGCTTGCCGTGGCGATCCCCGTTTTGCTGGAGGACGGAAGACCCTTGTGCATCATCCTCGTTTCCATGCAGCGCGAGGAGCTGACGCGGCTGACGGGCCGGACCCTGCGGATCTTCGCCATGGTCGCGCTGATCGTCTTCGCCGCCGCGATCATCGCCACGCCCTATCTGACGCGCCGCGAGACGAAACCGATCCGCGACATGGCGGCGGCGGCAAAGCAGATCGCCCGCGGCGACTACAGCGTGCAGATCCCGACGGGCAATCAGAACGAGGAGATCGAGGAGATGGCGGTCGCGTTCAACAACATGACCGTCGCCCTGCAGAACTCCGAGCGGGTGCGGCAGGAATTCGTCGCCAACGTCAGCCATGAGCTGAAAACGCCGATGACGACGATCGCGGGCTACCTCGACGGCATGATCGACGGAACGATCCCGGAGGAGAAGCACTATTACTACATGAATCTCGTCTCCACCGAGGTGCGCCGCCTGTCGCGCCTGGTGCGCAATATGCTCGACGTATCGCGCCTGCGCGATCAGGGCATCCCGCAGGATCAGCTCGCGGATTTTGACATCTGCGAGGCGGCGGGACAGGCGCTTCTGAGTTTTGAGCAGCGCATCAACCGCAAACATCTGAACGTGGACGTCGATATGCCGGAGTTCGGCGTGACCGTCCGCGCCCTTCCTGACGCGGTGACGCAGGTGCTGTATAACCTCATGGACAACGCGGTCAAATTCGCAGACGAGGGCGGCACGCTCTCGGTCAGCGTCAGACCGCGCGGCGCAAGCGCCGTCGTGACCGTCGGCAATACCGGGCCGACGATCCCGCCGGAGGAGCTGCCGCTGATCTTCGACCGCTTCCACAAGACGGACAAGAGCCGCTCGACCGACCGCGACGGCGCGGGACTCGGGCTGTATATCGTCAAGACCATCGTGCTGGCGCACGGCGAGGATATCTACGTGACCAGCCGCGACGGAAAGACAGAATTCACCTTTACCATGCCCCTGTGCAAATAGGAAGGAGGGGGTCAAAACGGAAGATCCGAGAATGCCGGACTATTACGGTACGGGAAAACAACCTAAGAGCGGAAGATCCTACGTCGGGCTGGCGATCGGGCTGGTGATCGCGCTGCTGGCGGTGAGTGCCGCGCCGTTTCTGATCCCCTACCTGCGGCAGGAGAGTACCGGGTCGGAGCGCACCGCGCCGACCGAGCGCAGAGGTCTGACGTTCCAGCCGGAGGATTGCAGGCAGGAGCAGACTGCGGTCTGCGGCATGCTGATCTGCGAGCTGGACGACACGCAGCAGCGCTACTGGGATCTGCCGAACGGCGTCATCGTCAGCCAGGTAGACGCGGACAGCGCCGCGGCGAAAGCCGGCGTCCTGCCGGGCGACGTGATCGTCCGCATCGGCGGGGAAACGCCGGGCAGCGCGGAAGACTGCCGCGCGCTTCTGGATGCGTTCGCAGACGGCGGGCAGGTGCGGATCGAGCTATACCGCTGCGGCGAAGAGATCGAGGTCACACTGCCTGCCGGCGAAGCGGACGGGAAATAGCAGCGCCGGAAACGCCTTCCTGCGCAAGGAGAAATCTTAAACGATGAGAAGACCAGGCCTTCTCCTTGAGGGGAAGGTGTCAGCGAAGCTGACGGATATTGTAAACGCGAAGCGAGGATCCTGTTGCCTGCGGGCGGTCGATGACCGCCCGCAGGCAATTTAGCGCCAATCCATGTGACGCTATACTTTGACATGAGGGGAGAATGCCGCATTTACCGGCTTGCAATGAGGCGGTGGGTCGGGAGCCTGCGGCAAAACATGACTTGACTTTATTTGCCTCTGTGGTATAATTAGTTATACAAGTAATACGAGAAGGGTGATAGAATGGGGAATACGGTGTTCCCGGAAGGGAAATTCATGGTGCCGGTCAAGGTTGGACCGAAGGGGCAGATCGTCATTCCGGCGGAGGTGCGCGAGATGTTCGGCATCCGCCCCGGCGACACGCTGCTGCTTCTGGCGGACAAGGCGGAGGGCATCGCCATTCCCGAGCAGAGCAAGGCGCGGGTGTTTCTCGACAGAATTACAGCGAATCTTTCCACAGGAGGCAACGCATGAACGCGATAGAAACAAAACGACTGACAAAACGCTTCGGCATGGTGACGGCGGTGGACGCGCTCGATCTGACCGTGCGTGAGGGTGAGCTTTTCTCCCTGCTGGGCGTCAATGGCGCGGGCAAGACTACGACGATCAAAATGCTGTCCGGGCTGTTAAAGCCGACGGACGGCTCGGCGCGGGTGCTTGGACACGATCTGCTGACCGAGCTGCCCGCGATCAAACCGCTCCTTGCGGTCTCTCCGCAGGAGACGGCGGTCGCGCCGAATCTGACCGTGCGGGAGAATCTTGAGCTGATCGCAGGGATTTATAACAGCGACCCAAAGCGGGTGCAGAGGATGATTGATGAGCTGGGTCTCAAGGAGGCGGAAAAGTTCAAGGCAAAGAGACTGTCCGGCGGCTGGCAGCGCAGACTCTCGATCGCCATGGCGCTGGTTTCCGACCCGAAGCTCCTCTTCCTCGACGAGCCGACGCTTGGACTGGACGTACTTGCGCGGCGTGAGCTGTGGCAGGTCATCGAGAGCCTCAAGGGCAAGGTCACGGTCATCCTGACGACGCATTATCTCGAGGAAGCGGAGGCGCTTTCCGACCGCGTCGGCGTGATGAACGGCGGAAAACTGAAAATCACCGGCACGCCGCGCGAGATCCTCGACGCGGCGGGTACGGAAAACTTTGAAGAAGCGTTTATCCGGCTGGCGGGAGGTGAGGCGAAATGAAACGGACGTTCTGCTTTGCGAAGCGCAATCTCAAGGAGATCGTGCGCGACCCGATCAGCGTCGGCTTCGGCATCGTGCTGCCGATCGTGCTGCTGATTCTGCTGAGCATTATCAACAGCAACATCCCGAAGGAAGCGCAGGAGAACATGTTTGAGATCCGCCTGCTCGCGCCGGGCATCAGCGTGTTCGGACTGAGCTTTATCGCCCTGTTCGCCGCACTGCTGCTCTCCAAGGACCGCGAAAGCTCCTTCATGCTGCGGCTCTACACCTCGCCGATGACGGGCGGCAATTTTATCCTCGGGTACGCGCTGCCGCTCCTGCCGATGGGCGTGGTACAGCTGATCTTCTGCTTTGCCGCGGCGATCGCGCTCGGACTGCCGTTCAGCGCCAATCTCTTCGTGTGTATCGCCGTGTGCGTTCCGATCATGGTCGTCAATATCGCGATCGGTCTGATCTGCGGCACGCTGCTGAACGAAAAGGCGGTCGGCGGACTTTGCGGCGCGCTGCTGACGAACGTGACCGCGTGGCTCTCCGGCTGCTGGTTCTCGCTCGACCTGCTCGGCGACGGATTCCGCAAGTTCGCGTATATCCTGCCGTTTGCCAACGCGGTGGACGCCGCGCGCGCCGCGGTCGACGGAAGCTACGCCGACATTCCCGGGAAGCTCTGGGTCGTCAGCGCCTGGGCGGCCGGTCTGACGGCGCTCGCCGTCGTGATTTTCACGCACCGGAAAAAACTGAAATAAGAGAGAACGGATATGGTAATTGCGATTTTCGGCGAAAGCTGCACGGGCAAAAGCACGCTCGCGGACGCCTTGAAAGAAAAACTGAACGCGGAAATCTATACCGGCAAGGACTATTTGCGCCTGCACGCCAATGAGGCGATGGCGCAGCGGCTGTTTATGAAAAAACTGACCGAAGCGGTCAGCAGTGATACTATCGTCTACGTCCTCACCGAGCCGGAGCTTTTGAAGCTGATCCCGTCCGGCGCGTACCGCATTCTGGTCACGGAGGAGCTGGACGTGATCAAGGCGCGCTTCGCCGCGCGGATGCGCGGCGTTCTGCCGCCGCCGGTGGCGGCAATGCTCGAGCGGAAGCACGGCTGCTTTGACGCAGAGCCCTGCGACCTGCACGTCCACGCCGGGCAACCGACCGCCGACGAGGTCTGCGAAATACTGATGAACAAATAACGCCTCCCTCAAGAGGAGGCCAAAAACGGCTGCTGTCCAATGGGCAGCAGCCGTTTTGCGCGTATTATGATTGCGTTTACTTTGCGTACTCGGTCGCTTTCGTCTCGCGGATGACGTTGACTTTGATCTGACCGGGGTATTCCAGCTCGGCCTCGATCTTGTGCGCCAGCTCGCGGGCAAGCAGCACCATGTTGTCCTCGGAGACCTCCTCGGGCTTGACCATGATACGGACCTCGCGGCCTGCCTGGATCGCGTAGGACTTTTCGACTCCGGGGTAAGAGCCGGTGATCTCCTCCAGCTTTTCCAGACGGCGGATATAATTCTCCACGTTCTCGCGGCGCGCGCCGGGGCGGGCGGCGGAGATGGCGTCTGCCGCCTGCACGAGGCAGGCGATGACGGTATGCGGCTCGACGTCGTTGTGGTGCGCCTCAATAGCGTGGATGACGTCGGGGCATTCATTGTACTTCTTGGCAAGCTCGACGCCCAACTGGACGTGGCTGCCTTCCATCTCGTGGTCGACGGATTTGCCGAGGTCATGCAGCAGACCCGCGCGCTTGGCAAGCGTGACGTCCACACCGAGTTCGCTCGCGAGCAGACCCGCGATGTGCGCGACCTCGATGGAGTGGTTGAGCACGTTCTGACCGTAAGAGGTGCGGTACTTCTGTCTGCCGAGGAGCTTGATGAGCTCCGGGTGCAGACCGTTGATGCCGGTCTCGAAGGTGGCGCGTTCGCCCTCCTGCTTGATCACGCGGTCGACTTCCTTGCGGGCTTTTTCGACCAGATCCTCAATGCGGGTCGGGTGGATGCGGCCGTCGGCGATGAGCTTTTCCAGCGCCAGACGGGCGACCTCGCGGCGGACGGGATCGAACGAGGAAACCGTGATGGTCTCCGGCGTGTCGTCGATGATCAGATCGACGCCGGTGATGGATTCGAGGGTGCGGATGTTGCGGCCCTCGCGGCCGATGATGCGGCCCTTCATCTCATCGTTCGGCAGCGCAACGACGGAAACCGTCGCTTCCGCGGCGTGATCCGCGGCGCAGCGCTGGATCGCGATGGAGATGATCTCGCGGGCGAGCTGATCGGCGTTGTCCTTGGTCTGCGCCTCGATCTCCTTGATCTTCAGCGCGGCCTCGTGACGGCACTCGTTTTCCAGCGATTTCAGAAGCTGGTTTTTTGCATCCTCCTGTGACAGTCCGGAGATTTTTTCCAGCATTTCGAGCTGGCTTTTCTTGATCAGATTGACCTCGTCCTGCGTGGCGGCGACAGCGGCCTGACGCTTGTGGAGATCGTCTTCCTTGCGCTCGAAGGCGTCGAGCTTCTTGTCAAGCGACTCTTCCTTCTGCTGCAAGCGGCGCTCCTGCTTCTGCAGGTCGGCGCGGCGTTCTTTGACTTCCTTTTCGTATTCGGTACGGTTTTTATGGATTTCTTCTTTGGCTTCCACCAGCATCTCGCGCTTCTTGTTCTCGCCGCCCTTGATGGCTTCGTTGATAATGCGCGTGGCCTCGGCTTCCGCGCTCTTGATCTCGCGCTCGGCGACTTTCTTGCGGTAGATAAAGCCGATAAAGAAGAACAGCACTGCAACTACGGCAATGATGATCAGCCAGATATACCATTCCATATTCCGTGAATACACCTCCTGTTCATAAAATTCGGGTATCGGCGCGATGCGCCGGAGAAAAAGCAACGCCTGTCCGGACTACCCCAAGTCCGAAAAGACCATACTAATCCAGAAATATTTTAATGTCCATTTTGGCACTTGTCAAGGCATTTTTGCAAAGATTATGTAAATCTTGTATAAAAGAAACGCAAATCCTGCCTCGATCGTCGCTTGACAGGCGGGTAGGGGGATGATAGAATACTCTTGCATTCGCGGGCGTGGTGGAATTGGCAGACACGCTGGATTTAGGTTCCAGTGGGAAACCATGCAGGTTCGAGTCCTGTCGCCCGCACCAGGTGAGGCGTACAAAAAAGATACTGCCCCGAGAAACCCTGATTTTATCAGGGTTTTTCGCATCTCAAGCGATGAAAAAATACAATGTTTAACTATAGATACCAAACCCTGTTTTTCACCTCCTGACAGGACTTGAACCTCTACGTTTTCCCGATTGCCCACAAAAAAGATGACGGAGACAGAAGTATTATTCTGAAATCCTGTATGCTTTTATATATCAAGCCCCGGTCGTTTTGGATTGATTTCACAAAACAGCCGGGGCTTTTTCTGTTCCTATGCAGAATCACTATCAAAAGAAACGGAGGAAAACACTATGTTAGGCGCCGTGATCCGATACGGCAAGAATACGCTGGTTGTCGAGCTGCCGACCGGCACGATGGATCTGCAAAGCAAACTCAGCTCCATCGGTATTCAGAACCTTCCGGAGGACATCCTGCTGGCGGACGAAGACAGCAATCCCCTTCGCGTGAAGTTGTACGCCGGCAGCCCAGAGGAGGCGCACCTCCTCACGCTTCTCACACCGGAACGATCTCTTGCGGCTGCTACGACATCCACAGACGTCGGAGCAGATCGCTTTTGAGAAACATCGTATTTTTTCCGGTTGCCTTGATCGGAGTCAGTTTTCCTGTCTTGACCAGTTCGTTGATATATTGACGGGAACAGCCAAGCAGCTCTGCAGCTTCTTGCGCGTTTACGATTCGCTCCGTCACAAAGAGCCTGAAATCCTCTGCGGCCAGAGGGATTGCCTTGCCAATGGAATACAGTTCGTGATCCGCAATCATAAGGCTTTCGCCCCACGCAACGCCGTACCCTCCGGTCTGCATCTGCACATTCCGGAAATACGCCGGATTCTTCTGCAGAACGCTGAATTCCGGATGCTTTCGAAAATATGCATAGAGGTCGCACTTCTTGACCTTTCCGTTTCGGAAAAAGACCAAAAGCTGACTGTCCTGCAGGGGGACAACGTCCTCGACGCGCAGCTCGAAACGCTTTTCAATCTCTCGCGGGAGCTGCCCTTCGGAAAGAGGGGCGAGATAGTAATCGTCCTGCGCGCAGCGACCCATCGCATTCAACAGAAGCGGGAATTCGTCATATTCCTTCAAGTGAAGCTCCTTCAGGATCTGCTGGATGTTCTGACGATCGGGCGGAACGATCCGCTGCCGTACCCAAAGCTCGCTCCAATAGGAATTGACGGAATGCACGCCCTGTTTTGCGAACGAAGACAGAAGCAGAGGCGTCTCCCACGGGTCGGCATCATCGGGAAGCTCTATATAGAACTTCTTTGCTCCTTCGTAATAGAGCAGATACGCAAGATCCCGAGCGGCAGGATCCGCGCCGTCACGAATTGCAAAAATCTTCATACGCACTCCACCTTTTCCATAGCATATTCCAGATTGCGTTCTGAAGTCTGTCGGAAATGACGCCGTCCAGATCAGCAAACAGGACTGCCCTATCTTCCTCCTGAAGCGGATGCAGCTTCGGCAGCTCCGCCTTCGGGATCAGCGACAGATTCTCCCATGCAGAGCGGCTGCCGAGATAGGACTGGACCGGAAGATCCTTCATGACACCAAATTGCCCGACGCTCTCATCGCCATGGCAGCTGAACAGAAGCGACACGCCGTGATCGAACAGGGGCGCCAGCCGGACCGTGCGCTTTCGCTTGTTCCGGAGCACCTCGATGTTTGCTCCGTGCCGGTCTCGATTCAGGATCAAATAATCCACGACAAACATCTGCCAAATATAATCTCTCCATCCCATACGCAGGCAAAAATCCATCGCCGTCTCGCCGGGCAGATGCTCCGCTTCGTAATACATATCCAGAGCGACCTTGTCCTCGCCGCGCTCCTTGAAGTCCTCCGAGGCGCAAAGCCAGACTTCCTGCGGAGTTTCCCGAACAACGATATCCGCATGGATCAGCCGGTAATGCAGATGCTCCACACCGAGGATTGTCAGAAGACGGTCGGCGATCAGTTCGTTGACGCACTCGTGCCCGACCACCCCGTGGACATTATCGTATTTGGAGAGCTTGTAGTAGACCTTTCGACCGGAGACTTCGGACTCCGCTTTCAAAAAACTGCCCGCGGTTCCGGAAGAATGCCGCATCCTGCTCCAGGAAAGATACGTCAGATCCTGCTTTTCACGAATCACCTTTGTTTCCATGAGAATCACCTCAAAACGATTGTACGATATTGCTTGACGTATGTCAAGTAGAAATTGCTTCCGCAGAGACGTTTAGAAACGAAGGACAGACTTGATGTGAAAAGCACATGGGTATTTTGCGCAGGGCTTGCCGGCTTTTTTCAGACCATAAGTTTATCTCGCCGCCGATGTTACTGCGCGGTTTTGGAGGTGTTTCCTTGAAAAGAATTATTATCATCGCGCTTTCCGTCCTGCTGTTCCTTGCAGCGGCAGGCGTCACGGCCTATCCGCTGATTTCCAATTACGTTAATGACGAATACCAGAGTAAAGTGCATACGAACTATGTCACGGAAGTGGAGAAAATGAATGCCTCCGAGCTTGATGCGCTGAAGGAGGCGGCGCAGGCGTACAACGACAGTCTCTCTCCCTTGCGCTACAAAAGAGAATACCGCCAGGCAGATACTCTAACAGATAAGAGACCTTCCCGCTAAGGAGGCGGGCAGCAATGCCCTTGAGCGTTTCCCGCAGGGACTAGCTTCGCGTCGCGAGCCGCTCTCACTCCGCCAATATGCGCAGGTGCCGGAACGGGTATACGAGTCGGTTTCAAAAACCGACGCCGAAAGGTATGCGGGTTGATTATCTATTTGGACGGATAGAAGAAAAGTGTCCGAATGTTGAAGTGCTTGACATCAGCAAAAAAACGGGCCTTTCCGTTGAGGCGGTAAAACGACTGATGTTTTGCTGGATTTCCCGCAAAGAATGTGGTATGATTCAGTTATTCCATCCGTTCGGAGGCGTTCCCATGGCAAATCTCATAAAGAAGGAAATCAAAACGACCTTTCTGCGGCTGCTGGAAGAGCGGCCGTATCATCAGATCACGGTGAAGGAAATTGTGCAGGAATGCGGCATCAACCGGAATTCCTTCTATTATCACTATGCCGATCTTCCCGCTCTGGTGGAAGAGGTGATCGATGAGGAGATCGGCCGCTTTGTGCGGGAACAGAACTCTTTCTCTTCCATGGAGGAAAGCTTAACAGATGCGCTTTCCTTTTTCCGTGAGCACAAACGCGCTGCCTATCACGTTTACAACTCGGTCAATCGGGATATCTTCGACCGCTATCTGATGAAGAACTGCGAATCCGTCAGCATCGGCTACGTCAATTCGATCCTGGCAAATACGCCGCTCTCGGAGGACGACCTCCAGGCAATCATCCATTTTAACGCCTATGTGTGCTACGGCGCCGTAACCCGATGGTTGGAAAGCGGCATGACCTATGACCTCCACGAGGATTTTCGCCGCATGTTCCAGTTGATGGTCGAGCCGGCGATGAAGCAGCAGGGCATGACGGTGGAGACTCTGAAATAAACGATATTTTCTGATGGTCAAAGCCAGTCTCGTGTCTGAAATTCAGACGTGAGACTGGCTTTGACTGTTTTCATTTTCCCGGAAAGGGTGTAAGGTATGGTCGCAATCAAGAAAGATCATCTTTGAAAAGGAGCGCGGATCACCCATGCGTTTAGCAAAAAAGATTGTACAGCTTCGAGTGCCGATCCTGGTGCTCGCGGTGCTGCTGCTCATTCCGTCCG
>CAMUZA010000010.1 GCA_947165085.1 uncultured Clostridia bacterium | reverse complement strand
TCCCTACATAGGGGTGCTTCTTTTGTGCTGTCTGCACAATCTGGGGCTGTTCAATCGGTCGGAGGCTCGTTTTCGTTATTTGTAGTATTTTTCCACGCCGCCGTAGCCGCGGATCAGCTTATTCTGTCGTGTCTTTTCAAGAAAGCTGTTCAGCCGCTTCCGGAATTCCTCCGGACGCTTCCGCGCCGCCTCGATATAGGCGATGCGAATGCGCTTGTACGGCTCTGAGAAACACCCGTAGTTTTTCCAAGCAGTCTCGTCCCCGCGCAGCGCGTCGAGGATATCGGGCGGATAGACGAACGGCGCGTTAATGACGGGCAGGACACTTTCGCGCACTTTCGGGTAAAGCATGCCCTGCGCCTCCAGCCAGCGCAGCCGCTCGATATTCGGCTGCGAATAGGGGCTGCCCGGTCTGCGGGGCGTGAAGCGGCGGATGTGGTGTCTTTCGTCCAGCGTCCCCGCCCTGCCGTCGATCCAGCCGAAACAGAGCGCTTCCTCCACCGCGTCATTATAGGAAAGACTCGGCTCCCCGGAGGTGTTCGTCGGAAAGACGAACCAGATCTCCTGCGCGGTCTCGAAACGCTCGGCTAAATATGCCCGCCATTCGCTGCGCTCACTTGTGTAAAACAGTTCCACGGTTTTCCCAGTCCTCTTTCAAAAGGGCGCAGATGCAGACGTCCACGACGCCCCGGTTGTTGCAGTCCGCCTGCCGCAGCGTGCCCTCATATTGCAATCCGCACTTGCGCATGACCCGCCCGGAATTGGGGTTGTCCGTGTCATGCCGCGCCTCGATCCGGTTGACGCCGACTTCCTCGAAGAAAAACGGGATGATCGCGGCAAAGGCTTCGCTGGTGAGGCCTTGATTCCACCACCGGCTTCCGATGCAGTAACCGATATCGACGATGTTCAGCCGTTCATCCTGCGCTACCACGGAGATCGTGCCGATCGGCTCGCCGAGTTCCTTTAATTCGATCGTCCATTGATAGAAATCGTCCCGCTCGTAGTTTTTCACCCAGTTCGCAAGGCAATTTCGCGTGGTTTCGATATCTTTGTGGGTCTGCCAGCGGAGGTATTTCGTGACCCTTTCGTCGGACGTCCAGTTGCGAAACGCCGCCTCCGCGTCGTCCGCCGCGCACCTGCGCAGGATCAGCCGCTCGGTCTCGATCCTTACGGTTCCTCTCTGATTCATGCGTCCTCCCGTTGCCGGTCCTTCAAAACTGCAAGCAGGAAGGTCAGGATCAGCAGGATATAGCAGACGGTCTTCGGCAGCATGAGCATGCCGAGCATGGGGAGCGCGCCCGCGCCGACCGTTACCGGAATATAGAACAGGAACGAAAGCAGGATGTAAAGCCAAACCGCTCTCATGCGGCGGCTGCCGTTCCGCCTGCTAAAATACAGCAGGCAGATCACCGCGCCGAGGATGACGAACGGCACGTTGCGCACAATACCCCACGTCAGATCGCTGCTGTTCTGCAGCCAGCCGTTCTGCGGGAAGGCGCACAGGGCGATGCGCGCTGCAGCGAGAACCCACACGGCGCACGTCACGCGCTTATCCTCTTTCGCGCCGAAATAACCGAGCCAGACGTAGTAGAACAGCACGTAGAAGAGCGTCATCGTCACGGAGGTGACGAGCTTGCCGATCCCCAGCGCCGCGGTCATATCCGCCTGCGAAAAGTAGTTCAGCACGCGCGGGACCAGATGAAATGCGTCGCCGCAGCCGAGGATCAGCGCGGACAGTCCCATCAGGCGCTCCGTCCGGCTGCGCGCCCTGATCAGGATCACACAGCCGCTGACGATCGCAAAGAGCAGATATAGAATATCGAACGTCGATTCTCCGTATTTCATCTTACAGCGCCGCCTCGACCGCCTTTTTCACGTCTTCCATGTCGTCGGTCGGCTCAAAGCGGGCGATGACCCTGCCCTCGCGGTCGATCAGGAATTTCGTGAAATTCCATCCGATGTATGTCTTGTCGCCGAATTTCTTGTTGTTCATCTTGGCAAACTTGTTCAGCATGGCGTTCTTCAGTCCCTTGCCGAAGCCGTTGAAGGGCTTCTCCGACGCGAGGAACGCAAAGAGCGGATCGGCAGAATCTCCGTTGACGTCGATCTTTGCAAACTGCGGGAATTCCGTGCCGAATTTCAGCGTGCAGAACTGATGGATCTCGTCGTCGCTGCCGGGCGCCTGATTGGCAAACTGGTTGGACGGGAAATCAAGGATCTCAAAGCCCTTGTCTCTCAGCTCCTTATACATCGCCTCGAGCGGCTCGTAGTGCTGCGTAAAGCCGCAGCCCGTCGCGGTGTTGACGATGAGCAGCACCTTGCCGGCATAGTCTGAAAGGCTGACGTCGTTTCCCTGTCTGTCCTTCACGGAATAATCATAAACTGTTTTCATTTTGCTGTCCTCCTGTTTTGTCATTCTAACATAGCTTTTGCAAGCTGTTTTGCTTTTTCAAGATCCGCCTCGGACGGAAGACCCTTGTTGATGAAGATCCAGGACGCCGCGCAGTGAAACTCCCGATCTGACAGCGCGATCCCGAGCGAATCGGTCGTCTTCTTGACGGTCTTCCACGTGGACAGTCCGGATGCCGAGGTGTTCATATTGACGACCTGCCCGATGCTGTCTTTGTTTCTCGCGAGGAAGTCCTTGACCTCCCCGTCGATGTTCGCGCCGTACATGGCGTTGATCAGAAACAGCCGGTCGACCCGCTCTGTCAGATCGTTCGAAACGTCAAGCGCTTCAACGCCGATCGCCTCCGCGACGGCGTTCGCCAGCTTCCTTGTGTTGCCCTTCTTGGACTTTGTAAAATACCGGATCGCAGTTTTCATCGTTCTCGCTCCTTTTTATGATTTAACATTCGATTCTGCGAGCAGGCGCTCGACCGGCTCGCTTTTTTCGTACAGCGCGCAGCCGCCGTCGCGGTCGTCAAGCAGGAGACCGCAGCTCCACGCCTTCGGTCATATACGTCTGCATGTCAGATTCATCTTTGTCGTTCATTTTGCCTCCCGCACACAATAAGACGCGATATACTGCACGTCCTCCGTGATTGGAAGTGCCGGGTCGCTGAGTTCAAAGCTGACACCGTATCCGCATTCCTGCGCCGCCAGTTCAAAATGGCACAGCGCGATACCCATATCAATTTTCTGCATATCCCAGCCGTTTTTCGCCGCAAATCCTTTGCTGCGCTTCTCGTAAAAATGCGCCTTGTCACCGCATATAACGACGCGCCACGGCTGTTTGTTCACAGCCGAAGGAGCAAGCCGCACCGCTTCGAGAACGTCGGCAAGCGCTCCCGCGCTGCTTTCCGTCAATGGCTTGTCAAAGGAGCCGTCAAAAAACAGCGTTTCAAACGGCAACCGGCTGTCCGCCTTAACGCCCTTTCTCATCATGCTCTCCCGCAGAGACATCTTTTTTGCCGGATACCCGAGCGGACTGACGCAGGGCAGGACCTCGCCCTCCTCCAGCTTCATTGCGCGCTCAAAGGCAGCTCTGTCCATCGTCCCGGCGATCCACGTCGTGCCGACGCCGAGCGATTCGGCAAACAGGACAATCTTCTCGAACGTATAACCAAACGCCTCTTCCGCATGCGGGACGCGGTGCATTTTGCCCGCAATGAACTTATCCGTGCCGACAATTACCGGACTGGAAAGCCCGTGTACGTCCGCGTCGAGCAGCTTCCACGTGATCGGAATGTCGTACGGGTTTTCTACCTTCCCGGCAAATTCCCGCAGTTTCCATTCATGTTCCTCGCGAATCACTTCCCCGTCAAAGGTGCGTACGCTGCGTCTGCCGCGGATCAATTCCATCGTTTTCATAGTATGCCGCCTTTCTTCAAGCATCCGTATTTGCTCTTTCTTCATCGAGTATCTTATAAAGGATCTGATACAGCGCCGTTGCTTCCTGCGGAGTCAGGCGGAATTCCTGCGCGATCGCCTCCGGCACGCAGAGCGCGTCATCCTGCAGCTCTTCTCCGCGCTCTGTCAGCGCGATGACAAGCATGCGCTCGTCCGTTTTGTCCTTTTCCCTGCAGATATATCCCTTCTCCTCCAGCTTTTTCAGCAGCGGCGTCAGCGTATTGGTTTTCAGGCAAAGCGCTTCGCAGAGGAACTTTTCATTGACTTTCTTTTCCTCCCACAGCACCATCATCACGATGTACTGGGTATAGGTCAGGTCGAGCTTGTCAAGCAGCGGCTTGTATTTCCGCGTGATGAGATTCGACACAGCATAGAGCGGGAAACAGAGCTGATTCTTGAGTCGAAGCGCAGCATATTTGTCGTTCATGTTTCTCACCTCGAATTATATCGCATGCGACTTATCTGTTGTTATTATATCGCACACGATATAATTTGTCAAGCGATATTTGGAAATGAACTGGAATTCTTTGCCTGCATCCTCCGGAGAAGATGATTCTCTGCCGCAGAGCAGTCTTTCGCCCGCCCGCAAGAGCGGATTTTGCCAAAAAAAGCAGCCCTTCGGCTGCTTTTTTGGCACCCCAGAGGGGACTCGAACCTCCGACCTACCGCTTAGGAGGCGGTCGCTCTATCCAACTGAGCTACTGGGGCATATTCGGTTGGGCTGCCGGATGGCAGCCCAACTGTGAGCGTGTCAAAAAGTCTTTTTGACACGCTCGTGCGGATTTTCAAACTTAAAATCAGTTTGAAAATCCTGCTTTATTGAACGTGAAAGACAACCCTGACGGTTTTCTTTCACACTTTCTTTCCCTCCGGATTACACACTCTCTGCGTTTTTTGACAGTCTGTCGGTTGGGATGCCGGACGGCAGCCCAACTGTTTTCGTATCTTGCGGGCTTTCTTATCAGTCTGTTTCTGCGGTTTCCTCGGACGCTTGCTCGACAGAGTCGAAGAAACCCTCGGCAGCGGGAATCTCCTCGCCGTTCATGCACGCTTCGAACTGTCTGCGGCTCATCGTGTCGTTCTCGAGCAGGAAAGCAGCGATCGCGTCAAGCTTGTCGCGGTGTTCGGTCAGGATCGCTTCGCACTTTTCGTATGCTTCGTCGATCACGCGCTTCATTTCCGTGTCGATCTCGCCGCCGGTGCGCTCGGAGTAAGCCTTCGTGCGCTCATAGTCGCGGCCGACAAAGATCTCGTCGCCGTTGTCGTAAGACACCGTGCCGATGCGCTCGCTCATGCCGTATTTGGCGATCATGTCACGCGCTAAGCTACTGGCGCGCTGGATATCGTTGGACGCGCCGGTTGAAATATCGTCAAAGACGAGATGCTCCGCGACTCTGCCGCCGAGCAGTCCGACGATGCTCTCGCGCATCTCGTTGCGCGTCAGGTGGTCGGTATCCTCCTCGGGCAGGCTGATCGTCATGCCCAGCGCCTTGCCGCGCGGGATGATCGTAATGCTGTGCACCGGGTCCTGTGTCGGCAGGAAGTGCATGGCGACCGCATGACCCGCTTCATGGTATGCAGTGATCCGGCGGTCGCGCTCCAGACGAACGTGGCTGCGCTTTTCGGGACCGGCGATGACCTTCATGATGGACTCTTCCAGCGCATGCATCGTAATGAACGGGCGGTTTTCCTTTGCCGAGTACAGCGCCGCTTCGTTGAGCAGGTTCGCAAGGTCCGCGCCAGTAAAACCGCCGGTCGCGTGGGCGATCACCTTGAGATCGACGTCGTCCGCCAGCATTTTTTCCTTTGCGTGTACCTTGAGGATCGCTTCTCTGCCGTTCACGTCGGGCGGACTGATATAGATCTGCCGGTCAAATCTGCCCGGGCGCAGGAGCGCGGGGTCGAGAATATCCTGACGGTTGGTCGCCGCCATGACGATGACGCCCTCGTTGCTGCCGAAGCCGTCCATCTCGACCAGAAGCTGGTTGAGGGTCTGCTCGCGCTCGTCGTTGCCGCCGCCGAGACCCGCGCCGCGTCTGCGCCCGACCGCGTCGATCTCGTCGATGAAGACGATGGACGGCGCGCCTTTCTTCGCCTGCTCAAACAGGTCGCGTACACGGCTCGCGCCGACGCCGACGTAGAGCTCGACGAAGTCCGAGCCGGAGACGGAAAGGAACTGGACGTCCGCCTCGCCGGCGACCGCGCGGGCGATCAGGGTCTTGCCGGTGCCCGGAGGTCCGACCAGCAGCACGCCCTTGGGGATCTTCGCGCCGATCGCCTGGTATTTCTTCGGACTGCGCAGGAAATCGACGATCTCCTCCAGCTCCTGCTTTTCCTCGTCAACGCCCGCGACGTCGGCAAAGGTCACCCTTTTCTCACCGGAGCCGACACGGACGTTCGCCTTGCCGAATTTTACGCCTGCAGCGCCGCCGCTGTTCGATCTTCCCATCAGGAAATACATGAAGACCAGCAGCAGAGCGAGCGGGATGAGATACGGCAGGATCGCAAGATACCACGGCGTTCCCCGGAGCGGGACGAAGTTGTATTTTTCAATAATGCCTTCTTTGAATTGGCGCTCATAAGTCCCGCTCAGATCGTCGCGGAACATTTCCACGTCGGCAAGCTCGTGGACCACCTTCGTCGGCTCCGTCTTCGGATCGCCGTACAGCTCCAGCGTCAGCACGCCTTCCTCCCATTCAAAGGATCGAACCTTCTTTTCCAGGAAGAGCGCGCGCATTTCGGAATAGTTGACCTCCGGCAGATTCTCCCCGCCGAACAGTCCCGATACCAACAGAACCGCGATGCCGAGGATGACCGCGTAGATCACAAAATTGAATCGTTTGGGCGAGTTGTTGTTCAAAACTTCTCTCCTTTTTTGTTACGGTTTCAGAACCCCGATGTACGGGAGATTGCGGTACAGCTCCTGATAATCCAGTCCGTAGCCGACCACGAATTCGTTCGGGATCGTAAAGCCGATATAGTCCGCAGAAATATCCGCTCTGCGCCGCTCCGGTTTATCCAGCAGCACGCAGAGCTTCAGAGACGCCGGATGCTTGCTTCTGAGCCAGTCGGTGACAAAGCGCAGGGTCAGGCCCGTATCGAGGATATCCTCCACGATGACGACATGGCGGTCGCGCAGGTCAGTCATGACGTCCTTCGTCAGCCGCACCTGCCCGCTCGTCTGCGTGCCGTCCCCGTAGGACGACGCGCCGATGAAATCATACTGACACGGGTGGGGATAGTGCAGCATGAGGTCGGTAAAAAAATGCACCGCGCCCTTGAGCACGCCGATAAAGATCGGCGTTTTGCCCGCGTAGTCCGCGCTCAATACCGCGCCGAGTTCCCGGATGCGCGTTTGCAGCTGTTCCTGCCTCAGCAGGATGCGCTCGATTTCCATGCGATTCCATCCTCTGTTTCTGTCGTTATCACAAGGGCGCGCTGCCCGTCTTCCGCGCGGCAGTCGGCACTGACGCCAAGTCCGAGCACCGCGATCACGCGCCTGCCGTCGGTCAGTACCGGCAGCGCTTCGCGCCGGTCACGGGGGACCTTTTGCTCGATCAGCAGTTTTTTCAGCGTTTTCGTGTAGCCGCCGTCCATCTGCATGCTGTCGCCGGTGCGGCGCGGACGCAGGGTCAGTGCGTCGGTGGCTATCATATCATATTTTACTGCAAATTGGAATGCAGTATTTCCCTGTTTTTGAAAATTCTCCTCGACCGCGCAGGTAACGCGCAGACGCAGCTGCGGAATGCGCGTCACGCCCGGCACATTCAGAGCCGTTTCAGGAAAGGACGGAATCTTCCCGCCTTCCGTGATCGCAAGCGTGTCGTATCTGCGCCGCGCCGTCAGTCCGTTCGGCAGATCGAGCTGCGCGGAGGGGTCGTCCGAGTACAGGAGCGCCTGCAGCGCGGAAATATGGCGCTGCGCGACGTTCTGCGGAAGATGCTCGCGCAGGATCAGGCGCAGCGCGCGCTTTTGCAGCGCGTCGTCGGCAGTCAGGAGCGGCGCGATTCGGTAACCGTCGCCGTCCAGCTCCAGCAATTTCCCCGCCAGCTTATCCAGCAGCTCGTCCTCACCGCGCAGCAGCTCGCACTGCCGCAGGAGATTCCTGCGCAGAAACGGCGCTTGCTCGTACAGAAGCGGCATGACGTGATGGCGCAAACGGTTGCGCAGGCAGTCGTCCTCCTCGTTCGTCCGGTCCTCCCGCCATGCGATTCCTTCCTCCCGCAAAAATTGCAGGATTTCCTCACGGGTGACGGAAAGCATGGGGCGGACGATCCTCCCGCGCCTGGGCGGAACGCCGCACAGTCCGCGCAGCCCGCTGCCGCGCAGAAGATGCAGCAGCACCGTCTCGGCGTTGTCGTCCGCGTTATGCGCCGTGGCAATCTTATCGCACGGCAGGGAGAGGAGATATTCGTAACGTTTTTCCCGCGCCGCTTCCTCCAGCGTCATTCCGCTGTTTTTGGCAAAGACGGCGACGTCCGCTCCGCCGGCGTAAAACTCGATTCTGTGTTCTTCGCAGAAGGCGCGTACGAACGCTTCGTCCGCGTTCGCCTCTTCTCCGCGCAGTCCGTGATTGAAATGCGCCGCGGATACGGTAACGCCCAGTTCCTCGCGGCAAGAATGCAGACACCACAGCATCGCCATGGAGTCTGCGCCGCCGGACACCGCGGCGATCACCCGATCTCCCGCAGAAAACAACTGCTCCCTGCGGCAGTAGGCGAGCACCTCAGTCTTCATTGTGTCTCCACTCGCGGTCGGCAAAGGTCGTAAACTGCGGCAGCCACTGCAGCTCGACTGTGCCGGTCTCGCCGTGGCGATTCTTCGCGATGATGCACTCGGCGACGTTCTGCTTTTCCGTTTCCTTGTTGTAATAATCCTCGCGGTAGAGGAAGAGCACCTCGTCCGCGTCCTGTTCGATCGCGCCGGATTCACGCAGATCGGAGAGCATCGGCCGCTTGTCCTGGCGGCTCTCGTTGGCACGCGAAAGCTGCGACAGGCACAGGACCGGTACGTTCAGCTCCTTCGCCATGATCTTGAGCGAACGGGTGATGTCGGAAATGACCTGCTGGCGGTTTTCGCCGCTGTAGTTCAGCTTCGCACCGGAGGAGGTCATAAGCTGCAGATAGTCGATGACGACCAGCGACAGATCGTCGATCCGGCGCAGTTTGGCGTTCATCTCGGCGACGGTGACGGACGGATTGTCGTCCACGCGCAGGTCGGTCTGCGACAGTGCGGACGACGCGATGCCGATCTTGCTCCACTCGTCCATGGACAACTGTCCCGTCGTCAGCTTGCGGTTGTCCACGAAGCTCTCGTTGGAGATCAGGCGCGTGACAAGCTGCTGCTTGGACATTTCCAGCGAGAAGAAGGCGACCGTCCGCTTCGGATACTTTTTCGCGACGTTCAGCGCGATGTTCAGCGCCATGGAGGTCTTGCCCATGCCGGGGCGCGCCGCAAGGAGCATGAGGTCGGACTTGTTCAGACCGCTGATGAATTTGTCCAGATCGCGCAGTCCGGTCGAAATGCCCGAAATGTCGCTGCCGGATTCGCTCAGCTCGGTCAGCCGGTCGAAGACCTTCAGCAGGATCGTGCCGACGTGCTCCAGAGAATCGTTCGTATTGCCGCGGCGCAGGGCGTAGATCTTCTTCTCCGCCGCTTCAAGCATGTCCTGCGCCGAGCCGACGCCCTCGTAGACCGTGTCGACGATATCCGACGCCGCTTCGGCAAGATTGCGCTGCAGCGCCTTGTCGTGCACGATCTGCGCGTACTGCTTCGCGTTCGCCGCAGTCGGCGTGATCTCCATGAGCTGCATGACGTACTTCGTGGAGGTCTGCTCGTCGAACACGCCGCGTTCGCGCATCTTGTCGAGCACCGTGACCGGGTCAATGATCTGCGAATAGCTGAACATCTCATAGACCGTCTCGAAGATGTCGCGGTTGGTCTGTAAATAGAAATCCTCCGTGCGCACCGCGCCGATCACGTCGTTGATACAGCGGCTGTCGATCAGGATCGAGCCGAGCACCGCCTGCTCGGCTTCCAGCGAATGGGGCGCCTGACGTCCCAGTAAATCATCCATTTGAGAATCCTCTCTGTTTCTTACAGTTCCTCAACCTTCAGCCTGAGCTTCGCGGTGATCTCGTAGCCCAGCTTGCACTTGACCGTGTAATCACCGACCGTCTTGATCTGCTCGTCAAGCACGATGCGGCGCTTGTCAACGTCGATGCCCTCCTGCTTTTTGATTGCGTCGGCGATCTCCTGCGTCGTCACGGAACCGAAAAGTCTGCCTGCTCCGCCGCCCTTGGCGCGGACGGTCACAACCATGTCCTTCATCTTTTCGGAGATCGCAAACGCCTCCTCGCGCTCCCGCTGCTGACGCTCCTGCGTCGCCTTATCGGTCATGCGCTTGGTGTTGATATTGTCCGCAGTCGCTTCTACCGCCATCTTGCGCGGCAGCATATAGTTTCTGGCATAACCGTCCGATACCTCAAGCATCTGACCCTTTTTGCCCTTGCCCTTGACGTCCTGCAGCAAAATAACCTTCATGGCTCTTCCTCCTTTTATCTGTTACGGTTCAAAGAATTTATCGATGGATCTGATCAGTTCTTCCAGTGTCGCGCTCACGCTCTTGTTTTTGACCTGCGCGCCCGCCGTCGCGGCGTTGCCGCCGCCGCCCAGCGGCTCCAGAATCACCTGCACGTTCGCCTCGCCGATCGAGCGGGCGGAGATGATCGTCTGATCGTCCTGCGGATAGAGCACGAAGGACGTCTCGATGCCGGAGATGTTCAAAAGCTCGTCGGCAGCCTGCGCAGCAGTCGTTCGGTTTGCGGTATAGTCCAGTGCGGCGATCGCGATCTTATTGCGATAAAGCCGTGCGTTCTGAATGATCTTGTAGCGGGCGACCGTCGTGGGCAGGTCATTCTGGAACAGCTTCTTGACCTGCACGGTGTCCGCGCCGGTCCGGCGCAGGAACGCCGCCGCCTCAAAGGTACGGCTGTTGGTACGGACGCCGAAGTTCTTGGTGTCGAGCACGATGCCCGCGAGCAGCGCGGCGGCCTCGTTGGCGGAGATCGCCGTCGCATCCAGCGAATACTGCAAAAGCTCGGTTACCAGCTCGGAGGCGGAAGACGCATACGGCTCATGCAGATTCAGCACGGGCTGCTCGATATAGTCGGCAGCGCGGCGGTGATGGTCGATCACGACCACTCTCCGGATGGATTCCAGCAGCGGCTTGCACTCGACCTGATCGGGCCGGTTGGTGTCCACCACGACCAGCAGACTCTTGGCGTCCGCCTCCACCAGAGCGTCCTGCCCGCTGATAAAGCAGCCGGCATACTCCGGCATCTCGCGCAGGATGCTCAGCATGCTCCCGGCGGCGTTACGTTCCAGGTCGATGACTATACTGGCTTTTTTGCCCTTATGACGGCACAGGCAGCAGATGCCCGCCGCTGCGCCGACTGCGTCCAGATCCGCCATTTTGTGACCCATGACGTAGATGTGGCTCGACTGCGTGATCAGCTCGGCAAGCGAAGACGCCATCACGCGGGATTTGACCGTGGTACGGCGCTCGGTCGACTTGTTTCTGCCGCCGAAGAAGGTGAAATCGTAGCGATCCTTGATGACCGCCTGATCGCCGCCGCGGGAGAGCGCCATTTCGATGGACAGGGCGGCAAAGCTGTGATTCTCGCGGAAGTCAACGCCGTCCTTGCCGATGCCGATCGAGACAGTCGCCGCAACGCCTGCCGCGTTCGTGACCTCGCGCATGGTTTCCAGCAGGGAGAATTTCGTGTCCGCCATCGCGGGCAGCTCCTTCGCCTCGAACAGCAGCAGGAAGCGGTTGCGCTCCAGTCTGCGCAGCAGACCGTTATACTGATCCGCCCAATCGCCGATCCGCTTGTTGATCTCCGCGTTGAGGCTGGAAATTTCCGCCTCCTGCAGATTGTTGGTCAGCTCGTCGTAGTTGTCTACCAGCACAATGCAGACCATCGGGCGCGAGCGGATATATTCGTCGCGCACCTGTAAGAGCTCCGTCTGATCCTGCAGGTAGATCATGCCCATGACCGCGCCGGATTTTACGTCTCTGGCGGGCAGGACGGTGCCAGTCACGCGGAAGCGGCGGCCGCGGTAGCGCAGCTCTTCCGGGCAGGTCGTCTTGCCGGAGGTCAGCCACTCCGTCGAAAAGCCGGGCAGGACGTCCGTGACGAACTGCGCCGAGAGCGTGTCTTTCACGTTCGTCAGCTCGGCAAAGGACTTGTTGTACCAAAGAAGCTCGTCCTCGTTGAGCTGGATCAGCGCGACCGGGAACGGCACTTCACCGTCCGCCGATTTGCGCATCATTTCGTTCGTCGACTGTACATACTCGCTGATGGCGCGGCGGCGGCGGACATTCGCCCACCGGTAGCCTGCCAGCAGGAGAAGCAGCACGACCGCCTCGCCCGCGGCAAGGTAATACTGCCGCAGGAGCAGCGCAGCAGCGCAGAACAGCGCCATGACGATAAAGTACGCCGTCATGCTCGGCTGCAGGAGTTTTCGCATATTATTCTTGTTCAAAGGGCGGCACCCCTTTCAAAACATGATAGTTCAGTTTATTATAACACAATAGCATGGTTTTTTCTACCGCTTTTCTCTAATTTTTCCAACTTGAGTCTTCCCTTTTCCAAAAAACAGTATACTTTCCCGAGGTTTTGTGCTATACTTCCTGCGGTGGAGGCATCTGCTGCGCCGCCGATGCGGTCGGAGCGGCGTATTTTTCGACGATACGGGTCGAATCGACCCACTACATAAAATGATTACCAATCACCAAAGGAGTTGTCATAGTTTGGCAGAAAAACTGAAAATCATCGCTCTGGGCGGTCTGAATGAAATCGGAAAAAACATGACCGTTCTGGAATACGGAAAAGACATGATCGTCGTGGACTGCGGCCTCGGCTTCCCCGAGGACGATATGTACGGCGTCGATCTCGTCATTCCCGACGTTACGTATCTCGTTAAGAATCAGAAGAAGCTCCGCGGCTTCTTCATCACCCACGGCCACGAGGATCACATCGGCGCGCTGCCCTACGTTCTGCAGGCGGTTTCCGCTCCCGTCCACGCCACCCCGCTCACCAACGGGCTGATCAAGCTCAAGCTGGAAGAGCATGACCTCGCGGCAAAGACCCAGCTCGTCACCCACAAGCCCGGCGACGTCGTTAAGGCAGGCTGCTTCAGCGTGGAATTCATCCACGTCAATCACTCCATCGCGGACGCGGTCGCCTTCGCCATCCGCACGCCGGTCGGCACAGTCATTATGACCGGCGACTTCAAGATCGACCCGACCGCGGAGGACGGCATGACCGATCTCGGACGGCTGGGCGCGCTGGGTAAGGAGGGCGTCTACGCCCTCTTAATGGACTCGACCAACGTCGAGCGGCAGGGCTACACTCCCTCGGAATCTATCGTCGCCGAGGGTCTGGACCGCCACTTCAAAGGCTGTAAAAACCGCATCATCGTCACGACCTTCGCCTCCAATATGCACCGCATTCAGGCGGTGCTCGCCATCGCCCACCGGCACGGCAGAAAAGTCGCCGTCACCGGCCGCAGTATGGAGAACATTCTCAAGGTCGCGATCGATCTGGGTTATCTGAACATCCCCGAGGGAACGCTCGTGGACATCAACCAGATCAAATCGCTGCCGAAGGACCGGATCGTCATCGTATCCACCGGCTCGCAGGGCGAGAACATGTCCGCCCTGTACCGCATGGCGTTCTCCGGTCACAAGCAGGTCGAGATCCAGCCCGGGGACAAGGTCATCATCTCCGCTTCCGCCATCCCCGGCAATGAGAAGGCGGTCTCGCGCATCATCAATGAGCTTTACCGCAAGGGTGCGGAGGTCATCTACGACAAGCTGGAGGGTCTGCACGTCTCCGGTCACGCCTGCTGCGAGGAGCTGAAGATCATTCACGCGCTGACCAAGCCGCGCTACTTCATTCCCGTCCACGGCGAGCAGCGCCACCTGCAGAAGCACGCCGCGCTGGCAAAGCAGATGGGCATGAGTCCGAAGAACATCATCATCTCCGACCTCGGCAAGGTAATCGAATGCAGCAGCAAGACCTGCAAGCTCGGACAGACGGTGCCCACGGGCAAGATCCTCGTCGACGGCACCGGCGTCGGCGACGTCGGCGGCGTCGTCCTGCGCGACCGCAAGCATCTGGCGCAGGACGGCATGATCGTCGTCTGCGTCAACCTCTCGAGCGAGGACGGCTCGGTCCTCTCCGGTCCGGACATCATCACCAGAGGCTTCGTCTACGCCAAGGAGAACGAGGATCTCATGGAGGCGCTGCGCATGATCGCCGCCCGCTCCATTGAGATCTGCCAGTCGCGCAATATTTCCGACTGGGCGACGATCAAATCCACGATCAAGAACGATCTGAGTCAGTATCTGTACAGGAACGCAAAGCGCAACCCGATGATCCTGCCGATCATTATGGAGATCTGAGCAAACCGTATTGCCTTGCGGCATAGCGGCGCAGTTTATTTCAGACACGATCAGGAGATCATCATAACAAAGAGGTCAAAGGGACGGGCTCCCTTTGACCTCTTTTCTATGCGGTTGTCCGTCCTCTGCGAACGCCTAAACGATCCAGGTTTTAATCAGCGGAATCTTATTCAGCAGGGCTGAAACCAGCATGGACGCGATATAGATCGCCAGTGATAAAACCGGCACGAAAAACAGAGGATTGAACGTTACCGCCGTGATATTGAGATACTTTTCCGCAACGTCAAGCAAAAACGGGTGGATCAAAAAGACGCCGAACGTGCATTTGGAAAAGAACGTTAACATCTCTTGTTTTTTCGGGGACGACGCCGGTTTGTTCCAATGCGTTTTCGCAAAAAGAAACACTCCCGTTGCCGCAAAAAACGTATTAACCGTCATGTTTTCATAAAAAAACGAAGTTTTGGAATGCTTCCAGAATGCCGCAAACGCGGTAGCGCCAACGGTAAAGAGGATCGCAAGGACGCCGATTATGTATGCGGCAATCCTCCACGTTTTCTTGATTTCACAGGTATGCAGCAAATAGCCCAGCACGAAGTAGCCGGAATAACCGAGGACCATTCTCAGCCTGAGCATTGAGACCAATTTGGACAGCAGCTCCGCGGCGCCGGCGAACTTATATCCGAGAATTTTCAAAACTTGCGGCAGGAAAAACGAGAAGGCAAACGCCAGAACGACAAAGTATATCGCTGTTTTCCGGTCGCTCACGATCTTGTTTAAGAAGGGTACGATCATATACAGTCCGACGATCATCAGCAGGAACCACAGATGATAGTGTCCGGTCATGATCTTGATTACAGCCTCTTTTGCGGTATAGCTCTCATGGAAGAGAAGGACTGCCGCAGCCACATAAAGCGCGGACCAGAAAACATACGCGACGACTATCCGCAGGATACTCTTTCCATATAATTTTTGAAGCGACTGTTCTTTCCCCAAAAACAGAGCGCCGCTGATCATAACAAAAACAGGGACTCCCCATCTCGCCATTCCATCGTACAGATTCATAATCTGCCATTCAAACGTATCCACCGCTGCGCGCTTCCACTGGAATGCGGTAACGTGGATCACGACGACTGCCAATATGGACAGCAGCCTTAAATAATCGAAATAAACGATACGTTGTTCTTTCATTGTATCCTCCCATTTTCTCTTTCGTATCATGTGTTTTGGTATGCAGTTTTATCTTCAGCGTATTAAGACCCTAACCCGTTGAATTTGCGTGCGCCGTTTTTCCAAAGCCAGACCGCGGAGATCAGCAGCCAGACGGCTGCTGCGCCGAGCGCGATCAGCAGGAAGGTCGTCGCGGGGAGACTCTGATTGAGAATCACCAGCACGACGAAGCCGATAATCACAAGGAGCGAGTACGCCATCATCGGGAGCATCGTCAGCAGGACGGACGCCGACTGCTTGATCGGAATCGCTTCATTCTTCCACTCCAGCTTCGGGAAGCACAGATTCATCATCAGACCGAATACGCCGTTCAGCACGACGAACATCTGCGGCACGGAAAGCAGCAAGATCCAGCCCGCGAGCTCGGGCCGCAGGGCAAACCCCATCGCCAGAGACAACAGAAGCGTCGGCGCTGCGCACAGAAGCACGTGCAGCTTCAGCTTGGCAGCAAGAATCGCTCTTGCAGGAATCGGCGCAGAGCGCAGGATCCACAGCGTCTTGCCCTCCAGTGAGATAGACGGCGCGGTGATCGAGTTCATGCTGCAGAAGAAAGAGGTCAGAAGCGCCAGAATCAGCGCAAGATCGAGCTTGGACAGCGCAAGACCCGGATAGCGCTCAAGCAGCGCCAGCAGGTCGCGCACCTCGTCCGCCTTGATCAGCAGCGCGACGGCTGCGATCACGGCGAGGATCAGACCCAGTCCGCAGTTGAGCATGTAGATCGCGCTCGAGGTGAAGCGCTTGAATTCCCTGCGCAGGAGCGCGGAGGACAGCTTGCTGCTGCGAAGCTCCAGCTTGCCCGTTCTGCGCTTCCGGACGTTCTCGGAAGAACTGACCTTCAGGAAGCCCTTGCCGAGCAGGAAAAAGGCGGCGATGAATACCGCCAGTGCGAATGCTGTGACCAGCAGGAACAGGAGCAGATCCGGCTCGGCGATGCCCTTGCCGTACCAGCAGAACAGGAACGCCCAGTTCGTCATGCCGTCCGCGACCGACTGATAATGCGCCATCAGCGCCGCGATATACTTCTGCGCGTTGAAGTAGACGACAAAGTAGACCGCCAGAAAAGTCAGCGAGAAAATCATCGTCACGAGCGTCTTGTTCCGCGCGCGGGCGGTCAGCCGCGCCAGAAGCCAGCCGACCAGACAGGCGACCGACGCGCTGATCAGCGGCAGAAAGACGCTGCCGACGATGTAGAGCGCAAGCTGCGCGGCGCGCAGTCCGGTCCGGGCAAACCACGCTGCGCCAGCCGGCACCATGACGAGCAGCGAGATCAGATACTCGATGCCGAGCAGGATCGCCATGCGGCTCAGAAGGATCGTGCGCGGACGGATCGGCATGGACAGAAGCAGCTCGTTGTCTGTCGCCTCGAACAGCTCGCTCTTTGCGGTAAACGCCGTAAAGAAGAAGGAAATGCCGAACGAGAGCAGTCCGACCATTGCAAAGTAGAACCAATGATAGTCCGGGTCGATCGTTTCCGCCATGAAGCCAAACATCTCATAGAACAGGAAGCCGAACACGCCGCCGCAGTAAACCATCAGGACTGCGAACAGAACGAGCATGCCCTTGCCGTTCTTCCTGCGGGCGGTCGTTCGGCTGAGGATGCTCTGAAGGCGGAGCTTAATCAGTTTGCCCAGCATGGTCTTCCTCCAATTCCATGAACACGTCCTCCAAAGACGCATCGCCGCGGACTTCCTCCATCGTACCGGAGCGGATCAGCCTGCCGTCCTTGATGATCGCGACGCGGTCGCAGAGCTTCTCAGCGACCTCCAGAACGTGCGTGGAGAAGAAGATCGCGCCGCCCGCGCTGCAGTGCTCGTGCATGACCTGCTTGACCGCATGCGTCGCCTTTGGGTCAAGGCCGACGAACGGCTCGTCCATGATCAGGAGCTTCGGAGCGTGCGCCAGCGCAGCGATCAGCGCGAGCTTCTGCTTCATGCCGTGGCTGAACGAGCCGATCGGCTGCAGCAGGTCGTTTTCCAGCTCCAGCATGTTCGCGTACTTTTCAATGCGCTCTCTGCGCTCCTGCGCGCCGACGCCGTAGACGTCGCAGATAAAATCCAGATATTTGTCAGCGGTCATGAATTCGTACAGATCGGGATTGTCCGGCACATAGGCGATGATCTTCTTGCAGGCAAGCGGGTCTTTGCGGACGGATATGCCGTCGATATAGATCTCGCCGCCGTCAAAGTCCAGAATGCCGACGCAGGCTTTCAGGGTCGTGGTCTTGCCCGCGCCGTTGTGCCCGATGAAGGCGCACAGCTCGCCGGGACGGATATGCAGCGAAAGATGATCGACCGCGCACTTTTCTCCGTAGTGCTTGGTCAGGTCGTTGATTCTGAGCATAGCGTTTTCCCCTTTACCGTTATGATGTTACCATCGTACCGCTTTTTCTTCCGTTTGTCAATTGTTGCACGCTTCGCGGCAATTCTGTGTTTTTCCGCGCCCTCGGTTGAGAGGGCGCTTTTTTGCGCCCGAAAATCCAAATTTTGAGGTGATTTCAATGAATCCAAATCTTCCCTCGGAAAAACGCCGTTTTGCCGCAGCCTATCTTCGCTGCTTTGATGCCGACGCCGCTGCCGCCGAGATCGGACGCACGGACGGCATCCGGCTCCTTTCCACGCCGGCGGTGCAGCACGAGCTGGAGCTGCAGCGCGGACAGTGCGACGTCCGCAGGCAGGACGTGATCCGCAGGCTCGCGCAGCTCGCCTTCGGGCGCGCGAACGACTGCGTGCGGCTCGTTCTGGAAGACGCGCCGGAGATCGACCGACTGGATCTGAGTCTTCTTGCCGAGGTCAAGCGCAACGAAAAAGGCACGGTAGAGGTCAAGCTGATCGACCGCATCCGCGCGCTCGAGCAGCTTCTTGAAGCCGGAACGGACGCGCCGGACTGCGCCGAGGCGTTCTTCGCCGCCGCGGAGGACGTGGACGAGGATTGAAATTCTCTAAGCAGCAGCGCATCGTCCTCAACTGGTGGAGACCCGGCAGTCCGTTCTGCCGGAAAGAAGCCGTTATCTGCGACGGAGCGGTGCGTTCCGGCAAGACGCTGTGCATGGGGCTGAGCTTCTTCCTGTGGGCGAGCGCACAGTTTTCCGGCGCGCGCTTCGGCGTTTGCGGCAAGACAATCGCCTCCCTGCGGCGCAACATGCTCTCGGAGGTACTGCCGAAGCTCAAGGCGATCGGCTTCTCGGTCGCGGAAAAGCGGACGGAAAACCTCGTCCGCGTCTCCTACCGCGGGCACAGCAACGACTTTTACATCTTCGGCGGCAGGGACGAAAGCTCCTCCTCGCTCATCCAGGGCATCACCTTCGCGGGGATTCTCCTCGACGAGGTCGCCCTGATGCCGCGCAGCTTTGTCGAGCAGGCGTGCGCCCGCTGCTCCGTCACGGGAAGCCGGCTCTGGTTCAACTGCAACCCCGAAGGTCCGCACCACTGGTTTTACAACGAGTGGATCCTCGGCGCGGAAAAGCGCAACTGCCTGTACCTGCATTTCACGATGGAGGACAACCCCTCCCTCTCCCCGCAGATCCGGCAGCGGTACGCCCGCCTCTATTCCGGCGTGTTCTACCGCCGCTTCGTCCTCGGACAGTGGATCGCCGCCGAGGGGCGGGTCTACGACTTTTTCGACGCTTCGAGCGCGCCGCCAGTACCGCCCGGTGATTTCGCGCAGTGGTACATCTCCTGCGACTACGGCACGGTCAATCCCGCTTCCTTCGGACTGTGGGGACTGCAGAACGGCGTGTGGTATCGGGTCAAAGAGTTCTATTTTGACTCCAAGCGCGAAATGCGGCAGATGACCGACGCCGAATACGCCGACGCGCTGTCTGATCTTGCGGGCGGCAGGTGTATCACCGCGGTGATCGCCGACCCCTCCGCCGCCAGCTTCATCGAGCTGCTGCGGCGGCGCGGCTGGAACGTCAAAAAAGCCGACAACGACGTGCTGTCCGGCATCCGCCGCACCTCCGACCTGCTCAAAAGCGGAAAAATCGTTATCTGCGACACCTGCGTCGACTGCCTGCGCGAAACGGAACAGTACGTCTGGGACGTCAAGGCGGGGCGCGACGCGGTGAAAAAAGAGCACGACCACGCGATGGACGACATGCGCTACTTCGCCGCCACCGTGCTCTCCTCCAATCCCGTTCCCGTCGCCGTCCGCGCCGTCGCGCGGTAACTGATCCAAGGATAACACGCAATGCGTTATCAAAACTTTTGAAAGGAGGTTTTCAATGAAACTCACGAAACCCAAACGCGATCCCGCGCCCGCCGCCGCCGTCACCCAGCTTCGCAGCGACCGTGCACACCCGTTCGGCTCGCTCCGCTCGTATATCCCCCTCTCGCAGCACGAATACCGGCTTTATCAGTCCATGCGCGAGGCGCTGCCCGTGCTGGACGCGGCGATCGGCAAGCTCGTGCGGCTGACCGGCGGCTTCCACGTCGAATGCGCGCAGGGACAGACGCAGCTTGCGGAATTCCTGCGCACCGTTCCCTGCGGCAGAGGACAGCGCGGCATTCACAGCTTCCTCGCAGCCTATCTTGACAGCCTGCTGCTCTATGGCAGGGCGATCGGCGAGATGGTCGTCACAGAACGCCGCTTTTGCGCCCTTTGCTGGGGCGACGTGACCACCGTGCAGATCGAGGAGGGCGACAGTCCGCTCGACGTCACGATCTGCGCGCCGGATGAAAACGGCGCGATCCGCCCGCTGCCCTATCAGCATCTTCTCCTCCTGACGACTCTCAATCCGGAGCCCGCCAACCCCTACGGCGTTTCGCTGCTACGCAGCATGCCGTTCCTGGCGGATATTCTGATGAAGATCTATCAAACGATCGGTGTCAACTGGGAGCGCGCGGGCAACGTACGCTACGCCGTCGTCTGCAAGCCGGGCGGCGACAGCATGGAACGCTCCGCCGCCGCGGGTCACGCCGAGGCGATCGCCTCAGAATGGGCAGCCGCCATGCAGGACTCCAAAAACGGCGTCGTACGCGATTTTGTCGCCGTCGGGGACGTTTCCGTCAAGGTTATTGGCTCCGACGGACAGATCCTCGACTCCGAGATTCCAGTGCGTCAGCTTCTGGAGCAGCTCGTCGCGAAAACCGGTCTGCCGCCGTTCCTGCTCGGTCTGAACTGGTCGAGCACCGAGCGCATGAGCCGGCAGCAGGCGGATTTGCTCACAAGCGAGCTCTGGGCGATCCGCCGCGCCGTGGAACCCGCGCTCGAGCGCGTCTGCGAGCTGTGGCTGCGGCTGAACGGCTGCGGCTGCGCGCCGCATATCGTCTGGGACGACATCTGCCTGCAGGATCTGGTGGAGGAAGCGCATGCCGCGCTCTACCGCGCGCAGGCGCAGCAGCTTGAATCTTCAAAGGAGTGATCGCGTGAACATCCGCAAAGCCGCCGCTGTCGCGTCGACGGGAACGCCCGACGCGCAGCAGCTCAAAAAGATCAATCTCTATTCCAAAACCGCGCTCAGCGCCGAACAGGTCTACTGCTTCAGCGTCCGCCTGTGCGACGATCAGCCGGACCGCGACTTTGAGCGCTTCGACACCGACGCCCTGCCCGTGCTCGCAGAGCTGTTCCGCGGAAAAACCGGGATCGTTGACCACGACTGGTCGGCTGAACGCCAGATCGCCCGCGTCTTTGACACGGAGGTCCTCTGCGAAAACGGCGCGCATTATATCCGCGCGTGGTGCTATCTCCTGCGCACGGAGAAAAACGCCGACCTCATCGCGGATATCGAGGGCGGCATCAAAAAGGAGGTGTCGGTCGGCTGCGCCGTAAACAGCACGGTCTGCTCCGTCTGCGGCAAGCCCTACGGCTCGTGCGAGCACCGCAAGGGTCAGACCTATGACGGTCAGCTCTGCGTCGCCGTCCTGCGCGACCCCGCCGACGCCTACGAATTCTCCTTCGTCGCGGTCCCCGCCCAGCGTGAGGCGGGCGTGATGAAGAAAGCGGAAGGGGGTGTTTGCATGACCTTGCAGGAGCTTGTTTCCAAATCCGGCACGCCGGATCTGTCCGACAGCCTGCACGCGCTCGAGCGCGAGGCGCAGTTTGGCCGCGACTGCCGGAAAACCATGCTCCGCGAGACGGTCTCTCTCGGTCTGCTGCTGGATTTCGGCGCAGACGAGGCGATCCTGCAGAAGGCCTTTTCCGCTCTCGACAGCGCAGAGCTGTCCGCGCTGAAAAACGGACTGGCGCAGAAAGCCGCCGCTCTTTTCCCGTCCGCGCCCCAGCTCCCCGCCGCCAAGGGCGCTTCCGGCGCGCTTGACGCAGCTTACATTATTTAGGAGGTTTTTTTATGTCGATTTCTTATGATTCCATCGGTCAGGTGTGCGTCACGTTCCAGAACAGCGGCGCGCATATCAATCAGCCTTGCCGGATCAGCGCGAGCAACACCGTATCCGCTTGTCTGGACACGAACAACATCGACGGCGTCGTCGTCGCTGCCAGAAGCAATCTCGTGACCGTCGTCATCAAGGGCTTTGTCACCCTCCCCTATACGGGCAGCGCGCCGCAGGTCGGTTACTGCCCGATCGCCGCCACCGGCACCGGCAAGGTGAAGATGCTCGAGGGCGCCCGCGAGTATCTGGTCGTCCAGGTTGACAGCAACAAAAAGTACGTCACATTCTGTCTGTAATACCGAAGGAGGCTGTATCATGTCTTACGAATCGATCCGTCTGGAAAAAGGTATGTACCGCGAGAGCGGGAAGAATTTCTCGCAGGTGCTGGAATCCCTTGACCCGTCCGAGGCTTATCAGGGTACCGCGCTGGAAGGCACCGACGCTTTCCAGCGGCAGCTCAAGCGCTTCGGCATCCGCGTCCGCGGCGCAGGCTCCGACCGTGTGGAAAAGTTCTTTTCCACCTTTGAGTCCGCCGTTCTGTTCCCCGAATTCATCTCCCGCGTCGTCCGTCAGGGCATCGACGAGCGGAACATCCTTCCCTCCATCGTCGCCACCGTCACCAACATCGACGCGATGGATTACCGCAGCATTTATTCCGAAGCAAAGGTGACCGACCGCGAGCTGCGCTTCGTCTCCGAGGGCGCGAGCATCCCCGAAACCGTCATTCGCAGCAAGGAAAACCTGATCTCCCTGCGCAAGCGCGGCAGAATGCTGGTCGCATCCTATGAAGCGCTGCGCTTCCAGAAGCTCGACATGTTCTCCGTCATGCTTCGCCAGATCGGCAGCTACATCCAGCAGATGCAGATCGCAGACGCGGTGGACGTGCTCGAAAACGGCGACGGCAACAGCAACAGCGCGCCGGCATACCAGGTCGGCAGCGCGCCGATCAGCGGCACGCCGGGCGCGCTGGCGTACGATCAGCTCGTGGAATTCTGGACGGTCTTCCATCCGTATGAGCTGAACACCATTCTGGTCACGCCCGACATGATGGCGGCGCTGCTGAAGCTCCCCGAAATGCAGAATCCCGCTGCAGGACTGAATTTCCAGGGCAGCGGCAAGATCGGCACGCCGCTGGGCGCGGAGCTGATCTGCAGCAACGCAGTCTCCGCCGGCAGCATTTTCGGTGTCGACCGCCGCTACGCGCTGGAAATGGTGCAGGCAGGCGACGTCTGCGTCGAATATGACAAGCTCATCGACCGCCAGCTTGAGCGCGCGGCGATCACCACGATCTGCGGCTTCAGCAAGATCTGCGACGCCGCCACCAACATCCTCGAAGTCTGAGCATGAACGATTATCATCAGGTCGCGGAATTTGCCGCGCCGCTGCTCGGCACGCTGACGTCGCAGGAAAGCGCTCTGCTCGCCCTGATCGTCAACGCCGTGCAGGAGGAAATCGCCGCGCGGCTCCGGCCGGGCGTTGATCCGGCGGAATGCGGCGATTCTCTGACGCTCGCCGCCGTGCTGCTTTCCGTTTCCGCGATGCGGCAGCTGAACGGTTCGGATATTTCCGATTTCACCGCCGGCACGCTCAAAATCAGCCTTCGTGAAGACCGCTCCGCCTACGCGCAGATGGCCAACCGTCTGCTTGCGCCGTGGTGCTCGGACGCCATCGCTTTTCTCGGGGTGAGCGGATGAAGCAGCGGATCAAACGGCTGATCGAAACGCACGGCTCCGACGCGACCATCAACTGCGACGGCGTGATCTCGAACACGAGGATCTTTTTCCAGCTCGTCACCTCCAAAAGCTGGCAGAACATGAAGCGCATGTTCAGCTCCGGAGGCGAAATCCCGAGAGGTCAGTTTTTGTTCATCGCGCCGCCGGAGATCGGACTGCGCAGAGCGGATCTTGTCACCATCGACGAACGCACGTTCATCGTGCGCCGTGCCGACGCGATCATCTATCGCAACGAACGGCTGTTCATCTGGGGGCTGTGCGTGGAGGGAGGAGGCGCTGATCCGTGGTCGACCTGAGGATCCTGGTACAGCATCTGCTTGAGAACGCCGGTTTGCACTGCGTGTCGGAATACCCGTTCGCCCCGCTGCCGCGTCTGGAAACGCCCATGGTCGCGGTCGGCCTGCACACGCAGCGCATGATCCGCACCGCCTTCGGCAACTTCTTCGGGAATCTGCTCAGCCGCCCCTGCACGGGCTTCTACATGGAGAGCGTCATCCGTCTGGACGTGTTTTCCCCGTACATGAGCGGCGGCACCCCCTGCAGAGTGACCATGAACGACGCGGTCTTTGCCGCGCTCGCCGGCGTCGTCAACCATGCGCTCACGGACGTGCAGGTCGGCGATATCCACTACGACCCTGAGGTGGACTGCATCCGCTGCACCGCCATGCTGACCTTCCGGGCGTATATGTACCAATTCCCCCAAACGTGAGGTAATGATCTATGGCTATGTCGTCTTTTCTTTCCACGCCGAGCGTGCCCTCGCTGTCGCTGGAGATCAACGGTTCTCCCGTCGGTCTGGTGCACGACTTCCGCGAGCAGATGACCGTCGAAGTGACGGCGGCTGCCGCGCGCGGCAGCAATCTCCCCGCCGGTCTGCACCCCGGCGCGGTGCGCTATCGGGTGCAGCTCAACCGCGTTCTGCTCGATAACGCGCTGCTTACCGACGGCATCACGCCGTATGGGCTGCACAATTTCACCCTCTCCATCGTCGGACAGAGCAAGACCGTGCGCTTCACGGGCTGCGAGTTCACCTCGGTCACGGTTCGCTGTGAAGCGGGCGCCTCTCTGATCGAGGAAGCGGAGCTGATGGCGTGCAGCCGGAGCACCGTGACGGGAGGAGGCGGCTGATATGCAGTTTGGAACGTTCATCTGGCCGAACGACCCCGAGATCTTCCGCATGAAATTCACGCGGAAGGTCAAGGTGGAGCCGGGCAGCGGCGATCTGTGGACGGTCAACAGTATCGCGCGCATGGGACGCACCTTTGAGTGCGAGGGCGTCTTCTACGGAAGCGGAGCCTATCAGAGCATCCGCGCGCTTGCGAGCCTCCATATTTCCGGTCATCCCGCGACCCTGTCGCACCCGGAATGGGATAATACGACCGCTTTGCTGAGCGAGATGGAGGTCACGGAAGGTCCGGGAGAAAATCTCCTGCGCTACAAGCTGACCTTCATCGAGCTTCCTCCGGCATAAAATACGTCCCTGCTTGCAGACGCAAGCAGGGATTTCTTTACGGGATTCGTTTGCTCGGCTTGAGGTAGCGCTCCTCCTCGGAGAAGACGCAGCCGCAGTATTTCTGGATATACATGCCCAGCTCTCTGGCTCTGTCCTGTCCGGCGCGGAAGTACGGACGAAAATCGCGATAGAGGAATTCGACGCCGACCTCCTTCGCCGCGCGCTCGGCGACCTCGCGCAGCAGGTCGTGATTCTGGTAGGGACTGATGAACAGCGAGGACGTAAAGCTGTCGAAGCCCCCCTCGTGCGCGGTCTGCGCAGCGGCGTAGAGCCGCATTTCGTAGCACTTGACGCAGCGGCCGACAATGTCCGGCGCGACCTCGCGGATAAACGGACGCAGCGCGTAGTCGTCGCGCTCCAGGAGCGGCAGCTCCACACTTTTGGCGTACTCGCGCAGACAGTTGCGGCGGCTGCGGTATTCGGTAAACGGGTGGATATTCGGATTGTACCAGAAACCGGTCAGATCGTACCCGTCGGCGCGCAGAACGTCGATGCATTGGTTCGCACACGGCGCGCAGCAGATATGCAGAAGCGTTTTCATGCTCTTCCCTTCTTTCTTAACGCGATTATACCACGAAAGCACGGCTTCGGCAAGTCGTGATTTAAGTTGACAAGAAAAGCATCATCCTATATAATTAAGATAGAATAATATGACATCGCGAAAGGCGTGATTTTATGACTGAACAACAACCCGCTGCAAAGAAACGGATGCTTTCCGGCATCAAGCCCTCCGGCGATCTGACGCTCGGCTCTTATCTGGGCGCGATCCGCAACTGGAAGGACAGAGCGGACGAATTTGACTGCTTTTATTTCATGGCGGATCTGCACTCGATCACCGTGCGGCAGAATCCCGCCGACCTGCGCCGCCGCTCTCTGGAGCAGCTTGCGCAGTACATTGCCTGCGGTCTTGACCCGGAGAAGAACGTCCTGTTCTTCCAGAGCCACGTGCATCAGCACGCGGAGCTCGGCTGGGTGCTCAACTGTTACGCCATGTTCGGCGAGCTCAGCCGCATGACCCAGTTCAAGGACAAGAGCGCGAAGAACGCCGACAACATCAACGGAGGGCTCTTCACCTACCCCGCGCTGATGGCGGCGGACATCCTGCTGTATCAGGCGGATTACGTTCCCGTCGGCGAGGATCAGAAGCAGCACGTCGAGCTGACCCGCGACATCGCCAAGCGCTTCAACGGCATCTACGGCGACGTGTTCAAAATGCCGGAGCCGTATATCCCGAAGGTCGGCGCGAGAATTATGAGCCTTGCCAATCCCGAGGCGAAGATGTCCAAATCCGAAGACGACGATCCCGGCCGCGTCTGCCTGATGGACCGTCCGGAGGACATCATGCGCCTGTTCAAGCGCGCGATCACGGACTGCGATTCCGAGGTGCGCTACGACCCCGAGCACAAGAAGGGCGTGTCCAATCTGATGACGATCTACTCCGCCTCCACCGGCAGAACGTTCGCAGAGATCGAACGCGAATTTGCCGGCCGCGGCTACGGCGACTTTAAGAAAGCCGTCGGCGAGAGCGTCGTCGAGCTGCTCCGTCCGATCCGCGAAGAGGCGACCCGATTGCTCGCGGACAAGGCGTATTTGCAGAAGGTCTGCGAGGAGGGCGCACAGAAGGCGTCCTGCGTCGCGGAAAAGACCCTGCGTAAGGTTTACAAGAAGGTTGGTTTCGTTGCGCGTTGACGCAAGGAGGATAACGCCATGGTTTTAGACCCGATATTTCTGCTCAAGGTCGGTCTGGCGATGCTCGTTGCCGCCGCGATCTCCTGCGCCCTGACGCCGCTGGTCAAGCTGCTGGCGAAAAAGGTCGGCGCGATGGACGTGCCGAAGGATGAGCGCAGAATGCACCATACCCCGATCCCGCGCATGGGCGGACTTGCGATCTTCCTCGGTTTTCTGATCAGCGTTCTGATCTTCCAGAAGCTCAACGAACGCCCCGAGCTGGCGGGCATCCTGCTCGGCTCGGTCGTCATCCTCATTCTGGGCGTGCTGGACGACATTCTGACCCTCCGCGCCCTGCCGAAGTTCCTCGTACAGATCGTCGCCGCGGTCATCGTTGTGCTCTACGGCTGCCGCATTGATACTTTCATGGGGTTCAAGGTGCCGGACTGGCTCTCCTACCCCGTCAGCGTGATCTGGATCGTCGCGATCACCAACGCGATCAACTTTATCGACGGTCTGGACGGCCTCGCCGCCGGCGTCAGCGCGATCTCCGCCGGCACGATGCTGATCGTCGCCCTCCTGCTCCTCCCCGACCCGACCGCCATGGTCTGCGCGATTTTGCTTGCCGCGCTGGTCGGCGCGTGCGTCGGCTTTATTCCCTATAATTTCAACCCCGCCACGATTTTCATGGGCGATACCGGCTCGACCTTCCTCGGCTTCATGCTGGCGTCCATTTCCATCTTCGGTCTGTTCAAGACCTACGCCGTGATCTCGTTCGCCGTGCCCTTTCTGGTGCTCGGACTGCCGATCTTCGACATCTGCTTCGCGGTCATCCGCCGCTTGGCGCACGGGCAGAGTCCCATGCACGCAGACCGCGGTCATGTGCATCACCGGCTGATCGACATGGGCTTTTCACAGAAGCAGGCGGTCGCGATCTCGTACCTTCTGTCCGCGATCCTCGGTCTGTCCGCCGTCGTGCTGACCGACCGCGGCGAGATCCAGGCGATGATCTTCCTGATCGCGATCATTGTCGTCGGAGCGATCGGCGTCGGTCTGATCTTCGGAACGCACCACGCGAAGAAGCCTCGCGCGGAGGCGGCGGAAGCAGCCGCGCAGGAAGCGCCGCCGGAGGTTTCTCCGGAGACCGGAAACGATGTCGCGCAGATTGCCCCGCAGGAGGAACAGCAGAATGAAAAAATATAAGATCATGTCCGTCTTCGGCACCCGGCCGGAGGCGATCAAGATGGCGCCGCTCGTGCGCGAGCTGGCAGGACGGGAGCACTTTGACTCGCTCTGCTGTCTGACAGGTCAGCACCGCGAAATGCTGGACTCCGTGATGGAGATTTTCCGCCTGCGCGCGGACTTTGACCTCAACATCATGCAGAAGCAGCAGACGCTGTCCTCCATCACGACCCGCGCCCTTCTGGGCATGGACGAAGTGCTGGACGAGGCGAAGCCGGATCTGATCCTCGTCCACGGCGACACCTCCACCACCTTTGCCGGCGCCCTGGCGGCGTTCTATCACAAGATCCCCGTCGGACACGTGGAGGCCGGTCTGCGTACCTACGACCGCTATTCGCCCTTCCCCGAGGAGATGAACCGCACGCTGGTCGCGCGTTTAGCCGCCCTGCACTTCTCCCCGACTGCCGCCAACGCGGAGAACCTGCGCAAAGAGGCGGTCCGCGGCGAGATCTTCGTCACCGGCAACACCGTCATCGACGCGATGAAAACCACCGTCCGCGACGATTACCGCTTCACCACGCAGGCGCTGAACGAACTGGATTTTGCAGGCAAAAAAATCATCGCGCTGACCTGCCACCGCAGAGAAAACTACGGGCAGCCGATGCGCGACATCTTCCGCGCCGTGCGCGAGGTCGTCCTGACCCACCCGGAGGTCGAGATCGTCTACCCCGTCCATCTGAGTCCCGCCGTGCGCGACTGCGCCCGCGAGGAATTGGGCGGCGTGGAGCGCGTTCATCTGATCGATCCGGTCGACGTGGAGGAAATGCACAACCTCATGGCGCGCTGCTGCTTCGTCATGACCGACTCCGGCGGACTGCAGGAGGAAGCGCCCGCGATGGGAAAGCCCGTTCTTGTCCTGCGCCGCGAAACGGAACGTCCCGAGGCAGTCGCGGCGGGCACAGTGAAGCTCGCCGGCGTGGAATATGACAATATCGTCCGCCTGGCGAAGATGCTTCTGGAGCAGCCGGAGGAATACGAAAAGATGGCGCGCGCCGTCAACCCCTACGGCGACGGAAACGCCTGCCGCCGCATCGCCGACGCGATCGAATGGCACTTCGGTCTGCGCAGCGAAAAACCCGCCGATTTCAAGGCGTGACTCATGATAAAACCAGCGCCGCAGGCGATCTGCCTGCGGCGCTGTTCTTTTGCTAAATATCCTTATGACGCGGATGCGGCTGCACGCCCCATTCGGGCAGCGGCAGACGCTGGATCGCGCCGAAAACGCGCTCCTTGAGATCGGGATAGGTCTGCGAGAGCTGCGCGACGAGCCGCTTGATCTCCTCGCGCTTCGTGTTTTTGTCGGCGGGGCAGACGTTATGCACGACCGGAAGCCGCATTTCTTCCGCGAAGCGGCGCACCATGCCCTCCGTCAGATAGAGCATCGGGCGGATCTGCGTCACGCCGGTGCGGTCAAGGTACGTCACGGGCTGGAAGCAGCTCAGGCGCCCTTCGTAAATCAGGCTCATCAGGAAGGTCTCCACCGCGTCGTCGTAGTGGTGCCCGAGGGCGACCTTGGAGAACCCCTGATCCAGAAGCGCCTTGTTCAGCGCGCCGCGGCGCATTTTGGCGCACATTGAGCAGGGATTCTTCTCCTTGCGATAATCGAAGATGATCGGCGCGATCTCCGTCCTGACGATCTGAAACGGGACGTTCAGCTTTTCGCACAGGTCGCCGATAGGCGAAAAGTCCATACCCTCCAGCCCCATGTCGATCGTGATCGCCGTCAGCTCATACGGCTGCGGATAGTACGCGCGCATGGCGGCAAGCAGGTATAAAAGAGTTAAAGAATCCTTTCCGCCGGACACGCCGACCGCGATTTTGTCGTTCGGCGCGATCATGCGGTAATCGTCGGCGCAGCGGCGCACCAGTCCCATCAAACGCTGCATCACATCACCCGATTTCATAAAAGATTGGGATCATTCGAAATAATCCGTAAATTTGAAAGTGAGAATACGAGAGTATCAGAGAGAATATGCGAGAAAACAAGAGTTCTCTCATAGAAATTTAAAATCTCGCAAAATTCTGCTTGACATTCGGTTTTCGCCATGATACTATGACGAAGCTGTGCGTATATTGTACGCATTCAGCCTCGATTTGTCAAAATATTTATTACCATATAAGGAGAAAACGTCATGTCCACTACCCTGGTCAGAAAAGAAGATTTGCAGCGCAAGTGGTACGTTCTCGATGCTGCCGGCAAGCCCCTGGGCCGTACCGCCGTCATCGCTGCGAACATCCTGCGCGGCAAGATCAAGCCCGATTTCACCCCGAACGTTGACTGCGGCGACTTCGTCATCGTCATCAACGCCGACAAGGCCGTCCTCACCGGCCGCAAGCTCGATCAGAAGTTCTATCGCCGTCACTCCGGTTGGATCGGCGGTCTGAAGGAAGTCAAGTACAAGACCCTCATGGCAGAGCGTCCCGAATTCGCGTTCGAGCTGGCTGTCAAGGGCATGCTTCCCAAGAACACCCTCGGCCGCAACGCCATCAACCGTCTGAAGGTTTATTCCGGCGCTGAGCATCCGCACGCAGCTCAGAAGCCCGAAGCCTGGACGCAGGACTAATGCAGGAGGTAACAGACTATGTACGAGAGCAAGAGACAGTATCAGTACGGCACCGGCAGACGTAAGTCTTCCATCGCCCGCGTTCGCGTTTACGAGAACGGCACCGGCTCCATCATCATCAACGGCCGTGATATCGACGACTACTTCGGTCTGGATACCCTGAAGCTGATCGTCCGTCAGCCGCTGGTCGCTACCGAGACCGTCGGCAAGGTCGACGTGATCTGCACCGTCAAGGGCGGCGGCGTGACCGGTCAGGCCGGCGCCATCCGTCATGGCATTTCCCGCGCTCTCCTCGGCGTCAACGCTGAGTATCGCGGCACGCTGAAGGCTGCGGGCTATCTGACCCGTGACCCGAGAATGAAGGAGAGAAAGAAGTACGGCTTGAAAGCCGCCCGTCGCGCTCCGCAGTTCAGCAAGAGATAATCTGCCCAAACCCCGAAAAATCAAGATTTTTCGGGGTTTTTCTTTTTTCCGTTTATTTATAGTTTCAGAAGGAGGAAAAGAATTGGACGTTTTGACAACATGCGATCTTTGTAAGGTTTACAAAGGGCAATACGCAGTAAAACACGTTTCCATGCACATCGAAAAAGGCGACATTTACGGCTTTGTCGGCGAAAACGGCGCAGGCAAGACGACCCTGATCCGCCTTGTGACCGGACTCGCCGCGCCGACCTCCGGCTCGTACGCCATCTGCGGCGTGTCGAACGATTCGCCCGCGCTCTACGAGGTCCGCAGACACACCGGCGCGATCGTCGAGGCGGCGACGATGAGCCGCAGCATGACGGCGCTGGAGAACATGAAGCTGCAGAGCTATATCACGGGCGTCAGCCGGACGGACGAGGAGCTGATCGCCCTCATCCGGCGCGTCGGACTGAATTACGACGAGATCGCCAAGCGTAAGGTCGGCAAATTCTCGCTCGGCATGCGTCAGCGTCTCGGCATCGCCATGGTCCTCGTTTCCGGCGCAGATTTCATTATCCTGGACGAGCCGATGAACGGACTCGATCCGCAGGGCTTCATTGAAGTGAGAGAGACGATCCTGAAGCTGCACAGCGAGGGCGTCACCTTCCTGATCTCCAGCCATATCCTCTCGGAGCTGGAGAAGATCTGCACGAAGATCGGCGTGATCTCCCACGGCGTGCTGCTCGAGGAGATCCGCATGGAGGATCTGCACCGCAACGCCAGACGGCGCATCATCATCGACGCGGAAAACGCGGAGGCTGCCGCTGCCGCGCTGCAGGCGGACGGCAGCTTCCCGGAGATCGCGATGGAGAACGGCAGAGTCGCGGTCTACGGCGACGCTGATCTGAATCGCGTGATGTGGGTCCTCACCTCGCAGGGCATTCGCATTCGTTCCGTGAATACGCTGGAGGAGACGATCGAGGATCACTACATCCGTCTGCTCGGAAGGGGGAACATCGCATGAAAAGACTTCTGAAAGCGGATTTCTACCATCTGCGCAAAAGCCGCCTGACGCTGATCGCCCTGATTCTTGCGGTCGCCTTCCCTGTTTTGATCGTCCTGCTGTACGCCGGACTCGACGCGCTCTCCGGCTCGGGAGAAACCCAGCTGTTCAGCGCGAACACGGTCATCGGCTCCGCCTTTTCTCTGACGAACAACATCGGACTGATCCTGCCTGTGTTCGCGGGGATCATCGTCTGTCTGGACTGCTCCAACGGCACCCTGCGCAACAAGGTCATCGCCGGCAACCGCCGCAGCGCGATCTATCTTTCTCATCTGCTCATCTCCATGCTGTTCACGGTGGTCGTGATCGCGGTCTACGCCCTCGTCACGGTCGCGCTGGCGCTTCTGTTCTTCCCGTTCTATTGGAACACCGCCCTGAGCCTCGGGCTGGAGATTCTGTACTTCATCCTGTACGGACTGATGTCGTTCGTGTTCATCGCGACAGTTTCCACCATGTTCGCGCTGATCTTCCGGAGCACCGCGCCGACGATCATTCTCACGATCGTTTTCACGCTCGTGCTGTTCATGGTGAACTCCATTCTGATGATCGTCGATTACGACTCGTTCAAGTACGTCGTCTATTTTATCCCGACGTTCGGTGAAAACATCTTCAATCTGAACAGCCTCAGCATGCTCAGCATCATCCACGGAGGCGAGGAGACTTCCCGCGCGCTGATCTTCGCGGAGGGCATGCTCTCGTATGTCTTCTTCGGCACGCTCCATACGCTGATCGGTCTGTTCTTCTTCAAAAAGCGCGACCTCAAGTGATTGATAGGCAAAACCGCCCGGAGCCATACGGCTTCGGGCGGTTTTTGTTAGAATTGCATTGTCAGCCAGAGGATCAGGCCGTAGATCACGCTCGCGGCGGTGCCGTAGACCAGCACGGGTCCCGCGATGGTGAACATTTTGACCGCCAGACCCGTGACGAAGCCCTCGGTCTTGAACTCGATCGCGGGCGCAACCACGGCGTTGGCAAAGCCGGTGATCGGCACGAGCGTGCCCGCGCCCGCGAGCTTGGCGATGTCGTCGTAGACCGCAAATCCGGTCAGGATCGCGGACAGCAGAACCAGGCAGACGGCGACAGCGGCGCCGCTCGTCTTCTCGTCCAGACCCATTGAAGCAAACCAGTTCAGCAGGAGCTGCCCGAGTGTACAGATCAGGCCGCCTGTCCAAAAGGCGTTCAGACAGTTTTTCAGGCATTTGCTTTTCGGCGCGTATTGATCGACCAGTTTTCCGTATTCCGCTTTCGTTAGTTTCATGCTTTCAGCCCCTTTTCGCGTAGGTTTCCACGCAGGAGCTGAAATATTCCGAAAACCGGTCGCATATTTATCACGCGGCTGCACATACTACGCTCGGACACAGACGGAATTTGCTTTCATTGCGTACGAATGCGAAATCGGCGGCCAAACGATTTCGGGCAAAGTCCATAGGTGTCAAGTGTACCGCATGAAACATCATGGTCGGCGCGAAACCGTACGGAAAAAGGACAGACGATGTTCGTCTGTCCTTTACATATTTCTGACCTGTTCCGCGTTGCGCAGAATTTCGGCTTTCAGCGCGTCAAGGGAAGAGAACTTCCGTTCGGGACGGATGAAATCCAGCAATTCCAGCCTTAACCTATGCCCGTAGAGGTCGCCGTCGAAGTCCAATATCCACGGCTCAACGGTGACGTTTTTCCCGTTCACGGTCGGTCGCGTGCCGATATTGACCACGGCGCGTCGGGTCTGCCCGTCGAAGACCGCGTTTGCGGCGTAGACGCCGAACTTCGGCACGAGCACGCCGTCCGGCAGGACGAGATTCGCCGTCGGGATGCCGAGGGTGCGCCCAATCTTTTTTCCCGTTGTGACCGTCCCGGTGAGAAGGTGCGGGTGGCCGAGCAGCCGCACCGCCGCGGCGGTTTCGCCGTTTTCCAGCAGCGCGCGGATGCGCGTGGAGGAGACCGCCGCGCCGTCCATGCAGACCTGCGCGATACAGTCGCAGCCGACGCCGAACCGCGCGCATTCCTCCTGCAGAAGCGCCGGCGTTCCTCTGCCGCCCGCACCGAAGCGGAAATCCTCGCCGCAGACGACGTGCACCGCGCCGAAGCGCCCGCAGACCGTGTCGCGCACGAAGCTGTCCCACGGCTGCGCCATCGTTTCGCGGTCAAAATGCAGCGTCAGCACCTCGTCGATGCCGTAAAGCTCGCGCATCAGTGTTTCCCGCTCCTGCGGCGTATTCAAAAGCGCAACGCGCTGCCCGCTGACCAGCTCCGCCGGATGCGTGTCAAAGGTCAGCGCGGCGGCGGGCAGACGCAGTGCATCCGCAAGCTCCCGCGTGCGCCGCAGCAGTGCGCCGTGCCCCAGATGTACGCCGTCAAAAAAACCCAGCGCAAGAACACACTTGTCCATACTCTCTCCTAAAAGAAGCTCTTGATCGTCTTGACCGTGCCGCTCTTTGCCGCGGCAAGAGCTAAGAATTCGCTGTTTGCGCCATAGAGCCGCCACGTGCCGTCCGCGAGACGGGCGGAGAATTCCGCGCCGTTGCGGCAGCGTTTCTCCTGTTCCGCGTTCAGTGTCGCGGCGGGATAAGCGGCAAACAGGCTGTCCGTCGGCAGCAGCAGGGTTTCCGCGTTCGGATTATGTATAATCTCCTCCAGCGGAACGCTCTGCGCCTCCGTATACGCGCCCGCCTGCACCCGCCGCAGCGCAGCCATGCAGCCGCCGCAGCCGAGCGCCGCACCGATGTCATGGCAGAGCGTGCGGACATAGGTGCCCTTGGAACAATGAATCATCAGCACGGCATCCGTGCCGTCAAATTCGCGCAGTTCAATGGAAAACACCGTGATCCGGCGCGGCTTGCGCTCGATTTCTTTGCCGCTGCGCGCCAGCTCGTAGAGCTTTTTGCCGCCGATCTTGATCGCGCTGTACATTGGCGGGATCTGCTCGAGCTCGCCGGTAAACTGCGCCAGAACGGCGCGAAGCTGCGCTTCGGCAACATTGACCGGACGTGTCTCCAGCGCCGTGCCGGTCACGTCCTGCGTGTCCGTCACCGTGCCGAGCCGCAGCGTCGCAAGATAGGTCTTGTCCGCGTGCTCAAAGAACTCCACCGCGCGCGTGGCTCTGCCGAAAAACACCGGCAGCACGCCCGTCGCCATAGGGTCGAGCGTCCCGCCGTGACCGACGCGCCGCTCGTGAAAAACGCCGCGCAGCTTGCTGACCACGTCTTGAGAGGTCCAGTCCGCAGGCTTGTCGACAATCAGAATACCATTCGCCATCAGAGCGCCACTCCGTTCGCTTCCAGCGCGCGCAGGATCGCTGCCTTCGCCTCTTCCAGACCGCCGGGCACGGTCGCGCCCGCCGCGGCGCGGTGACCGCCGCCGCCCAGAACGGCGCAGATCGCCGCCGCGTCGTACTCCGGCGCAGTGCGGACGGAGATCTTGCCGCCCTCCTTGACCTCGCGAAGCATGACGCCGATGCGCACGCCCTCGATCTCCCGCCCAAAGCCGGAGATGTCGTCGATGTCGTCCTCGGTGACGCCGAGGTCTGTGATGACCTGCTCGGGAATCTGACTGACCGCGACCCTGCCGCCGGCGAAGAACTCCGTCGTTTCCGTCAGGTAGGCGTCGAGCTTCAGCCGCGCCAGACGCTTGGTCAGGAACATGACCTGATTGACAGCGTATGTGTCCGCGCCGAGCTGCTTGCACTTCGCCGCCGCGCACAGCGTCTTCGCCGTCACGTTGCTGTAGCGGAAGCAGCCGGTGTCGGTCGCGATCGCGCAGTAGAGCGCCTCGGCAATCCTTTTGTCGATCGGGGCGTGCATCTGCTCCAGAAGATCGAGAATGATCTCGCCGCAGGCTGCTGCGGAGGAATCCACGAACCCCACCGCTCCGAACTCCAAGTCTCTGCCGTGGTGGTCGAGGCGGAGGTCGATTCGGTTTACATAATTTTCAGTTCCATACGGCAGCAGACCCGCCGTGGCGATATCGACGACGACGAGTTTCGCGTCTTCCGGAATCTCATCCGTTGTCAATCCGCTCAGATACGGGCGAAATTTGTCCGTGAATTGCGGATTTTCCCAGACTGCAGCCCTCTTTCCCAGCGCGCGCAGCCCGCCGCACAGCGCCGCCGCACTGCCGACGGTATCTCCGTCCGGGCGGCGGTGGGTTAACATAATATAGTTGTCATTCTGCAGCAGATACGCCGCGATCTCAGGGATTGTCCGCTGTTTCATCGTCGCTGTCCTCCGGAATATCCAGCTTGGAGAGGATGTCGAGGATATGGGCGCCGTGGGTGATGGAGTCGTCCGCCTGCCACTGCAGCTCCGGCGTATAGCGAAGCTGGAGGTTCTTCCCCAGCTCGCGGCGCAGGTAGCCGGCCGAGGACTTGAGTCCGGCCAGCGTTTCTTTGGTAAAATCCTTATCCAGCATGGAGACGTAGACCTTCGCGTAGCGCAGATCGGGCGTCGTTTCCACGCGGGTGATGGAAAGCATGGTCTTGTGGACGCGGGGGTCTTTGAGGCTGCGCAGCAGCTCGGAAAGCTCGCGCTGGATCTCCTCGTTGATGCGTCCGATTCGGTTCGATGCCATAGTATTTCTCCTTTGAAAAAGTGGGAGCCTTTGATTTGCTCCCACTTATAGACTGATTATCCGGTCAGCGCGGCACTTCCTCCATAACGAAGCACTCGAAAACGTCGCCTTCCTTGATGTCGTTGAATTTCTCGATGGAAATGCCGCACTCGTAGTTGGCGGCGACCTCCTTGACGGAGTCCTTGAAGCGCTGCAGAGAGCCGATGTTGCCCTCGTAGATGACGATATTGTCACGCAGGACGCGCACCTGCGCGTCGCGGGTGATCTTGCCGTCCTTGACGTAGCAGCCGGCGATCGTGCCGATGGCGGAGACCTTGTAGGTCTGGCGCACCTCGGCGTGACCGATGACCGCCTCGCGGTACTTCGGGGCGAGCATGCCCTTCATCGCCGCTTCGATCTCGTCGATCGCGTCGTAGATGACGCGGTACATGCGCAGATCGACCTTGTCGCGCTTTGCGGACGCCGCCGCGGCGGGATCCGGACGGACGTTAAAGCCGACGACGATGGCGTTGGCGGTGGAGGCGAGCAGGATATCAGACTCGTTGATCGCGCCGACCGCGGCGTGGATAACGCGGACGCGGACTTCTTCGTTGCTGATCTTCTCGAGGCTTGCCTTGACTGCCTCTGCGGAGCCCTGCACGTCCGCCTTGACGATCAGGTTCAGCTCCTTCATTTCACCCTCCTGCATCTTGGCAAAGAGGTTATCCAGCGTGACCTTGCTTGCACTCTTCGCGGCGGCGTCCTTCTCCGCCTGCTTTCTCTGCTCGACGAGCTGGCGTGCCATGCGCTCGTCCTCAACGGCGTTGAACTCGTCGCCGGGCGCGGGCGTTTCCGCCAGACCGGTGATCTCGACCGGAATGGACGGACCGGCTTCCGCGATCGTTCTGCCCTTGTCGTCGGTCATCACGCGGACGCGGCCCACTGCCGTACCGGCGATGATGAGGTCGCCCTTGCGCAGGGTGCCGTTTTGCACGAGCAGGGTCGCGATCGGACCGCGGTTCTTGTCCAGACGGGACTCGATGACCGTACCCTTCGCGGCGCGGTTGGGATTGGCGCGCAGATTTGCAAGCTCCGCCGTCATGATGACGGTCTCCAGCAGCTCGTCGATGCCCTCGCCGCTCTTGGCGGAGATGCGGCAGACCTCGGTGTCGCCGCCCCATTCTGACGGGACGAGGTCGTGCTCGGTGAGCTGGGTGAGGATGCGGTCGGGATTCGCGCCCGGCTTATCCATCTTGTTGACCGCGACGATGATTGGAATGTTCGCGGCCTTGGCGTGGTTGATCGCTTCGATGGTCTGCGGCATGACGCCGTCGTCCGCCGCCACGACCAGAATGGCGATATCCGTGCACATCGCGCCGCGCGCACGCATGGAGGTAAAGGCGGCGTGACCGGGGGTATCCAGGAAGGTGATCGGATTGCCGTTGATCGAGACGGTATACGCGCCGATGTGCTGGGTGATGCCGCCCGCCTCGCCGGAGACGACGTTCGTCTTTCGCACGGCGTCGAGGAGGCTCGTCTTGCCGTGGTCGACGTGACCCATGACGACGACGACCGGACTTCTGCTGACCAGCTCGTCCTCGGTATCCACATGGTCGTCGATCAGACGCTCTTCGATCGTGACGACGATCTCGCGCTCGACCTTGCAGCCGAGCTCGGTGGCGACAAATTCCGCGGTGTCGAAGTCGATGTTCTGATTGATCGACGCCATGACGCCGTTCTTGAGCAGGACCTTGATCAGCTCCGTCGCGGTCTTCTTCATGCGCGAGGCCAGCTCGCCGACCGTGATCTCATCGGGGATCTTGACTGTCAGCGGGGTCTTCTTGATGATCTCCAGCTGCAGACGGCGCATCTTCTCCTGCTCCTCATTGCGGCGCTTGCTGCCCATCGGAGCCTTCTTGTCCTTGCCCTTGTTCTTGCCCTTGCTGCCGATCTTCTGCTTGCCGCCGGAATAGTTCTGCACGCGCTCGGAGACGAGATTGTCCACGCGGTCGTCGAAGCGGTCGGCGTTGACCGTGACTGCCTTGGTGTCGACCACGCGGCGCTCGCGCTTGCGCTGTTCTTCCTTCGGCTTTTCCGGCTTCGCTTCCGCCTTGCCGTCGGCAGTCTTCTTGTCCTCCGCCTTCGGCTTCTCGGACTTTTCTTCCTTCTTCGGCGCTTCCTTCTTCGGCGCCGGCTCTACTGCGAACACCTCCGCGATCGACTCGATCTGGTGATGCTGCGTGATATGATCAAACACGACGTTGAGCTGCTCGTCCGTCAGCACCTGCGTGTTGCTCTTCGGCTTGTCGAAATAGATCCCGATGATCTCCGCGACCTGCTTCGGCTGCATGCCGAAATCCGCCGCGACTTCCTTGACTCTATACTTCACTAAACTCATATAGCCACCTCCATTACTTTTTCCCATGACGGACGTTGTATTGGTGCTTCTTTTCCTCCGCGCGGCGTTTTTCCACGCGCTGCACCCGAACGTCCAGATCCGCGAGCAGTCCGGCGTACTTCTCCGGCTCGCCCAGCGTCTTGACAAACGCCTGCGCCAGCCGGACGTCGGTGATCGCCGCGATCGCGCAGACCGTCGTTCCCAAAGCGTCGCCCAGCGTATCCTTGTCGTAGCTGAGCTGCAGCATGGGCTGCGGCGTTCCGGCGATGAAGCTCTTCGCTCTGCGGTAAGTATGCGCTCCCGCATCCGCCGCCAGCAGGATCAGTCTTGCCCGTCCCGCTCTTGCCACTGCGCCGACCTGCTCCTCGCCGAGGACGATGTTGCCGCCCTTCCTTGAGATCGACAGCAGGCCGAGGCTCTTATCTCGTTCCATTCGTTTCCGCCTCCATTTCCGCCAGCAGGGCGTCATAGATCTCCTGCGGAATCTCCGTATCGAAGGCACGAGCAATCGCCTTCGCGCGGATCGCTTTTTTCAGGCACTCCGTATTGCGGCAGACGTAAGCGCCTCTGCCGGAGGCCTTGCCGTGCAGGTCGAGGGCGATCGCGCCCTCCGGACTGCGCACGACGCGCAGCAGCTCCCGCTTCGGTTTCATTTCACGGCAGCCCAGGCACTGCCGCATCGGTATTTTCTTCGGCACGATTCTCCCTCCTTTGCAAGCAGCCTGCGTTTATTCTTCGATCGCCTCCGCCTGCGAAGCAGGCTTGATGTCGATCTTGCAGCCGGTCAGGCGGGCAGCCAGACGGGCGTTCTGACCCTCCTTGCCGATGGCGAGCGAGAGCTGATCGTCGGGGACGATCACGCGGCACGCCTTTGCGTCGGGAAGCTGGGTGACGGAGATGACGTCCGCCGGACTCAGCGCGGAAGCGACAAATTCGCAGATATCCTCCGACCAGACGACAATGTCCATCTTTTCGCCCTGCAGCTCGTCGACCACAGCGCCGACACGGGCGCCGCGCGCGCCGACGCAGGCGCCGACCGGATCGATGTTTTCCTCCGCCGCGTGGACGGCGATCTTGGTGCGCGAGCCGGGCTCACGGGCGATGGAGCGGATCTCCACCGCGCCGGATTCGATCTCCGGCACTTCCAGCTCGAACAGACGCTTGACGAGCGCGGGGTGGGTGCGGGAAACCAGCACCTGCGGACCGCGGTTGCTGCGGCGCACCTCGACGACGTAGACGCGGATCAGGTCGCCCTCGACGAAACGCTCGCCGGGAACCTGCTCGCCGACCGCCAGCAGCGCTTCGGTGCGGTCCGTGCCCTGACCGACCTGAATGGTCATGTCGCCGTTATTGTCGATGCGAAGCACCGTGCCGGTCAGGATCTCGTGCTCCTTGGAGGAGAACGATTCGAAGACCATGCCGCGCTCCGCTTCGCGGATGCCCTGAATGATGACCTGCTTCGCGGTCTGGGCGGCGATGCGGCCGAAGTTCTTGGTCTGAATTTCGACGTTCACGATGTCGCCGAGCTTCGCGCGCTTGCTGATTTTCTTCGCCGCGTCAAGGGTGATCTCCGTCGCGGGGGTAACGACCTCCTCCACGACCTCCTTCTGCGCGTACATCAGGAGCTTGCTTTCGTTCAGCTCTACAAACACGTTGTCGGTGTAGCCGTCCTTGTCCTTCTTATACGCCGCGACCAGCGCCTGCGTGATGCGGTCAACCATGTAATCAACCGGGATCCCGCGTTCCTTTTCCAACTGACGCAGCGCTCCAAAAATCTCAGAGTTCATAGTTATTCTCCTTATTGTTTCTCTTCGTAATCAGAATTCCACGCGCAGGCGTACCAGCGCGACTTCGGTCTTTTCAAAGGTGAATTCGTTTCCGTTCATTTGCACGCTCACCCTGCCGTCTTCATAGCCCGTCAGCGTTCCGGCAAATTCCTTCCTGCCGTTTCTCGGCTGATAGAGCTTGACCAGCACCGGCGCGCCCATGAACTGTGCAAAGTCCGACGGACGCTTGAGCGCGCGCTCCAGCCCCGCCGAGCAGACCTCGAAGCGGTAGCTCTCGGGGATCGGGTCTTTCTCGTCCAACACGGGGTCGACCGCGCGCGAGACACGCTCGCAGTCGTCGATGTCTACGCCGCCCTCTTTGTCGATGTAAAGGCGCAGGAACCATTCGCCGCCCTCGCGGACGTATTCGACGTCCCAGAGGGAGCAGCCGTTTTTCTTGACCAAAGGCTCTGCAAACTGCCATACCTGTTCGGTGATCTTCATGGCTTCAACTCCTTATTGCAAGAAGAAAGAGAGGGGCGACCCTCTCTTTAGTAAGCTTTACTATTGATTGTCCATATTATACCACCCGAATATCCGAAATGCAAGGGGGTTTGGAAACTTTTTGCGAAAAAACGCGGCGATTTCCGACGCCGCGCAAAAAATATTTTACCATACTATGTAAAATCCCAGCCGGTTGTGCTATAATGACAGCAAAGAACGGAGGAATCTGTATGAAAAATCAATCCGCTGACCTTCTGCGTCGCCGTCGCCGGCTTTCTGATTCGCCGCCGGCAGCTCGCAGCGGAGCTGATGGCAGACGGCAGCTTGGCCGAAGGCAGCAAGCTGCACATCCTGCTCGCCGTGCTGGCAGGCGTTCTGTTCGTCGGTCTGGTCGCGTTCCTCTACCCGCTGGCCAAAAAAGAAAGCTGGCAGCAGGTCTTCCCCTCCGCCGTCATTCCCAACGCGCTTCTGGTATTGAGCGCGGCCGGACTGATCGCGGGCAACATCACTCTCTGGCGCAGCGGCGGCAACGCTGTCGCAACGCTCTTCACCCAGTCGCCGGAATTCTCCAGGACGCTTGCTGCGCTCCTGCCGCCCCTTGGCATCGTCAGCGCGATCTGCTTCATCGTTTTCGCGATCCTGCGGATTCTGGGCAGGAAGCCCACCGCCCTGCTTTTCATGACCGCAAGCATCTATCTGATCATCCGGCTGATCGTCTGCTTCCAGGTCTGGAACACCGATCCGTCTATCCACGACTACGCCTTTCAGCTCCTCGCGGCGATCTGCTGCATGCTCGGCTGCTTCCAGCTCGCAGGCTTCAGCTTTGAGCGCGGTCATCTGCGCATGAGCCTGTTCTGGACCTTGTCCGCGACGGCGTTCTGCGCTTTTACCGCCGCGGACACGCTGCATGCTGGCGAACTCAGCAATATCATAATCAACGCCTCGCTTATGCTCGCCATGGCGACCTGCAGCGCCTGCCTGCTCCTGACCGACGGTCCTCTGCCTGAGCCGGAAGAGCCGCAATCGCAGACGGAAATCTCTCCTGCCGAGGACGCAGAAGAACCACCCATCGAGGAAGCAGAATAACCCTGTATACGCCCGAAAAGGCTTCCCTTTGAGAGGAAGCCTTCTAAATCACCCACCGGACCTGCGGCATGGGCTCGTCAAAGAGCGCGACACACCCCGTTTTTGTCATTGCGAGCAGCCGCAGGCTGCGTGGCAATCCGTCCGCTGCAGGTATGGCACTTGCGCCGTGTTACGCGCCGCACCTCTTCCCTGTCATTCCCCGCAAGGGGAGTCTATCCGTTGCTGGTACGGCACGTTTACCGTATCACGGTGATGTGTCCAATGTCGATACGCACAGATTACCCGGACAAGCCGGGTAATGACAATCTTGGAGGTACGGAGCGGAATACGTTAAAGTGTCCTGCGACGAGACGGACAGATTGCCACGTCGCTTCGCTCCTCGCAATGACACGGTTGATCGTTTTCTCATAACGCAAAGGAGAATGTTGTCTCCTTCGCCATCAAATCACCCACCGGACCTGCGGCATGGGCTCGTCAAAGAGCGCGTGCCGCAGATAGTTTTCGCAGAAGCACGCGATCAGGCTCAGTGGCATCCACAGGAGCGTGAACGGCAGGCAGATCTGCCCCAAAAGATTGAATTTCAGGCGCGAATAGTCCCACACGTTCAGATCCATCACGCGGTTAACGAGCATCCCCGTCCAGAATTCAAAGAACGTGACGATCAGCGCACCGAGCACGATCTGCGCAAGAATACTCATTCGGAAATGTCGATCCAGTCCTCCGACCAGATAAAAGCACAGTCCTCCGAGCAGGAACATGCTCCCGTGCGTCCAGCCGCGCCAGAGAAGCTCCGTCAGGCAGTAGAACATCCCGCCCAGATAGAAGATCACCGCCTCTTTCCAGACGGTATACGCCTTTGCTTTCACAGCAATCCCTCCCTAAAATCAAATAGAGTATAGCCTGAAAACGGCATTTTCAAACAAAAGCGTATTTTTTCTCACAATTCCGAGAAAAGTACTTGACAAACAGAGGATCATCCTATATAATTCACTTTGCTGTTTCGGCGGCAGAAATGGCGGCATAGCTCAGTTGGTAGAGCATTCGGTTCATACCCGGAGTGTCATCTGTTCGAGTCAGATTGCCGCTACCAGGCCCGTTGGTCAAGTGGTTAAGACACCGCCCTTTCAC